>JAGQNK010000011.1:16182-91414 GCA_020428105.1 Candidatus Saccharimonadota bacterium
CTAACCGTTAGACGATGAGACCAAAAAAATAAATGAAAGGTGCTACTCTTCGTCTATTGGTAGGACACCGGGCGTGGTGTCTCATGATTACCCGAAGCGTTAGACGATTGAGCCATAACAGAGGGAGATTTTATCACCTAGACGCCAATATTTCAAGTTGCACCAGAGAACTAAAACAGCCATAATGTAACAATAAGCAATTTGGTGGACGACAATAAGTTAGATGCAGTACGTAAACGAAAAATGGCTACGACTATTTAATTACTACTACCTGGCCGTAGTGAGCATACTGGGGATAATGTATGCATATTTTGCAATTGATCAACGAACTTTGCTAGTCCCGAACAAGAATATTTACGGAATAAGCATCGCTACCGGTATTTTTGCAATTTCTGGAGTATTATATAATCTACTCTTTCTAAAACTCATCCGAAGGGTAAATATATGGCTTGCTTATCTAATAAGTTTTAGTTTATTTGCGCTGGCATGCAATGCCGCTGTCGAATCATCACTTGCTTACAAAACATCACTAATTTTTCTACTCCAAAATATATTGGTCGCATATGCTGCTACCACTTTTGGTCCTGCAATTGCCCTAATGGTTCTTGGCATTGTTGGTGTTGTTTTTGCTATGACTGTATCTGGAACAACCGATCCGACCATACTAGGGGTAAGTGGCGATGGCTTAAGTATGATCGTAAGAGTTACAGGCGTAGTCGCTCTACTACTATGGCTTAAAGACAAATACCTCACGCTCTCCCCAATACGCTCTGACAACTACATAGAGCACTTTCTCGTCAAAAACCAGGCTGTTAAACTCCTGACTGATTCTATTGGCGACGGAGTAATCATAATCGACAAAAATGCCAATATTAAATCCGTTAACCCCGGCATTCTAAAACTACTGAGCCAAGCAGAAAAAGACATCATTGACCTCGACCATAAAAGTGTTCTGAAGTTTCAATCATTAGATCACAAATCCATGAATTCTGATGACAATCCAATCACCAAAGCACTCGCCACACAAAAATCATTGAGCAGAGAACTCATTTTAATCGTCCAGAATGACCAGGAATTATTTATAGACATAACCGTATCGCCAATCATAAACCAACAAACACTAGAACAATATGGGGCGATTATAACTCTTCGCGATGTTAGCAAAAAGAAAGAAGAAGAAACAGCACGAAGTGAATTTATCAGTACTGCATCCCACGAAATGCGTACTCCCGTCGCGGCAATTGAGGGATATCTAGGACTCGCCTTGAGCGATAAAGTCAGTACTATAGACCAGCGCGCACGCAGCTACCTACAAAAAGCACACACCAGTACAGAACATCTCGGCAGACTCCTGGAGGACCTGCTCTTGAGCGCTAAAGCTGAAGATGGCAGACTCATTAGCCACCCTCAAGCTGTTGAAATGAGCCAATTCATCGAGCAACTTGTGGACACCCTTCGCTTCACAACAGACAAGAAAGGACTAGAGGTAGACTTCACTATAGGAGCGAACGCAATCGATAAAACAGATACCATGAATGGCAAAGTCATTAAGCCCCTCTATTACGCCTATATAGACCCTGACCGAATGCGCGAGGTTATGACAAACCTCTTCGAGAACGCAGTAAAATATACGGAAGCGGGAAAGGTCACCGTCGGCCTAACGGGCAATAACGACGTCGTGCAGATTTTTGTCAAAGACACGGGTGCCGGTATACCCGCTGCGGACGTTGGACACCTGTTTCAAAAATTTTACCGTGTAGACAATTCCGCCACCAGAACAATAGGTGGTACTGGTCTTGGTCTATTTATTTGTCGGAAGATTGTTGAATTATACAAAGGCCGTATATGGGTAGAGAGCGAATTTGGCAAGGGAAGTACTTTTTTCATTAATCTACCGAGACTAGATAACCAAAAAGCAAATCACCTCATCAGTATGAGTAGCAACGTACCAAATACGCAAAAGGCTACGATACCCAAATAGATAGCATGCTGCAAAAATGCATTGTGTTACAATATTCATTAGCATAAGCATGTCTAACTAACAGAGGAACAACGAATGGCAAAAATAATGCTCGTCGAAGACGACAACAACCTACGCGAGATTTATGAAGCTCGTTTATTGGCCGAAGGGTACACTATAGTATCGGCAGAGGATGGGGAACAGGCCTTGGCCATGGCCGTCAAGGAAAAGCCAGATCTAATCATCAGTGACGTAATGATGCCTAAAATAAGCGGATTTGACATGCTGGACATTCTACGTAGCACTCCGGAAACTCAACACACCAAAGTCATAATGATGACCGCGTTATCGCAAGCCGAAGACAAAATGCGAGCCGATAAACTTGGTGCAGATAGGTATTTAGTGAAGTCCCAGGTCACACTGGAAGACGTCGCAAGAGTTGCGGGCGAGATACTTCAAGACTCCGACACTCTACCAGCGGATGTTCCAGGAACGGCCAATGCCACCTCGTCCGAACCTACTGGGTCTAGTACTGCATCAAATACAACTTCAACTGACGATGCGACACAACCCGCCATTGCCACAACACAAGACTCTGCAACAGATTCCCAGCAAGCTACTACCCAAAACGCTTCCGCCGCTCAGACAGCGCCAGCGCCCGACAACCCACAACCCGCAACAACAGGTACGGCCGATGTGACGAACGTAGCCGCAGACACAGCAGCCGACATGGCAAATGCCGTCAATGACCTTCTACAGAAACCAACCACAAACCAAGAGCCCACTACACCAGACACACCACAACCATTATCCAGTAACCAAATTGCAGGCAAGAAAGTTATTGCACCGCTGAACGATCTTTCCAACAGCGGTCCAGACCTCAATGCGTTACTAGCAAAAGAGATGGGTCAAGATATAAACATACCTGCTCCTTCAATAGAAACCCCCTTACCACTAGCAGCAGAAGCTCCGGCCCCAACACCAGCTGATACACAAGCACCTTTGTTGGTAGCAGAGGAAGCACCCGTCGATGTTCCGTTCCCTGGTAACGTCCAGACACCTGGTACTCCAGACAACCCGGTAGTGTAGTAACATTGATCTATGCGATTAAACAAATACATTGCTCTTTGCACTGGTGTATCGCGCCGCGCTGCCGATAGACTAATTGCAAAAGATCAGGTAATCGTTAATGGTACGCCAGCCCAGCTTGGTCAGATAATTGATGAAATAAATGATAAGATTGAACTAGATAGAAAACTACTGCTCTTACCCCGATCGACTTCTACGATACTCTTTCACAAACCGGTAGGTTATATATGTTCAAGGAACGGTCAAGGTAACGCAACAATCTACGATATATTACCCAAGCAATATCACCACCTTAAGCCAGTTGGTCGCCTTGACAAAAACTCATCTGGTCTCCTACTCCTGACTGATAACGGCGACCTTGCACAACAACTCACCCATCCAAGCTACAAAAAGCAGAAAAAATACATTATTCGCTTGAACAAAGGCCTTACGGCAAACGACCAAGAAGCTATAGACCATGGCGTTCCACTCGTAGATGGACTAAGCAAATTAACTATAGAAATGCTTCCCGATTCAAACGCCACAACCGACTGGCTAGTGACGATGACCGAGGGTCGCAACCGACAGATTAGACGTACATTTGCACACCTTGGATATCACGTAACCAAACTTCACAGGATCCAATTCGGTACTTTTGCTCTAGACAACTTACGATCAGGTGAAATCAAGGAACTATAGCCGTGCGAAAACTCAAAACTCCAAAGATGAGTAAAAATACCGCACAGTTATTACTAATACTTTGGTATGCAATGTGCTGGTCCTGGACATTATCAACCGACAGCTTATCTTTATCTGGCTCGCACACACAAGGTATAGTCATTGCAGCCGCAGTATCGCTTGTCAACGTAACGCTTTCTACAGTAATCATGTGGCAGGGCATCAGGTTTGCAAGAACACTTATTGCTACACGCAAGCCCATTATCGCAATACCTATCTCTGTTATAATTCTTGCGCTAAGCGACTTTTTGGTTGCTTGGCTAACTGCTCTGATCTGGATTGGCCCACAGGGAAGTTTTGACAACATCCTACCCCTCGGTTCACCGACACTTGTCTTAATCAACACACCCTTTGGATTCGCTAGTAGAATTGTAGGTTTCTTTGGTCTAGCAGCCTTTGTTTGGCTGATTGTCATTCTGATGACCAATAAATCAACCCGTAGACCCGCCTTGGCTACTACCGTGATACTTGCACTGATATCCGTTATCGGCTGGTTGGCTTATCGTACACCAACAGGCACTTCATTTACTGCAATAATTATCAGCGAAACGCTCGATGAACGCCTCTCCGCATTGGATACATCAGATAGCAAACTCGTAATCTTTCCAGAGTATGGATTGGATAGTATCTCGAATAAAAATCTACCGACTCGCTTATTTTCCAAGTCCGACAAGAGCTACTTCGTTGGATCCCAAGAGCAATGGCAACCAAATGAAGCCAGTCATCGAAACACATTACTCTTCGGGAATACCCAGCAAGGCATAACGCAGATCCAAAACAAACACCGGCTTATTCCCGGAGGTGAGGATCTGCCATATTCAGTAAAATATATAATGCAAGCGACCAAACAAAACAAACTGCTTAGTTATTTTACATTCCATAAAGCTGTTATCAAAAACCCGTCACAACTTCAACCTAGTAAGATTGATTCCTCGACCAGCATTGGGGCTGGCGTTTGCTCAAGTATTACTGCGCCCCAAGACTATCGCCAGTTCACAAAAGCGGGCGCAACTGTACTCAGCAACTCCGCGTCTTTGCAAGTCTTTGGGGGTACGCTTGTCTTTAATCGACAGCAAAAATCCTTAGGAAAGTTTATGGCCGTCGCCAATGCTCGGTACTTTTTGCAATCGGCCAATGGTGACAGGGCTTACGCTCTCGATATCAATGGCAGAACCATAGCCGAAGAATATGCCCAAAACTCTGCACGCGTAACCGTACAAAACAACACCAGGAAAACCCCCTACACCGTGATAGGAGAGTGGATGGTGTGGCTAGGTGCAGTAGTTAGCGTATCGATGATCCTCTCCAGTATCTTCCGAAGGCCTGTGTCGACAAAAGGGAAACTCACCAAATCCCAACACACCAAAAAATGATAAGCTTCATGTATTTACCGCATCTCTGTTAGAATAAACATATGAAAAAGCTTCCGATTATCGCAATTGTTGGGCGTGCCAATGTAGGCAAATCTAGTTTGTTCAACGCAATTCTTGACCGAAGGGAAGCTATCGTTGCCCGCGAAGCAGGTACAACTCGCGATAGCATTATGGCCAAAGCGACATACAAAGGGCAGGATTTTTGGCTAGTCGATACCGCCGGCATGAAGGATGCTGAGGATGAGTTTGAATTCACCATTCAGGAACAGATCACCCAGGCAACGGATAGCGCCGACGTAATCTTGGTGGTCATCGAAGCAAGCACCATCATAACTGAAGAGGACCGTCGGGTTGCCAAGCTAGCCCTCAAAAGCCGCAAGCCCGTGATGCTTGTCGTCAACAAAATCGATAAAAAGCCAAAAGCCGACCCCGTAGACTTCCAGAAACTAGGCATCAAGCCAATCATGCTAACCAGCACCACCCAGCATCGTGGTATCGATTCACTACTAGACACACTCGTCGCCAACATTCCAAAGGCAACTCTCAAGGAAGCAGAGGATCGTATTAACGTTGCGCTACTTGGACGACCAAACGTTGGTAAATCGGCTTTATTTAACACACTGGCCAAAAAACAGCAAGCGATAGTCGCTGACCGTGCGGGTACAACACGCGATGTAAACCGCACAACTGTACGATATAACAGCAGAGAAATCGAGATCATGGACACCGCAGGCATTCGTCGCTCTGGCAAAATTGGCCAGGGCATCGAGCGCTTCAGTGTTGTGCGATCATTGGCAGCCATCGAACAAGCCGATGTTTGCTTGATGCTCATGGACGCCAACGAACTCAATGTGCAACTCGACCAAAAAATAGCCGGCATGATTAAGGAGTCTGGCAAAGGTCTCATACTTGTCGTAAGTAAGTGGGATGCCGCAGACAAAGACGCCTACACACGTGACCACATGGCACCGCAAATTGCCGCCAAATACGACTTCGTGCCTTGGGCACCACTGATTTTTACCAGCGCCGTAACAGGTCAAAACGTTGCTAAAATATTCGATCTCATCCTAGATATCGACCAAAAGCGCCATACACGCATACGCACAACTGCTTTAAACAAATGGTTGCGTCAAATCATAGAAGAACACCCGCCGGCTGGACTAAAGAATCGCACTCCAAAGCTAAACTACATAGTCCAAGAAGAACAAGACCCGACCAACTTCAAAGTCTACGGGGCTCACACCAAGCTACTACATTGGAGTTACAAACGCTTTATGGATCGCCGTTTACGTGAAGAGTTCGGTTTTGAGGGTACGCCAGTCAAGTTCTGGTTCTTTGAAAAACACGATACACACAAACACGGTCAAAGTCCAACAAAGGAAAAGAACAGAGAGCTCCGCAAACGCGGTCTAAAAAACCTTGACAAATAGTCACGAATAGCCTATAGTGATATTTACGGAGTTAATGCAACTCTAGTCGCAAGTAAGCATTCAGTGACTTTGGTGACTACCGACAATAGCATTGCCCAAGCCGAAGCGGCCAATTGAAATAGGCGCCTCCGCACAAGGGATAAGCAATCGCGATACTAAGGCGAAAGTTAATCCAAAAAGTGCATTAAGGAGGTGCTTTTAATATGGAAAAATTACGTAAACTACCAGTACGTCAGAAAGTTGAGCTGTCATTTTACGCTGGAGTAATTGCGACTACATTGTTCAATATGGGGATCAATGTCATCAGGAGTAATTCTGAAGATCGGCGAGTCGAGGCAATCCAAGAACACAACGCTCAGATCGAACAAGAGTTGTCTCACGATTTCCCAGGCATGGGAAGGCTGGTGCTCAACGACGAAACTGATACTTTTGAGTTCCATGTCAGCAGGGAACAATCTAGCCTAAACTGTGTCGGTGAATACGCTATCGACGAAGACGGAGAAGCTAGTGTCACAGAAAAAGTGACATGCAGTGAAACAATTGCACTAGGCAGAAATTAAAGTAATATCGTTAAAGTACAAAGAGAGACATATGAAGAACTTTGAACAACTACCATCTAACGGCAATATGCTGCGCCGAACTACTGCAGCACTTGCTCTATGTATATCAGCAGTTGCAGTCACTGCCTGTGGCGGCAATGCTGAACCCGAGCGAGACAATGGCGTAATCGAAACTGTAGACCAAACTAGTGTTAGCCACACCTACTTCGAGGACGGATCTAGGCTAACCGAATACAAGGATGCCGACAACTACGCCCCAATACTATCTCATTGCGACGGCAGAGACCTGGTTGACCAAACGAATTTTGCGAAAGCACCCTATAAAGGTGCCGGCAACGCCATAGACCGCGCTGTAGACCACCCAGCCTGCGCAGATGGCAGACTCACGCCAGACGATTTCATTATCCCTGGCTAGATTAAATAGAGCGCCGAAAGGCGCTCTATTGCTATATCACACTTGCTAGTTTGTAGTGTTCGGGGCTATGCTATTGACAGAATGGCCTTATTTCAGCGCAATCCACACAGCGACAGACAACACCAACCACTGTTTTCAGTTGGCATGAACAAGACCATCCTAATTGTTGGCCTTGGCAACATTGGCAAAGAATACGATGCTACCAGACACAACATCGGTTTTGCATGCCTAGACACATTTGCGACCACGCACGAATTTGACCCTTGGGTAGAAAAAAAAGACTTCAAATGTCTCGTAGCGATCAAAACACTTGGTGAAACACGTGTTATTCTTTGCAAACCCACCACATTCATGAATAACAGCGGTGAAGCAGTTCAAAAGATTAGCCATTTTTATAAAATACATTCCCGGCAAGTTGTGGCAGTTCATGATGAACTCGCGATAGAATTTGGCCAGATACGCATGCGTATTGGTGGATCAGATGCAGGAAACAATGGCATCAAATCACTTATCTCCCACATCGGCCCAGACTTTGGTCGGGTACGAATAGGCATTGATGGCGACAAACCGGCACAAATCGATAGCGCAGACTATGTGCTAGCAAAATTCAGCAAGCAAGAGCAAGAAGACATACCAGCCCTAACACGTGAAGTCACAAGCATCCTAACCGAATACGTATTCTCTGGACAGCTACCTCATGACACCCGTAGCTTCTTGGTTTAGCGAATCACAGTAATTTTATTCAATTGGTATGCCAGTGTACGCATCCTCTCCTGAAAGCTCTTCTGGCAATCCTGACATACTTCGACGTTCTGCTGCTCTTCTATCCATATCCTGAGCTATCCTGGCAGTCCAATCCTCGAGATCGCTAGCAAATTCGTCAGATTCATATAAATCTACTGGCTCGCCATGTCCAGGTCTTGAAATTGGAAATCTTTCTTGTTCTGATGTGTGTCCATACATATTTTTAATATAACATGGCCCATGTTTAGACGCATAAAAAGGCGATACCTTTTGTAATAAAAAACGGCCTCCGAGAGGGGGTGGGCACCGCTCGAAGACCGTTTTTTAGGAGCTAATGCAAGCATTCGCTCCAATACCCTTCAACCCACCCGAGTGTAAGCGTCGATGTCCAAAACTCCATAAAGACCCGCGCCGTTCTGACATACAGAACATACCTGAAGTACTCACTTTGAACCGGGACCAACCCAAGCAAAGCCGGGAAGGGCTAGTTAAAGGGGTTAGTTTGTTTTAGAACGTTGCTTCCTTATTAGGTAAAGCACCGCTAAAATAAGTGGAGGGTAACAACTTAATCAGCCGTTCTAAAACAATCTAACAATAATTTCCCGAAGGAAACTGTTAGAATAGGGGTATAAGGTGCGTAATTCCTCTTATGCGAGGATTACAGATTGCTATTTTAGCAAATATATTATAATTGTCAATACCTTTTTGTATGAATGTCAATAAAGTTACCATAAACTCTAGTGCTTATCCTAATATCCTGTTGGATATTCCAGATGCACCAAAGGAGTTATTTATACTTGGCAATCTATCTGCTTTACTTGAAACACCGCGTCTTGCAGTAGTTGGTAGTCGCAAAGTTACGCCATACGGTCGAGGAGTAACAGATGATCTAGTCAGAACAGTTACGAGGAGTGGGGTCACAATTGTAAGCGGCCTAGCCTTGGGGGTGGATTCTATTGCTCACAAAGCCACACTAGACGCCGGTGGCAAGACAATAGCCGTCTTGCCATGTGGGCTAGATAAGCCATACCCTGCAAGCCACAGACAACTCGCTAGACGTATCTTGGAGCAGGGTGGTGCCCTGGTGAGTGAATACCCTTCTGGGACACCGCCGTTACCTCATCACTTCATTGCCAGAAACCGCATTGTATCTGGTCTAAGCGATGCCGTACTCATTACCGAAGCCGCAGCCAAAAGTGGAACCATGCACACAGTAGGCTTTGCCCTAGATCAAGGCAAATCAGTCTTAGCGGTTCCGGGCAACATCACCAGTACTCAATCGGAAGGCACAAACAACCTCATCAAAACAGGAGCCGCACCAATTACTTCTGCCCAAGACATATTCGATGTACTGGGCGTAGGCGAACAACTCCAACTAGGTGAAATACTTGCAGCCAACGAACAAGAAGAAGCGATCCTATCACTTCTACAGAAAGGCATCACCGACGGCAACCAGCTTCAGACAAAAAGCCAGCTAGATGTAGTCACCTTTAACCAAACGCTCACAATGCTAGAAATAACCGGCAAAATTCGCTCCACCGGTGGCGGCCACTGGGCCACAAAATAAGCACAGACCATAAACAGGATTTATTAACAGCATAGAATCAACGATATGTGTATTGCTTTTTATATGTTTTTGTTGTAGAATATTGTTTATGAGTTTACCGATATTTGACGAAACGCCAGAGATGCTTGATGTACCAGAGCAATGCAAAAATTGCCCTGCACTAAGTGCTATTAGCGCTGATTTCTTGGAAGCTCAGAAATTCCAAGCAATGGCCAATGCTCTCGGTACTGCGACACTAGAGGGTATGCCTGGTGAGATACGAGAAGCATTCTCTACACATCTAAGACAAGATCACTACCACAGCCCTGAAGAGTCAGAAGGAATAATTAACGATCTAGAAATAAATAACCGTACGTTTGCTGCTCATTTATTAGACATAGCAGAAATAAGCAACAGCGACATCATCGACGAAGCAGATAAAGTAACCGCCCTGTGCCAGGATGGACCGCTAACAATGCGTGCTGTACGCAACGGAGCAGCATACACTGTTCGAATATGCACATCACTTGCGTCTAGTCCTTATTGCGCCAGGACAGATATTACTAGAACTGCAAAATCATAGTCACTGTCGTTCAACGAGCACTTGCAATTTGAGGCTAAAACGTAGTAGTGTTATTGGCTGTGGCTGATTTTACCAGTACACTAATACAATACTTATGACAAAAAACCTCGTTATCGTAGAAAGCCCGGCAAAAGCCAAGACTATCGAGAAATACCTCGGCAGTGATTTTAAAGTACTGTCTTCTGTTGGTCACATTCGCTCAATCGCCAAAAAATCCAAAGACGGTGGCAATGCCGTAGACGTAAACAATAACTTCGAAACAACTTACGAAGTTGATACCGACAAAAAGAAAATAATTACCGAGCTGAAGAAAGCAGTCAAGTCTAGCAACGAAGTATGGCTAGCAACTGATGAAGACCGCGAAGGAGAGGCTATTGCCTGGCATTTGTGCGAGGTACTAAAGCTCGACCCGACCAAAACTAAACGCATTGTCTTCCATGAAATTACCAAAGACGCTATCACTGAGGCTATCAAAAACCCACGTGTTGTGGATATGAACCTTGTCCGCGCACAACAAGCAAGACAAATCCTCGACCGAATTGTAGGCTTTGACCTATCAGACGTAGTACGCAAAAAGGTACCGGGTGGCATCAGTGCAGGAAGGGTTCAATCACCTGGTGTTCGCCTACTGGTCGAAAGAGAGCGTGAAATTGACGCCTTCGAAAGCTCTTACAAATTCCGTGTCACCGCAGAATTTGAAGCTCACGGTGAAATATTCCGAGCAGAAATACCCAATAGATTCAATACCGAAGAAGAAGCCAAACAATTTCTGGAAGGACTGGGTCAAGCAACCTTCACCATTACAGACATCACGAAGAGTCCGTCGACTCGCAACCCCGCTGCACCGTTCACGACCAGCACATTACAGCAAGATGCCAACAGCAAGCTTGGCTTTAGCTCAAAGGCGACTATGGCGGCGGCCCAAAAACTATACCAAGACGGTAAAATTACCTACATGAGAACCGATTCTGTCAATCTTAGCGGACAAGCACTTTCCCAGATGACAGAATACATCAAGTCCACCTACGGCAATGAGTATCACCAAGTCCGCAAGTTCAAAACCAAAAACTCTAGTGCCCAAGAAGCTCATGAGGCGATCCGTCCTACAAATGTCAGCCTAGAAAAAGCCAGCAGCGATGAATACAACCAAAAACTATACGACCTGATAAGACGCCGAACACTCGCCAGCCAAATGGCGCCGGCCAAGCTAGAAAAAACTACCGTCACCATTACAATATCCACCAGCCAAGAAATATTCGAGGCCAAGGGCGAAATAATTATCTTTGATGGCTTTCTGAAAGTCTACGGTGGTGGCAAAAAAGAAGCCGACCTATTGCCGGCCGTAGCGGTCAACGAAACACTACGCCTGCAATCAGCTCAAGCAAAACAAATGTTCACCAAACCACCCGCCCGCTACACCGAAGGTAGTCTGGTCAAAAAGCTTGAAGAACTTGGCATCGGTCGCCCATCAACCTACGCCACAATTATCAATACCGTACAAGTGCGTGGCTATGCAGTAAAAGGCGACTCCGAGGGGACACCTAGAGACATCATCACCCTAAATCTAACAAATAAGACAGTTAACCGCGAGATTATTCAGGAAAAGACCGGCTCGGACAAAGGTAAACTCGTACCAACCGCTAGTGGGCAAGTTATGAGCGATTTTCTTGGCAATCATTTTAACCCAATTATCGATTATGGCTTTACCGCCAATGTAGAAGAAGAATTCGATGACATCGCCGAAGGTAAACTGGACCGAAATAAAATGCTCCATGAGTTCTATACACCATTTCAGGCGCTAATCGAAAAATCTGGTGGAATCGATCGTAGCACCGTTGCTCAAGCCAGAGAAGTCGGAACCGACCCAAAAACAGGAAAGACAATTTATGCTCGTTTTGGACGTTTTGGACCTATGCTACAACTTGGAGACATCGAAGACAAAGAAAACAAACCTCAATTTGCCCCAATGCCTAGAGGAGCAAAGATCGAAACAGTCACTATCGAGCAAGCGCTGCACGCTTTTCAGCTTCCACGAGTTGTTGGACAAACAGATGATAACCAGGAAATCAAAGCCAACATTGGTCGTTTTGGGCCATACATACAGGTAGGAAAGCTATTTGTATCCATCAAGCCACTAGATCCCCACACAATTACCCTAGAAGAAGCAAAGGATCTATACGCTGCCAAACTCCAAGCAGAAGCTGAAAAAAATATCGCTGACTTCGGCGACGGCATCAAGGTACTTAAGGGACGATACGGACCATACATAACCGATGGTAAAAAGAACGCCAAAATCCCCAAAGACGCTGAACCAACATCTATCACCCACGACCAGGCCAAAGAATTACTAAACAAAGCACCAGCGCCCAAAAAGCGCTTCACTAAACGTAAGACAACCAAAAAGTAGTAACGATGTCTATTAACCCTACAGAGTCAGACCCTTCACTTCGGCACATTGCAATGGATGTTCCTCGAGAAGCGCTACCAGAAGTACTTGCAGTACTTGGATCAGTAGCCTTCAAATACGACATAGTCATGCATACAACCGGATCCGATGCCGAAACTCCTTCTATAGCCATAGAGAGCCCGGAAAGGCAGTTCAATCCCAGGGTCGTGGAATGGTTTAGTGACGAGCACACTAATGAACTTGTGCCGGTAATTACAAAAGATAATTTAGAGAACCTAGAAACCCGCGATACTCGCGGTCTTGCGGAACGATCTTTTAACGCAATCCGTCGAGCGACATCAAAAGCACCAATAATACATGACCTGCGCAGCTTTACATTCCGCCTAGATGGCGAAATGATAGGGTTTTGTGCGGAGCATTTTCCGGAAATGGTAGCTTATCTAAATAGACCGTATGGATGTCCAAAGAATTTTGGAGAAAAAAGTCTATTGTTCTTTTATCTTGTACAGGAAAACCTATTTCTGCCGACCGAGCCACCCCAAACCGAAAAGGTTGTAAAATAGTACTATTTTTCCACAATTTTACAGATAAGCAACATATCTTGTCGTAGCTTTCTATGTCATACTTTAGGCACTAGCGTCTATTTAGTGCTACAATATATACACAAGCTTGTTAGCAAGGAGGGATCTATCAATCCCAAAAAACTGCAAGTTTAGCTCATACATACATAGTTGTTGACTTTTTGTAAAAGTTGTTTTACTATAAAATTAATCATCTTAGTATTTATTACATAACAAGGAGCAGGGAAATGACCGAGGCAAGCACAAGCCAACTCCAGATTGAAACTATTATCAACGACATACTTGGTACTATAGACCGAGAAAGAGAGCGTGAGATAATCGCGCGAAGATACGGTTTGTTTGATCGCAAAGAGACGCTCGAACAAATCGGGGAACTACTTGGTATAACTCGCGAGCGAGTGCGTCAGCTAGAAAAAGCCGTTATGGCCAAACTAAAAGCCATGGCCGACTCTGGGCAATTACCACACATACAAGAAGTCCAAAAAGTATTGGTAAGCGAAATTCAGGAAATGGGTAAGGCAGCTCGTATATCTGACCTCGGCGCTCGTCTAACAACAGCTAATTCAAGAATTGACCAATCTCGTATTTCGTTCTTAGCCGCACTTAGCCCAGAGATTGCAGTCGTTGATGAAAATGATCATTTTCATCATTCCGTGGGTATAGCTGCAGAACACGACGAAAAAACCATTAAAGACCTAGCCGCAAAAGCTATTGAAGCAGTTAAGAATATTGGTGAACCAGCCACAATCGACAAGATTGCATCCTTGATTAAACTAGAAAATCCTGACCACACGGCTGCGCTGGCCAGCACCTCAAAACACCTTGCTACACTTAACGGCAAGTGGGGTCTCGTAAAGTGGCCTACCGTCAACCCCAAGAATATTCGTGACAAAATTTATGTCATACTTCAAGATGCCGGCAAACACATGCACTTCAATGAAATCGCCGAAGCAATCAAGCAAAGTGACTTTAAGCGCAAAGATGTTACCACACAGGCTATCCACAATGAACTAATCAAAGATAAGCGTTTCGTTCTAATTGGCCGCGGTATATATGCTCTAAAGGAATGGGGATATCAGAAGGGAACAGTTGCCGACATTATTACCGACGTTCTAAAAAAGGCTAATGAGCCACTACACAGAGACGAAATAGTCAAACAAGTCCTCAAAAGCCGTCACGTCAAAGAAACAACTATACTCCTCAACCTCCAGGGCAAGCCACAGTTCAAGCGTGTTGCTAAAGCCACCTACGCTCTTGCGGAATAGTTCTATATAATAACAGGCAATGTTTAGACAATATAGCAACACACTATGCCATGACGGTGTGGAACTACCAATATACCCGCTAGAAGAAGTCAAGACCTGTAAACTGGACTATATCAGGGCAGCGCACTCTGGACTTACGAGTTTCGTGCGAACCGTTCGGACAAGTGGCCCCGACGAGACCTTGCGTCAAAGGTTAAACCGAGCTCACTGGTATTTTGGCAAAGTTGCAACCTTTTGTAACGTTAAAATCGTCCCTCACAGATGGGGCGTGTGTGAAGCAAATCCAGCAATCCCAATAGATCAACGGCTTTATGAAAACATTCTACCCAAAGGCTTTGTACTAGCGGCACAGGTAGCAATTATACGTCCAAAAGATGATATTCCGTTGACTAGTCTAGAATCGTTTAACGAAGGTGTTGTGCAGTATCAGCAGAATATCCTCGAGGAGCAAGAAAATGCCTTTAGAGATATCACCGTTGGGCAATTAGTCTACGGTACGCCAAACTCGGTACACGCACCGCAGAAACCGGAGACCTGGTTTGTAGACATAGAACCTCTATTGGGGCAACAAATATTAAGTGCGCAGGGAGCAGATCCTAGATCACGAGGCAATAGTCCTCAAATAATTGGCTGATAAAAAGAACGTTTTACGAACAAAGTCAATGAACATCAAATCGTGAGAATATTTTATAAAAAGCAAGAATCTAACTAAGCAGCTTACATGATCAGGCAAGCCAAAGGGCAGGATGCATATGTCAAAGAAAAATATATATAGTTAGCGCAGTAGATAACAATGATAATAATAGAAAAGCAAAGCCAAAAAAAGAAATATATACTCGATGTCGCACAATGTATATTTTGCGACACGATACTTCTTTTGTCCTGTGATTGAGAATACGTTGTATACAGGGGAGAGTATGCATGTTTGCGTAAAATTGTCATACAATTAAATCTCTACCCAATGATATCCTATGAAAAATATGAGCAAACACATCTATCTCCTAGGTCCTACATTCCATGCTTAGTATTGTTCACAGGATCTTATTGCCCAAAAGCTTTCCACAGTCCAGGCGTTTGACTTTTCCACAGCATTCTGTGAAAATATTTGCTTTTTTGTTATTTTGTTTGTTTTATATAGTATTCCCCTTGCCCTCTCCCTAGTAGCGAAATATTTGACTTTCGCATTGTTTTGTATGCTTGTATAGTTTTTTGGGGAAATCTACATATTTGTTAAGGTGAACATTTTCCGAACATCCAGGGAAGAGTGGACTAGGGAGCTAATATACCTTATTTATAATAGACCTTACCCGGAACACGAACGTCTATATACTCTTTTGGCGCAACACCATCATTATCAAGCTTAATCCTAGTAGCTATAAAAGTACCTGCCTGTGCCCTACTATCACCTTCTAGATCAAATTTTACATAGTACGCCACATCCCGCAAACGAAGATACATCTGGCCACCAGACCCAGCTGGTAGTGTCATATTCTGCAGTTTATATCCTTTATCCTTAAGCTGTCTGTGTACATCCTCGATGAACTTTACGGTGGATGATGATAGCGCATACCTACCTTGTTGCAACGATACGCCACTGTCATCGTGTAGCACAGGCAGAGAGTCTGTCAGAGAGCTATCAACATCACTTGCCCTAGATATTGCACGACCATGACTATCCAGCACAAAATCTTCATGATTAGTCTCTAGCAACAAAACAGGCTTGGACGGATTTATTTGCACAATCGGCCGACGACCAATAAGTGGTAGCACAACGGCAACATTTCCAAGCTCAGGATATTTTTCCTCGATATCGCTCTCTATTTTTGTGGTATTTATCAGTAATTTACTTTTATTGTATACAGAGTCGAAGAAAACTTTATCGACTTCAGGTACGTAACCGTCAAGATGTGCAGAAACTTGACTTTTACTAGATGAGCCAGCCACCTGTAACCGTACCGGACCATTGAGCGTAGAAACATAAAACAAGCAAACAAGGATTACAAAACTAGTTACAATAGTAGGTGCATACCCAAGCCACTTCCTACCATCAAATTTGTTTGATGTGACTGCCTGTGCAGTGTCCTCAACCTTTCGCTCTCGTTGAATGCTACTATTTGAGCGACTAGCGTGATAAGAAAATACGTTCGCCCTTTGTTGCGGATGTACTCTGCGGCTTGCCGATGCTGGTGTTTGTTTTTTGCCAAGCATTAAATACTTTCTGTCTTAGTGTCTGTGCGTTTTGCTATATCCAATAATATCATCGAAAGTTTACTTGTAGCATCTGGAATTGTAACTTCATTCATTCGCTTACCTAAATCTAATCGTCTAGTTTTGTTCTCTAGGAGTTTTCTAACTTGCTGACCCAACTTGCTAGCATCTTTACGTATTGTTTTTTCGTCAACGACCTCTACTGCACGTTGCTCTTGTAAATACTTTGCATTCTGTGTTTGGTGCCCTCCAGCAAGCAATGGATTTGGCACAACAATACAAGCTCTTCCCTGTACCCCTATCTCGGCAATAGCATTCGCCCCTGCTCTTGTAATAATCAGGTCAGCAGCACCCGTAAACTGATATAGCGGAAATAATAGTGGTGCAACCTGTAGCCGAGGATGCTGAAAATCCTTGTATATACCCATCTTTCCTTTCCCAACTTGATGTATTACATACAAGTCAGGAGTACTATCGAGAAGATCTGACACGATACTACGTACAGCATTGTTTATCGTCTGCGCACCACCACTTCCACCCGTAACTAAAAGCAATCTGGAATGGCTAGGGATGCCTATCTCATGTTTTAACTGTAGTTGTTCTTCTTCGGATATCTGATGGTAGTCATCTCCAACAAGCACGCCGACATGCTTAACTTTTTCTGGTGGATAATTGTAGTAATCTGGCGACATAGCTGTTGCATTGTATCTAGCCCACCTTGCGACTAACCTGTTTGCAAGGCCCGGAACAGCGTCAGAATCATGCGTTACAAATGGATAACGCCAAAAAGCTGACGCCAAACCAGTAGGTACACCTACGAAGCCACCTTTCAGAAGGACTACATCAGGATTGAGACTCTTTAGGAGAAATACAGCTTGCAAAGTTCCAAGTATGAAATAAAACAAATCGCGGATATTTAATATATTTGTACGGACGTCCAGTAAGCGCTGGTGCCAAGACTCACCATGATAACGACGAAACTTTCCCGCATAAACCGTACGAATTTCGTCAATATCCGGATTGTTACTGGTCATTTCAGCATACTTACTATTTCGCTCACCTATGTATACAATGTACGCATCAGAATTGAGGCGCTTCAGTTCATGCGCGACGGCCAGAATCGGAGTGATATGGCCGCCTGTTCCGCCGCCAGTCAGCACGATTTTCATGCACTTTCCTTTCTGAGCTTAGTGTACTCAATTCATCAGTACCTTCATTTACTGTGTAAGTTGTATACCTGGAGATATTAAACACCATCCCCACCGCAGCTAACACAAAAACAACACTTGTGCCACCGTAACTAATAAACGGTAGAGTTATTCCTTTTAAGGGCAAAAGTCCGATCATTGCACCAATATTTATAAACGCCTGTGTACTCATCCACGCTAAGATTCCCACTACAATCAATCGCGAAAAATTATCTGGCGCTCTTTCCATGATATTCTTTATCCGTGCAAAAAATAGCCCAAACAGACAAACCAAAAACGATGCTCCTACAAAACCAAACTTCTCTGACACAATTGCAAAAATCGAATCATTTGCAGCTTCAGGCAAATATCCAAACGCTTGACCACTGTTCTGCAGACCAATTCCGAAAAGACCTCCAGACCCTACTGCAATCAAAGCCTGGCAAGCCTGATAGCCCGAGTCCTGACAGTCACGCTCTGGGTTCATAAACGTCGATATTCTATCTCGCCGATAACTAAACGGTAAAATTAATATCATTAGAGCAACCAAAATCACTGCACCGACCTGCGCAACTCTCATGAGTGGTAACCCTGCAACAAACGCCATTGCTGCAGTCATCGCGACAATCACCGCTGTCGAACCAAAGTCACGTTGCAAAATAGCGATAATAACACCGACAACCCCAAGCATGACTACCAAAGGCCTCAGCGTATAAACAGTGCTGTGCATTTGTCGCAGACGAATTCGCTCCTCAAGAAACGCAGCCATACCTATCAAAAGTGCCATCTTTACAATTTCTACTGATTGTAATGATAAGCCACCAAAACGTATCCAGCGGTGTGCAGGGTATTCTGGGCTAACTGGTGTAATAAGGGCAATTAAAGTCGCTAGTATTGCGAGGATCAGTAAGGGGCGCTGAAAACTGCGCCACTTGTTGTATGGAAAAAAGGCAGCTGCTGTAAACGCAACTAGCCCGAGACCTATTGCAGTCAATTGTTTTGTTACAAAGTAATTCTCTCCGACTCCTTTTTGAGCACTCAATCCTGGACTAATTGCGTAAACAACAATTAACCCCACCACTAGTAACAGCACGCTAAGCAAAACAAGAATATAGTCCGGCTTGTGCTTTCGTGTGGATGAATCCCTTCCTCGAGAGCCTGCCCTTAACGGACGTCTTGGAGCTTGCCTTTCCACTATCTACTCCCAAGTAGATACAACATCAGACCAACTACACCTGCAACTTGGCCCAGTATCCAAAAGCGCATGGTAACTTTTGTTTCAGGCCAACCGATGGCTTCAAAGTGATGGTGTATTGGCGACGACAGAAATACCTTTTTACCATGACGCAATTTACGTGAGGTGCGATTAATTATCACCGAACCTGTCTCGGCTACATACACAGCGCCTACAACAGGAAGCACGTATATTGTATCTGTTTGTAATGCAATAATTCCCAGTGCTGTTCCTAGGGCAAATGATCCAACATCACCCATAAAGAATCGAGCTGGATATATATTAAACCACGTGTAGCTAAGTAGTGCGCCTACAATAGACAGACAAAAACCAGCTAAAACATACTTGCCTTGAGATGCAGCAATTATTGTGTAAACCGTAAATGACGACACCAGCAGACCACCCGCCAAACCATCTAGACCGTCTGTAATATTCACGGCGTTTGCGGTAGCAATAACCACAAACCAAAATACGAATACAACCAGAGCACCTAGTGCCACCTCTCCAAATCCAAAATTTAGACTAGTGACGTCCAGCTTTGCATAGAACCAAACACCGCCTACCAACGCAACAATACTATGCAAAAGGAACTTAATCCTAGCCCGCATACCGGCTATGGCGCTGTTTCCGCGAATATTCATCCAATCATCAACAAATCCAATCAAGCCAGCACCAACCATACCGGCCAATGGCAACCATGTTTGTCCCCTGTCAAGATTTGCAGCAAGCGTGACCAACCCAACTGATAAAACAAATACAATACCAGCCATGTTAGGGATATTTCGTTTGTGCTTGGCCGCGTGCAGTTTAGCGTAAACTGTAGCCTTGCCGCCCGACCAAGAGTCGCTGCGCTGTTTCTTCCACCATTCATATTTATAGGCGATTGTTGTATATAGTGGCGTTAACAACATACTTAGCATAAAAGTAATAAAGCCCAAAAGAAGTATTTGGATTAATGTGTGGGTTTGAACGACAATATTTATAGTATCTGTCATGATAAATTATCCTAATTATACCTCATTACCATGGTGAGATGTTTGTAAATATTCATAACTAGCTCCGAGGGTTAACCCCAAAATTGTTAATAAGCATTCCTGTCAAATCAACAAACAATGGTGCAGCAGCCTCAGACCCGGCATAACCACTGATTTTTGGTGTATCTACACGAACTACAATGACATATTGCGGTTCATTACCCCCAACAAAGCCCATAAACATTCCATTGAATACATCACTGCGGTACCCGCCCTCTGGCTTAGCAACTTCCGCGGTTCCAGTTTTGCCACCAATACTATACGACGGATAACTACGCTTGAACCCATAAAGCATGCTGTTCTTTTCTATTGTATATTCCATCATTTCCTTTATCGTCTTGCTGACTTCTTTATTGACAACATGCTCACGAACAATTTTCTGATAATCCTTGTTCTCTTTGCCGTCTGAGCTAATCGTCTTCTCTATTAGGTGGGGTTTGTAATACGTTCCTCCATTCACGACGCTGGCTAGTGCCGCACCCATTTGTAGAGGCGTCGCTGTCATGCCTTGACCAAAACTGGTATTTGCATAGCTGATATTTAACCCAAATCCATCATTTGGATCGGGAATGAGGCCACTAGCTTCGTATCCCTGCTCCACACCGGTCTGCTTACCTAGCAAGAAGTGTCCAACCATATATGTGTGCCAGCGCTCACGGGCTTGTTGATTGATTTCACCGCCACCCATCTGCATCAGCAGCCAGGTCGCACCAGTGTTAAGTGATAGTTGCAAGATATCACGAACACTTCTAGTACCTGCTCCACCGTCTTCCTCGATGTTACTGACAATTGCATCATCTATCTTGTATTGACTAGGGTCGTAGTATGTCTGATCTTTGTGTACCACACCAAGATCCAAGGCAGCGGCAGCAGTTAATGGCTTCATGATAGAGCCTACTTCTAGTGGTGAGCTAACTGTGCCATTAGTAAAACGATTACCGTCTTCGACCTTGTAGAATTCAGCTGGGTTAAAGGTTGGATAGTTAGCCATTGCCTTAATTGCTCCGGTTTTTGCCTCAAGTATCAATGCGCCACCGGACTCAGAATTCACTCGCTTCAATCCTGCCTTCAACAGGTCTTCAAGCTGTTTCTGCATACCAATGTCTAAAGTCAACACAACACGCTCTCCAGACTTTGGCTCTACATTGATATTGTCCTCATTTGCGGCAAGCGGTACGCCTGCTGCATCAGTAATAGCTCGAATCTGTCCAGGTGTTCCCTTCAGCTTGCTGTCCAAAGCTTGTTCAATACCGTATTTGCCTTCGCCCTCATCATTGACAAAGCCCAGAACCTGAGCTGCAAGACTTCCCTGAGGATAAGTCCGATAGGGCACTTCTCTGGTCCCGATTCCTTTCAGGTCTAGCTTTGCTACCTGTTCACTCTGTAATTTAGACAATTTCTTGGCGAGTATAACGTACCGCGTGTTTTTAGTCTCCAGTGCTGTCTGGTATTTGCCAACTTCACCACCTATTGCTCCCATTAACTTCTCAGCAGCAACCTTTGTATCTTTGACATATACCGGATCAGCGTACAGCGTATAAAGTTTTTCGTTTAATACTATCGGCACCGTCGAATCACCATTATGAGCCTCTATCACTCCCCTTTCTGGGGGAATTTGGTATTCTTTTAGCTGGCTACTGAGAGCGGTCTTCTGATAATAATCGTGTCGAATAACCTGAAGGTAAAAGAGCCGAATAATAAAAACAGCACACACAACCAACAAAAGCGCATACCATATACGTATACGCTGAATAGGGGACAGGAATGTACCGCTTGAACTCATTTTGCTCCTGAATTGTTAGTTTGCTACAACACCAGACGGCACAGTACTAACCAATTTGCCGGCTACTTCACTATTTTTTATTCTTTCTTGTGCCTGAAGCCTAGCAGAATCTATCGCCAGTTGATCATGCTCTTCCCTAAGACCTGCTTGCTTATTCTTGATGTCGTTGATCTTGTAACTATAAGCATTGGTTTTGGTCACTTGCGTTAAGTACAGCAGCCCTACCAAACACGCGAGCACAATCAAAATAATTGTATTACTGACCGGTCCAATCGCTTTATCCTTAGACTTAAAACCTGTGATATTTTGGCTGCGCGCAGCATACCTCTGCCGTCCGACGGCTAATGATGATGAATATGTCATAGTTTTGTTTTTGTGTTTAGTTTTGTTCTTTGTTCCCTGGCGTGTTTTACACGCCAGGGAATCCATTCATAAAGGTTATTCGATAGCCTAGACTACTCGAACCTTAACCTTGTATGCGCGGGAGAGGTTTTTTACCTGTATTGGCATGCCTCTTCCTTTCTTTTGGTGCCCACCCTTTTGGAGTTGAGCTTATTTTTGTTTTGCTGCGGCACGAAGCTTTGCACTTCTTGCTCGCGGATTGAAAACATTCTCATCCGAGTCGGCCATAACCGGTTGTTTTGTCAACAAGGTTAGGACGGCGTCGTAGCGATCACCAGCCAGTTCGTTAAATGTATGCTTAACAATTCTGTCTTCCAGGCTATGGAAACTGATGACCACTATTCGCCCTCCCGGGGCAAGAAGATCTACCCACAGTGGTATAGCTTGCTTGATTTGGTCAAGCTCACTATTGACCGCAATTCGAACCGCTTGAAATGTTCTCGTTGCAGGATGTACCTTACTATGCCCCGGCCAAGCTTGGGCAATGATTTTTGCAAGCTCTGTGGTCGTAGTAATTGGACGATTGTCCACTATCAAACGAGCAATTGTTGCTGCTCGTGGCTCTTCGCCATACTCACGGATAAGTTTACGCAACTCCACTTCGTCATAGCGATTGACTATGTCGTTAGCCGTTACGTTTTGTGTCTGATCCATGCGCATATCTAGCGGTCCTTTTGTCTTCAGACTAAAACCCCTACTTGCATTGTCAAGGTGCGGTGACGAAACGCCTAAATCCGCCAAAATCAAATTGAATTGTCTTTTTGCTTTTACAAATTCTTGGCTTGCTCCCAAAAAATCTTGGTGGATTATCTGGACGCCACTATCCGCAAACTTGCTTTGCAAATAAGCAATTGCATTGTGATCGCGATCTACTAAAGTAGATTTGCTTGGTTGTAAGGTACGTTCCAGTACTTTGCTAGCATGCCCTCCGTATCCGGCCGTGAGGTCGAGATAACTATCTCCTTCTTTGGGTTGGAGATAGCCTAGAACTTGCTCTAGCAACACAGGAAAATGTTGATTGGTTTGATTTTGGTTGTTTGTGTTGGTGTTTTTCATGCAAATGTTTGTTTTTGTCCTTATACAAGTATTATATAAGGAAATTTTTGCAAGGTCACCTATCTAGCAATTGGCTTTTTGTTTTTTTGGTTGTTTTTGTTTTTGTGTGTGAGCTTCTAATTTAGAAACTCTGTGCTAATTTTGTTTTGCTTGGAACTTTTTGCGGGTTTTTGTAAACCTACGGTGTTCTAAGCCCAAAATCAGCGTTGAGAGACTTATGTGTGAGGTGGAGTTTTGGGAGGTGTTTTAATATAAGGTACTAAGGTTTTTTATATGGTTACCTTCAGCCCATATGCCAACTGCCAGATAGCTAACCTCGGAAATGAGATAACTTTACAGTTTACTCATCGTACCGATCTTTAGCAAAGCTAAACATCGGACTGCTCTTTTCCCATAGGAAAATGAGCTGGTTAATTGTCTGACGACTAATTCAAATTGTTAAAGAACTGGCTAGAGAAACTATTGTGCTGCAGTAATGCGCCAATACTTTCCTGCTCTTACGGCTATAACGTCGCGGTCTATTCCTGCAAAATCCAGTAAGTGCTGCTCGACCAGAATGCGACCTTGTTTTTCGTCTAGCGCCGCTTCGGTCTTGCCTGCTCTGAATTTCACATTCAGGTCTGCTGTCCGTTCATCCAGGATATTGCCTTGAAGCTCTGGCTCCATCAGCTCGTCCCAGACTGACTTAGGATACAGGTGCAGATAGTTTTGGAATCCGCGTGTCAGTACTACTCCAGAGGCAAACTCATCACGAAGCTCAGTTGGAATTGTCAACCGTCGCTTGTCGTCAAGCTTCCTTTCGAAATAATCTACTGCCACACGCCCGTCCCGTTTAAATTGCTAGTGGTTTTTATTTTTTTGGATGAGTAGTCTTTTTTGGACTACCCACGTTTACCCACTAACATCAGTCTACAACCCACCCTTACCCACATGCAAGTCTTTTTTATAAAAATAACGACTTTTTTCAGCCGTTATCCACAGTTTTTACTAGAAACCCACGATACACACTATATATAGCCATGATATGACTTATAGGAACACTATTAGGTTCACAGAAAGTAGGCGGGGGAGTATTTTATTGTCCTGGCTTACCGCCTACTGCCCGGCATGCATCTGGATCAATATGACTAAAATAAACTCTACCGTCTACTTCTAATTTAAGCGCCTCCACAGCAGGAGCCTCAGGATCAACAGCACCTGGTGGGTTCAGTTCAACCTGCTCCCTGCCGTCAGAATCTACTACTTTTTTAACTTCTGCTATCTTATCTCCATGTCTACGGAAATTTTCTCTCATTCCAGATATAGTATCTCCCGACTCAATAGGCACCACGCACACTGGCTGTTTACTGTCTTCTCTTAGTTCGCTAACAATCTCGTATGCTTCTTTACCAAGAAGTGCTAATACACCTAAGCCAGCCAAGACAGCAGATTGTCTGATATATGCCTCTGCCTTGTTCCTAGGGGGACGCCAAGTATCCCTGCCAGGATTACCTGAAACTTTGCGTTCTGCATCGTCGGAGTGTAATTCTTTCATTATTAGATGATAGCATGAATATGTATATTTTTCAACTTTCTTGTATGAGTATTTTTGCTAAACATGTCACTACAGCACTCGCATCGTGACGAATAAGTGAACGATAGATAAATGTATCGTTAGGATCCCGAACTGCACCCTGCTTTGCCAAAAAATTACCGCCTATAGCCCTGTAGTGCTTTCCTTGTAGTGCTTTCTGATCAACTGTTACTGGAAACTCCCCGTCAAGTGCATATTTTTGCAACAAATCATATGTTGGTTCCATAGTATTAAACAATACACTATCAATAGTATTGCCGATAAATCTCTCTATTTCATCAACGTAATCATGCACGGCAAAAGTTGCCGTATGATTAGGCTTGTTTATCAAGTTGCCTACGTAGACCACTGGCGCAGTGGCGGTTGCTAACGCTTCTTTGACGCCAGATACTAGTAACGCCGGTAATAGTGACGCGTACAGATTTCCCGGAGCGATAACTATCAAGTCGGCCCGACTGATAGCTTTATTAGCTTCCGGATTAATCTCTGCTGATGGCTCCAGCCATAAGTCTGGCCGATCATCCTTACCTCGAAACTGTGTATTCTCAATATTATACTGGCCAACCACATGGCTACCCTTGATATTCATGCTCAGTTTACAGTTAGTCAAGGTCATGGGTACGACTTTGCCTCGAATATTCAACACCTTGCTAGCCACCTTTACAGCATCTGCAAAATTGTTCGTAGTCATTTCAACTGTACTGATGAATAAATTACCAAACGAATGTCCTTCCCAAGAGCTGCCAGCTGGATAACGATAGTTAAATAGTGTGCGAAGCTCATCAGACGATTCGCTAAGAGCAACCAGGCATTGTCGAATGTCACCTGGTGGCAATACACCAAACTCATCTCGTAGCACACCGGTTGAACCGCCGTCGTCGGCCATATTCACCAGCGCAGTGATGTTCTTAGTGAGTTTCTTTAGCTCCTGAAGTAGCGTAAAGCTACCCGTTCCGCCACCAATAACAACTATCCTAGAGTTTTGCTTTTCCATAATTACTAAACTCGGTTAATGTGTCTTACGCGCTGGGCGAACCATTTTGCACTAGGACGAATCTTTCGCTTCATGCCGTGACTTCTGTCTACAGCTACCAAGCCAAACTCTGGCCACCAGCCATATTTCCATTCAAAGTTATCGAGCAAGCTCCAATGCAAATATCCACGCAAATCGACACCTTCACTAATCGCCTTCTCCATTGCGACAATCGTTTCCTCGAGCCACCAGCGTCGATACTCGTCCCGACTGTCCGCAACACCGTTTTCAGTAACAAAAATCGGTTTTTTGTAATGTGACCAGGTTCTGAGTAGGAGTGGGTACAGACCCTCTGGCTCCATATACCAGCCCAGATCGCTAAGTGGAACCTTTGGATTGCTTCGCCGAAAACCCCGGTAGTAATCACTAAAGTAATAATTTATACCAACAAAATCTTGTTGATTACGGCATCGATTCAAGAACCACCAATTCCAATAATAACGCATCCACTTTGTAGTGATGGTGTCGATCAAATTATGAGGACGCTTTGCCTGGATATTTGCCAATTGAGCAGCCAATCCAATCTGCAATGTAGGCTTGTGATCCTTCAATATCTTGTATGCTCTTTTGTGTGCAGACACAAGGTTGAAATAGACCTGCAATGAGCGTACTACGCTTTTGTCCTGAGGCGGCCACTCCCCTATGGCATAGCTAAGGGTTGTGTAGACATTTGGTTCGTTTAGGGTAATTGCATATGTCAAATCTTCGGTTAGTTCCTCTGCGACTTTCTGTACAAACCGTTCAAAGTATTCAATATTGCTACGTTTTGCAAAACCACCTTTATCGGTAAACCACGTTGGCATAGTCCAGTGCCACAGATTAGCCATTGGCTCAATATTTCGTCTACGTAGCTCAGCAATGTATTCACGATAATACTGGATAGCCTCGTCGCTCCATTTGCCTTCTTCCGGCTCTATGCGCGACCATTCGATACCAAACCTAAATGCATTAAGGTTCAGTTCTTTTATGATGTCAAAATCTTCTCTATATCTCTTTCTGTGCTCCACGCCTCTACCAGAAACATAATTGTCCGGATTCTCTGCCTTGTTCTTAAAATCTCGCCATGTTGGTATGGACGATAATCGCTGATGTGCGGTCTGCGCCAACTCCTTAGCATGAGCCAGCTCCCATACTGTCCACTGATCCACGCTACCACCGTCTACTTGATGTCCTGCAGTACTTGCACCCCAAAAGAAATGTTTTGGAAAGATTTTGTCATTGTTGTTTTCGTTCATCTAGGCAGTATTATACCAGCACAGATATTACAATAGGAAAAAGCAAGTATTCAATTTCCAGTTTGATGCAAATACCGAATCCGAAGCCCTTCGGGTAGGCGTTCGATGGCGTAACGTAGTTGCGTTCTGGGCATTTTATGTGCATGTTTGTCGAGGTAAGCCAGCAGCAATTGCTCGTCCACTCGCTTGCCAACTTCTCGCAGCATCCAGCCTACAGCCTTCTGAATAAGGTCGTGTTTATCGCGTAGCAATATTTCAGCAATATCCAAAGTTGTACCTGGATCTCCTTTCTTTATATAACGAAAAGTACTGATGACCGCTACCCTTTTCTGCCAAAGCTCATCACTCTTTGCCAACTCGTACAATAATTTCCTATCAGAATTTTCCAGGTGAGCACCAATCACATGTTCGGCAGTAACGTCGACCAAATCCCAGTTGTTTATACGACCTGCGTAGACATTTTTGAGGTAGAGATCAAAAATCGCCTGCTGGTGTGATTCACCAACTTTTGGGTAAGCATTAGCGAGGATTATTACCCCAGCAAGTCGGTGTTCGTGAACCGAACTATCCAAAAGTCTCTGTACTTCGGGCAACGGCAAATCCCGGAAATCTCGACAAACTTGGCGTGTTTGTGGCACCTTGACGCCAATAAACTCATCGCCTTCGCCATATTCACCTGGACCAGTCTTGAAAAATCTTTGCAGGATCGGCACATTATCGGTTATCGCCCTGTCTTGTAATGCCTGCTTTACTTCATTTGCCGTTACTTTTGACAACAGAACGCTTCCTTTTTTTGTGGTCGTGGTATGCCAAAGCCTTGCGGGATTGGTCGATACGGTCAATATACTGGTCATAAGCATTATAAAGCCCAGAATAGTGTCCACTAGGCGCCAAAATCTTGAGCAACTTGCCCTCTGCTTCTAAGTACTCCACAAGCGAGTAGAAATCGCCATCCCCAGACACAATTACAGCCTTACTGTAGTTGTTCAATTCCTTCATGGCCCATAGCACAAGATCTGCGTCGATATTGCCTTTGGTTTGCTTTTTTTCTTCTTCTTTTTCTGTTTTCTCTTTGTCCGACGACTTTTCTGAAACCTCAAGCCTTGGTCGTGTCATATCAAAAGTTGGCTTCAACACCACCATATAGCCCGCATCATGAAGCTGAACATACATGTCCTCAAACTCAGGTACGTACCCGATAAACATAAAGGCCTGGGTTACACCGTATTTCTCGGACAAATGTTCACGGAACTTTCGCCAGTCCATCTTCCAGCCAAGACGCTGAGTGCTAATATTCAAGTTTTGGCTGTCAATAAATGCATAGATATTTTTCTTTTTCCTACGTCTCATGTTTATAGTCTATCTACCTATTACCGGCGATACAAATAATATTACCGCTTGGGTCCTTAAACCAAACAGCTTTGTATCTGCCTCGAGTGTACATTTCTCCCCTGCTAGCGACCACTTTGCCATGGCCATCATGAACATCAAAATCAATTCCACGACCCATTAATATCTTGACCAATTTTTCTGGTTGTTGCACCACCCAAATCACCGCCGGCGCTTTACTGGTGCCAGCAAATTCAGAAATATACAATGCAAATCGTGTATCTCCTGCTTGATACCAAACACCCATTTCATCTTCATCAATAATATCCATGCCAAGCGTTCTACTATAGAAGTCCATCGACTTCCGCAAGTCCTTTACTGGAATGGTTGCATACAGGGGTATATTGCTTAGCATGGCAATACCTTTGCCTACCTGGTCAAATATGACCTAATAACAATATACTCCTATTTGTGCAATACTTGCATCTATTTTTTATGACTTATCACTGCGTCTTCGCCGAAATGCTTTTTTAACCTAGCCCGTATCGAACCTGGGTGACGCCCAAATACTTTCGTCAAGTCATCAATCGATACGTCTACGCCACTGCTAAACATCTCCACTAGTCGTTTGTCATCAGACTCTTTCCATGGTTTGTATGCATTTGGATACTTGATACGCATATTAGTCACCTTCTCCACCCAAATATTAGATTTGGCGACAGGTTGTGGCGGCATGTTTCGCCCCTGTGCCTTTTGGCGTAGATACTCAAAGCTAGCCACAGCCTTTCTGCTTTGAAGTCGCAAAGATTCATCAATTGACAAAGCATCTTGACTCACTCGTAAAGCCTTTTTATTGATTCCCGCCAAACTAAGCGTATCCAAGCTCCGCACTCGCGACAAAGCAACATACCCCATACCATCTACAAAGGCTTTACGTAGATCTATTCTGGCTGCATCCAGCGTCATACCCTGACTTTTGTGAATTGTAATTGCCCAGGCAAGCCTTAGTGGAATTTGCGTCAATGCAGCGCGCTTTTTGTCGCCATCCATCAGTTCCCATGTGTCGGGTTCGATGGTGATTTTTCGGCCATTTCGTAGCCGAACTATTGGATAATTAGTATTTTCCTCAAAGCCCTCCACCACACCAAGTGTACCGTTGACGTATTTTTTTTCTAAATTGTTACGTATACACATTACCAATGCGCCTTTTTTAAGCGTCAAAACTTCTTGGGCAAGACATGATTTTTTCAAAGTATCAACATAATTTGATTTACCGCTTGTGTCCATGGCAAACGAATACACATCTCCGTCGAGCTGTCTCAAGCGTTCATCATTTATCGCATCAACGTCTACGTTAGTCGTGTGTAACTCAGTGACTTCCGCCTGCATGTCTTGCGCATCGCACCTTTCTAACAGTGCCTCGGCGTGTCTTCTGCGCACATCACCATCTCGCATGGCACTCAAAATCTCCAACAATGTATCGTCATTTTGTCTGTGCTGTTCGTTTAGGTAGCAGATTACCGGGTCTAGCGTCTGCCACACCAGCGAACCGACAACAAATCCGCCCGGTCGACTATCACTCCTAGTTACAGGCGGTAACTGAAAAAAATCTCCACACAAGATTACCTGAATACCACCAAACGGTTCGTCTACTTCTCGAACCGTACGAACAATCTCATCAATCATATCTAATCGATAGTCATGCAACATCGACACTTCATCAATTATTAGCACGTCGGTTTTTTCTATTGTGTCTCTGCGACTTTTGAGTAGATTATCAAAAAAGCTATCCGGTAACTCCTCGTGTATACCAATACCACTCCACGAATGGATCGTATTACCATTTAGGTGCGTAGCCGCCAAGCCAGTTGTGGCAGTTACGGATACATATTTACCGTCACGTTTAGCTTGTCTAATAAATTCATTCAGCACGTATGTTTTGCCTGAGCCAGCGGGGCCAGTGAGTAACACACTCTCCCCTGCACTCATAATCTCCAACGCCAAAGCCTGATCCATAAGACTTACTAGTATAACGAAATGCTGACGCTTTTGCTGTTGTGACTATTGCTAAAGAACTTGTTTCAACAGCTCTTCTTCGTCCGGTTCTTTGAGGAGTTTTTTGCTTTTAATCTCGTAGCGCAATCCAGATAGTGGTGATTCCATATAGTCATCGTTCAGCAGATTAACGAACTTTGTCAGATCTTTGTCGTCCATCAGTATTATGGCGCCCTTATCATCCAACATCAACTCGATGCCAATCTCATCAGCGTGTTCCAATAATTTTTCCTGGTTAGTTATGGTTGGATCTAGTTTTTGAAGTTTGTTAACAAGCGCTTTCTTGCCCTTGACCATAGATTCCAAAGATTCTTCCTGATAACTCAAACTAAACGTCTCACCTATCATTTTCATCTTTGCCACAGCGATACCGTATTTCTTGGCATTGTAGCCAAACAGACTTTCCAACTTAGCCGGATTAAAAACGTAAATATCTTGATCAAGCACCAACAGCTGGTTATCGGCAGGAATTTGTAGCGACCCGTCAGCGTCAAATGGTACGAATTTGCCATCTTTCATCAACCATGCAGTACTACCTTTCATCAGCGACGAACCGGGCAACGACTTTATGATATAAAACGGCTTCTTCAGTTCCGGGTGACTACACCGAACCACAACACCTTTTATCCGCTTGAAATCGTGTTCTTCTTCTACAAAAGACTCTATCTCATGTTCTTGTGTTTTTAGCCAGCTCAGTACCACGCGAGCACTATCGACATTCTTTAGGCGCGTACGTTGCAAAACTTTTCCTTCAGCCTCGCCTTCCTCAAACTCGCGAACAATCAACCCTTCTTCGGCGCCGGTCAGAACGTACTCCAAGAGATTGTCTATCAACAATGGCTCCAGAGTACGCCGCAATTCCTTACTAACATTGGTCTTGTAGACCACATAGTTTTTGTTAAACAAAAAGATTTCAATACGAAGATCCTCCTTGATCGGTACCAAGTTGTTGGCCCACAGGAACACATCAGAAACTTCGTAATCATCATTTTGTTCAGGTTTTTCTGCGTTGGCTTCTTCGATAATATCTTTTGGTTTGTCGTCCAAGGTGTCTTCTCCGCTCTTTGCCTGTGCCATTGCTTAGACAAATTATTTGTGTAATCAATAAACTATATTCTAACGCACAACCAACACAAACATTGCTGTAAAATTATCCAACGAACAACACAACCGTTCATTCATGACTGATAGAAATTTGATAAATTCAACTGCAGATTTTACTGGCCAATAGAATCATTGTATCGGTCGATACTTCTAAGTAGCTTCGCCTTTTCTTCACCTGCCAAAGGATGCTGCTCTTCGTCTTTAACCTGTCGACTGGCTTGATATTCTCCGGATAGCACATGAGTCTCAGCTCGCTGAACTTCACCATTCGGATGAACAACATCTACCTGAGTACGTTCAAACCACCCTTCTGGCACCAGCTCATACGCATCTAACCTTGCCTTTTGTTCGGGTGTTAATGCAAAAAGAGTCCCCCCAATACCTGATTCTTGGCTGTCTTGATTACTTACCGCCCCCAAACTTCTGAAAGAATCGGGATTGACAACACCTTCTAGCACATCCTGTGGCGAAGGATCACCAACGTCCGTAACATCACTCAAGCTTTGCTCAACCAAAACAGTATCTTTTATACCAACATGTCCTAACATGCGGACCTCACTGCCCACTATTCTCTCCATCACCTCTTGGCTTCTGACTGGACCATAGGCAACGTGAGGTAAGTACTCTGCTTCTACAGAACTCGTTGGCTGGAAGTTTTCTGGATTATTCATGGATTTCTTTGTTTTTAAACAACAATATATATGTTATCACACTTTACGATATTCGTCAATTTTGTTTTAATTCAATGGTTCATTCACTGAAATGTTTGTGCAACCATGAGTATTGTGTTATCGCTGGTTTTTTGTTACAATCACAAAATGTCTATTGAAGCACGAGAGAAGGTCGAGACACTTCCCGACCAAACAATTGCTACTCTTCTGGGCGAGATGAACACTGAAGCACGCTGTATATTAGTGTCCGCAACACCCAATGAATTAGTACCTTTACAGCATGTTAAAGAAGACCTGGAGGCTAGAAATGCATATGCTCATACCTCAAACCGACGCTTTAATGTAGGCGGATTGGTTAACTCTTTTCATCCAGCAATTATTTCTAAATCTATCGATCCAATCGATGACTCAGCATGGGTAAGAAGGGGTGCTGATCACATTGACGCAAAAACACAAAGCAAGCCAAAAGGTCAAGAATCCACCGCAGATTTAATTGGTAATTTTGCGGCCGGCCTTGCAGGATCCCTGTTAGCGTTTTCCGCAGATTATGGAGTACCGCTAAGGCATGTTGTTGGCGAAAAACATCCGCCAAAAAAGCATGGATTTTCTGCTACCGAAGCAAGGCTTGGAGTCCTTGCAACAATTGTCACACTGGCACAAAACTATGATTCTTTCACCGGCAATGATGTACGTGACCTCACGGACGAACTTGGCTTCCCTATAAGACCAATTCGTGGACATCTTCGAGACCTTGTTGAGTACGGATATCTACAAAGCGATGATACAAAGAGGCCAAAAGTCTACCGCTCTACAGAATTAGACAATGGATCAACCTCCTTTGAAATGATGCAAGACTATTTAATGATTGCAGCAAAGTTTGCTATTGGCTCTGTTCATGCGCAAGAAAAAGGTATACAACAGGGTCAGCAAATCCTGAACGACTCCTTACTACTTCCAAGGCTCATAGAAAAATCATACGAAGCATCAGGACATACCGGCAAAAGCTTTACCCGCAACTAATAAAGCTATTTATTTAGATTCACTCATTGCCACAACAATCCTGCCAACAACGTATAGCACCACAGCCACTATTGTGAGTATCTGCATAAATCTACTTTTCTTCAATACCATGCCCGTAGGAGTTACAGTCTGACGCCCAACGCTCATAGGTAATCTCTCGTCACGATAGGTTATGATGTTCTGTAGAAGCCTCGCTTTGATGTCATTTAGTTTCTGCGACATTAGCATGATGTCATTTGGATCAGTGCTCAACGGACCATACAGATACAACGTATCGCCAACAATCTCGATATCATATTCACTCGCAGCTATCATTGCTTGCATAACATCTGGTGTAATGAAACTCATACTGTCGATTGTGTAATCATCCGGAAAGTACGTTGCAAAATAATTATCAAAATCACCCTCTAAACTATGTAGCTGGGTGCCACTAAACGTGAACCTAAACTGCCTACCTCTTGCTTTTTTTGAATCAAAAAATACATTTGGCAAAACCCGCGGTAACTTCGTAAATGCAATACCGTAATACACAGTTCCGGCTCGATACTCACCATATTTTGTCCGTCGATAGTAATTATACGAGAAGTCACAGTACTGCCACGGTCCCGCGTCAATATGGTTCCAGAAACGTTCATCCCTACTGTCATGAATATGTGTCAAAGCAATCGGAAGACCAGCCAAATCTGAGTGAATTGGCATGAAACTAAAATTATGTGCTTGAGCAAAGCTCTGCCGTGTCTCTGACAACTGATTGATGCTTTTGCTTATTTTCCATGTACGCCTTGCACTATAACCGAAAACGATCGAGAACAAGACCAAAGCAATCATTAGGACAAAACGCGAAGTACTTGCACCAATCATAGCCACAAATAATGCAGAAACAATGCAAACCCAAACACCAACCATAACACTATGTAAATATTGCCTTTTTGCATAAATCTTCATTATGCTTCAATTGTAACACCCAACATGTGGCTATAGTTGAAACCTGACATGCTACACTACGGACATGAACCGCCGAATTGCCGCCCGTGGTATAGCCATTGATAACCAAGGCCAGATATTTTGTGTACGCCTAAAAGCCTATGACAATAATAAGGAGCGTCATTTCTGGTGTCTTCCAGGTGGTAGCGTCGATAGACACGAAACCTTGTGCGACGCCGTAACACGAGAGATAATCGAAGAAACAGGCGTACTACCTACACTGGGCGCGCTACTCTATGTACATCAGTTTGTTGCTGGTAGAGCCGAACATCTGGAGTTTATGTTTCACATCACAAACTTCAGTGACTATCAAGACATCGACATTTCCAAGGCTAGTCATGCAGATAAAGAAATTGCCGACTTTGGTTTTGTTGACCCTAAGAAAAAGGTTATACTGCCACGATTTCTGTCAACGGAAGATATCACTCATCGAATAATCAACCAAGAACCGACAAAAATATTCAGCTTCTTGCTACGAACAGCTTAGATTAATAATCACTTAGTTAGTTCCGAGCAATCTATTGTCGAGCCTAACGTAAACGTCCTTTCTATGTTCCGCAGATTTGTTGTGCAAGCCCAGTAAATACTTTAACGCTTCGATCTTTTTCTTTGGCGCCAAACGCTCTGTTGCAACTACCGTTATTCCAGGATCGTAAACATAATGTTCGCGTCTTTTAGACGCCTTTACTTGGACCTTCTGCAACTTTCTGTCACCGATCTTCACTACTACATCTACATCATTTGGCAATCCGCTGCTTGACTTTGGCTTCCTAGTGGAAGTAAAGAGAGCAAAACCAGACCCATAATGCCCGTCACGAACCGCGCCATAGACTGTTTTTGCAAAAGCTACCTCAGCGAGCGCACCTACACTCAAAGATAAATCACACCACTGCTCCTGACCAGAAATGACATAGTCACCAAATTCAATCAGCTCCTCAAATACATCATCAACCACCCCGCTCGTCACTACATCACGATATACATAATCGTTCATCGCCGCTCTAGTGCAATATATTCCAGCAGCCCTAATGGAATCCCTACTGCCAAGTATACCACCGACCTCTCCCGAATAATCAAGCAATCCGCCAGCGAGTGACTCTAGGTGCACATGAAGTTCAGATATACGGTCAAAACGAGGCAGCATCTCCGCAGCGACAGGACGTACCGCCTCTACACTGCCGTCCGAGGCATGTCGCAAGGAACATTCAATAGCTTTCATTGTTATATATACTATATACTATTTGAAGTTAATTTCAAGCAACAGGAGTCTGCTGGAATAATTACATAACTAGACTTAAGCGTACTTCCTGAAACCTATACATAGGCCATAGATCGTCGAATACACCAAATGCCAGAGCTACGGCTTCAACATCCGCCGCCCTCAAACTACCTGAGGCTTTATTCATGCAATGACGTGTAAATACGTCCGGGCTTTTTATTAGTGACATATCTCGTAACTCCGATGGTGTAGCATCGGTTATAAAGTGTCGAGCCAAACGAAATTGTGCTGAAATCTGCAAAATTCTGCTTTGGTCTTTGGGCTGATCAAACTCAGCAATAGCGTCGGATAGTGTTGGCTCATGCTGGGATAGTTCTATCGCATCCATGACTCTTTGCTCACGGTCAATGCTTTCACTCTCGGTCACTGTCTCATAATGTTGCCGTGATAAATCCTGAAACTTTGATAGCGATCCATAATTTGAGTAGATGGCTTGGCGCGAAGGACCCAAGCCTGCTGCTGATACGTTATCAAGATTCCTTGCAGTAATCGTAGCGTCCGGGTTCTGTCGATAGAATGCTACAGACCAGTCCATATAATCATCGTCCACCCATCCTCGGCAACTAGGGTAGCCAATAAGCTCATGGAAGATCGCTAGACGACCAAACCTACCCTTTACTTCATCGACTGTTGGAAAATCGCCCAAGTTACTGAACTCACCTTTTCCTGCAGCCTGTATATCAAACCGTGTGGGCCGACCTCCAACAATGCGTGCAAGGCGTTTGCCTGCCAATACATAATCCGCCTTCATCCAATCCTGAAAACGAAATTTTGGTCGAAAACCCAAGTTAGACTGAATTTTGGACAATGTCGTCCTTTCATAAATAGCCTTCTGGCTAGGCACCAGCCCGAGCTTTGATGCTCTATCTATGCTAACGCGAAGTGGCGGTTTATCGACCGAGGGATCCAATGCCAGAACATCTACTAAAGGACGAAATAATTCGGCAAACGCTCCCTCCTTCAGGCCATCGTATCGTACTTGTGCCCTACGATTATTCGTAACAATCTCTACCGTTTCGTCCAATATAACCCTGGCCAATGTCTGACGAATTTCTTCGCTCATCTCTGGAACAATTCCAGGTGCTGCTTCAAAGCCAGGTATCTCCTGTCGAATATCAAATACCTCTGACATAAACTATATTATACTATAATATGTAACACTTTACGAATAGTCTTATGGCTACCGTCTTGACAGCTTATTGTAGTTTTGGCGAAGTTCAGAATTAATCTTCTTATAATCATATTTTTCTACGTAGTCCCAAGCCTGAACATATGGCTTGCCCCATGAATCCTCGTGTTTTTTGCTATACTGTTTGTCTAGCTCTAGTCTTTTTGGCTCCTTCAGAATATCTAGATAAACTGCCTTTAAGCCAGCATGGACTGGAATATGCACCAACGTATTGAAGTCATGCTCTTTACCAAACAGTCGTCTCCATTCGTCGCCAAGTGCAGTCCCGTCGCCCATCAGGTATTTGTTATTGGTCGTAAACAATCTATGTAGCAATTCGTGGGTTAATGTGTCCACAAATTCATCAGGATCATGCTTCACACCAATCACCAATGGATCACTAAACGCCCCAAACCAAGGCGCAACATACACATCAATTAAGTTCTGAAAGAACTCCAGATCGTACAGCTCGCACACACCTTCTAAAACTCTAGTTTCATACCTTTCCCAAGATTTACGATATGCCTCAACAACCTTTTTCATGTGTTCATCGTCTGCAAGGACGTCACCTTCTTTAGACCAAAGCTCATGAAGATACTGCGAAGCGTTTTGGCGCAACAACCAAGCGTCTTTGATACGGATTTTTGGATAATTACCTACACTCATACTGATCTTTCGTCGGGTTTTGGAATACCAAATCTCTGTCTCAATACCGCTAATCTATTTTCAAATGATTCTTCTAGGTCAAATTGCGCACGATTAGATTGTACGATAGCACATTGTATCAAGAGTGCTGCGGCATCACTGAGCGAATGGTCGCGCGCGGCAAGTGCCGCTTCATGGGTACTCCTGTGGTCTTCGTCGTGCAGTTGGCGAGCCAGCACACCACTCGCTCGCACAAAACTAGCAAGGGTGAAATACGATTCACTCAAAGTATATAATCCCAGAGTTTTCGCAGTCTTGTGCGCAGAACTTTGCTTGTCTGTTGGTACTACCTGATCAAGAGACAAGCCACCCCATCGAGCAATTCTCAATCCATATTGCATCGCGTCGGGTGCTATTTCATCCCGAACAATTTCAAGTTTGGTAAAATCTTTTCTTGCCATAACATCAGCAAGATGGAAACCAACATGACATAAGTTTGCTTCGGGTGTTTTAGGATTTGATCCTTCCGGATCACCCTCCCAGCCGTTTTGACTTACGTCATAGACTCGTAGACTATCCGCCATTCTGGCAAGAGCTTCGACTTTTAGCATAGCTTTGCTTCTAGATCTGTAATCTTGATACGTTCTTGTTTGGTGGTGTCACGATTTCGGATGGTTACAGTGTCGTCCTCAAGGGTATCGAAATCTACTACAACACAATACGGTGTGCCAATCTCATCTTGGCGACGGTAGCGCTTACCGATGTTGCCGTTATCGTCCCACATAACATTACCAAACTCGTTCTTTAGAGTTTTATACACTTCTTGAGCCTTTTGCACCAACTCTGGCTTGTTCTTGAGCAGTGGCGAAACAGCTGCACGGTATGGAGCAAGCTCTGGCTTCAACTTCAGTACCACTCGTTTATCGCCGTTGATATCTTCTTCATGGTATGCGTCCGTCATAACAGCCAAGAACATGCGACCAACACCAACCGACGACTCAATTACATACGGCAGGAAGCGTTCGCGCGTAGCATCATTAAAATACTGCAAGTCCTTACCGCTCACCCGCTGATGGTTACTCAAATCGTAATCCGTACGATTGTGAGTACCCCACAACTCTTTAAATCCTTGCGGGAAGTTAAAATAAATGTCATGCGCAGCTGCTGCATAATGTGCTCTTTCATTCTCTGCATGTTCATGCCATTGCAGATTCTGCTTATCGATACCTAGTCGTTCCGTCAGGAATTTCCAAGCAAACTCACGCCATTCTTCATATGCCTGATCCTGGTTTTCTGGATGAATGAAATATTGCATTTCCATTTGCTCAAGTTCGCGTACTCGAAATATAAAGTCTCGTGGACTAATCTCATTACGAAACGCTTTACCAATCTGCGCCACTCCAAAAGGCAATTTTGCGCGCATAGTTTCACGAACATTTTCATAATTGGTGAATATCGAGCCGGCTGTCTCGGGACGCAAATACGCTACAGACGAATCATCCTCAATTGGGCCAACCCATGTTTTCATCATCATATTGTATGTTCGTGGCTCAGTCAGGGATTTTTTACCACACGCCGGGCAGACCTTATCCTTGAGCAACACTTTCAGCTCAGCCAAATCCGTTGAATCCGTGCCTGCCAAATGATCGGCTCGATGCCTTGCCCCGCAGTTTTTGCAATCGACAAGTGGGTCGGTAAATCCAGCCACATGACCACTCGCCTCCCAAAGCTTGGGGTTCTGTATGATTGCTCCGTCAACGCCGTAAATATTATCGTTTTCGCTGACCATAGCCTTCCACCACTCGGCTTTGATTCTATTAACAATCTCGACACCAAGCGGACCATAATCCCAAAAACCTGCCAGACCTCCGTATATCTCTGAGGCCTGAAATACAAACCCACGTCTTTTACACAAGCTAACAATATCTTCCATTGAAACATCCTTACTCATTGGTGCGAATTATACGACAATTCTTCTCTGTTGTCATTACTATTCAATGGCTAGCGTCTATCAAGCAGGATCCTTGTACTGCAATTCATATTGCTTAATCAAGGCATTGATGTCATCCGCAGAATTTTGTGACTTGTGGTATACGGACCGGAACAGTGATTCGTCTGGAACAACATCATCAATCGTCTCGCCAACTGTCGCAACTAACTTCTGCTGGTCTTGTAGCGCAAACGTACCCATTGGAACAGCATCAAAGCTGTTGAAGTGACCACACATGCGTTGCTCAATACGTCCCTGCTTCAAATATCTCGCATGTTGTGCTACGGCTCGCCATCGCAACGAGCCTCCAGAGTCCAGCCAAAAACAATCTATCGCTCCATGACCAATCATTATCATGTCAGACACTTCCCTGTCTTCTAAATCTTGGACGATATCAAGACCTATAGCCGATCTTCTAATCTCCACTCCGCCGTAGTATCCCTCACGCAAATCAGCGATTGCATCTGCCTCTTCATGAAATGCATCACGCTGAACTTCAGCAGTATATTGACTGTACTTAAATACACGGTTAGAAACCACGATTACCAGCTTACCTATGCGGCTCGGCAGAGATACATCACCGTTGTCTAACTTCTTGTCATGCTCCTTAACTGCTCGTCTTAATCTAGCGTTGAACCTTCTTACATGCTTTTCAGTTGGAATATCAGACATGACAAACTACACCAGAAATATTTTAGAGTTAATTTGTATATTTTAATACATTCGTCCTAGTTTACAACTTATAAGTGTACGTGTGTATCGGCAAGGGATGTGACAAGCCTCAAAACCAATCCTGTATACTGTGACGCATCAGCTATATTTTTAAGAACCAGTGGGTGATCGACCGAGTGCGATAATCTCATAAGTTTAATGTGCCTTGAGTCATAGGGAGCGTTGTGCCGAAACTTGAACGCCATTTGATCGAAATCAAATTCATATTTGCCAAACCGATCTAATGGATTGGCATCCACATCTGTTTGTAAATTTGGCGCGTGCCCCGCTATATGCAATAGCTGCATACAAAACCAGAGCTCTATCAATTCAATAGCAAGCTCACCATCATCCAAAGCTTGTAGCGTACGTTGCAATAGCCAATAATAGTCTTCGTCCGAGGCGTCCTCTGTTGTTCGGTTAACTTTTTTTAACAAATCATAAGCAAACATGGTGCGCTGCATATCGGTAACTATGTTACCGTAATGCGAAATCAGACGTGATGAAATAACCGTACCAAGATCTCCTTTGCTAGAGAAAATAGTAAGATTATTGGTACTCAGCAACTCTATACCACCGGCCAACTTTGATTTTGGGCGACGCACCCCTTTGGCTATTGCCTTAATTTTGCCATTATCAGGTGTGAGTACTGTGACAATTCTGTCCGCCTCACCAAAATCTATTCGAGAAAGTATTATTCCTTCGGTTACTAACTGATTTTTCATACTACACTCGGCGCCAAGTCCTTCACTACGCTTACCAAGCGTGTCAAGCTAGTGGTTGGTTTGTACAAACAGTCTACTATATTGAGGCCGAACAACTGTTCCTTGCTTGGAATGGAGGCCAATGTATGCAGAACTATCGGTATATGCTGCCAGTCTACATAGGAGCAAAATTCATATAAAAAACCAACACCACCATGTCCCGGAAGCTGTAACTCAAGAATCACTACGTCTGGTTTATTTGTATCTGCCAAAACGATCGCCTCTTGACCGGCTCTAGCCCATTGCACTACGATGCCGTTGCGCTGTAAATGTTTTTTATATACTGCGCCAAGAATTTTGTCAGGCTCTATTAACAGTAAGTTCATAACAAGACCAGCTGAGCACTAGGGTTTAGAGTTGCTGCAAACCCCGATAACGTATTATGACGCACGGTTCGTAGTGGCGCTTCCATCGCCCTCATTAATGTATCAGCAACAAAAATGCTCGCTCCATTTCCGCCAATTAATGATGGCATCGTCTGACGCGTGGCTCCAAATAACGCATGTCCGCGCCTAAATGTGTCAGCACTTAATCCTGGCTGATTATCAAATACCCCTGCTACTATGCCATTAGTATTTTTGTATGCAGTCAAAACGACTTTATGCTGGCTACTTCCGTTGGAGCGTGCGCTAATCAAACCATAGCCCAGTAATGTCATCGCATACTCCAGGCTTTCTCTGTGCGCCATGACTGGACCGTATTTACCTTCTATACTCAACCGCAGGTCACAATCATTTTGTGTAGCAATGAAAGACAGTTTATGTGCCGTATCATTCAAAACTGAAGACAGGGATACGGGCTCTAGTGGGAAAGTTTGCTGACTGCGTAAGTCAGCGCTAAGCAAAAAAGCATCGAGCAAACCCAGAGCCATGTCTGCAATATTGCCAATACTTGCCAGACCCGACCCATCATTAGATTCTTTGGCAAATTCTGCCATTCGGGCGATTTGTATTAACGGCAACTTCAATTGCTCCGTCAATGCCCTTAGCAATCTAATGTCTTGTGCCGAACTATCCAAAGCCCTTCCCTCGCTCAATAGCAAAATTATATCATTGTTTGGACAATAAGTTTGTTCGGTCGTAAAGTATTATTTATAACACTTGGGTGAGTATCTATGGATCTCTATGGTGTAAATATGAGGTTCTTAAGCACAATATCATTAAAGTCTTTGCCAAAACTTTCACCAGATAAGGTAGATATACGGATCGTCTTATCTCGAAGAGGGAACAAGACCGTACTTCCTTGCATGTCTTTTTCTATCTCGCCATCCAAACGGGCACCCAATACAGATTGAACTCGCCCAGCTTTGTATGGCGAAACCTTCACAGACCCCTTCTTTGCGTCGCTATCGTATGTAGACAAGACTCGATCATAGGGCTGTTCTATTACTTCCAGTCGCAACGCAAATGCAGTGCCGGATTTTGGTCCAGGAACAAAATCAGGATGGAAGTATCCATTGACAGGAGTACCTCCGTCACCTTCAGTAACCGTCGCCGACCAAGTTTTTGGATAAGTAATCTCAACAGCACCGAAAGTTGCCGGCCCCTTATACTTCTTGTTTGGATCTTTGGATCGTTCCTCAAATTCCTTTTCTTTCACGGCTTTAGTTTCTTCTACAGCTTGCTCAACCGCTGCCGAAACCTTCTTGTCTACATTATTCTTGTAATCTTGCATTTGTGCATATGCCCAAAAACCAAAGCCACTAGACCCCAAAAACCCAAGGACAAAAATTATCAGAGCGATTATCAAACCCCAAGGATGATGTTTCTTTTGCTCGGACGCGGATACTCCTATCTGTGGGTACTGGGCTGGTGGCGCCTGCATAAGTTGCTGACCTGCTGGCGGCAGACCAGGACTTGGTGGCATAGCTTGTATTGGTGCCTGTTGAGGTTGCTGAAACTGATTATCTGGATTCATATAATACTTATGCTATCCTATGTTTTCTTACTCGGCAAGTAATTATAGAGATAAACACCGTCTTTTTCTTCTTGAATCTTCTTGTCTGGTATCTTGAATGCAAAGCTTACCAATTTAACCTTTTGTTCAGGATAATTCTGAATAATCTTTTTATCCAACTTTTTCATATATCTGTCCAGTAGGAAAACGTAGATACCGTCTGCCCTAGGCCATACAAACCACCAAAAATTGCCCCAAATAATCTTTATATATTTTCGGTAACGCCATGTCCTTAAACGACTATATAACACAAGCAATGGATTTAGTTCGTAGCCGATAGCCTTCAGACCTTTTTCTGCCGCTGCCAGCAACACCCTGCCGTCACCACTCCCCAACTCAATAAGAGTTTGTCCTGGCTCCAAATCCAATAGCTCAAGAGCCGCGAGCTTTTGTTTACCTAGCGTTGGAAGATACGGCGCGCCAAAAAAAACAACAAAACCAAACAAAAGAACCAGCCACACAAGAACCAAGAATATATACAGCAACATTGCTAACTTGACACCTTTTTTTCCCAGTCGGTCTTAAGCTTAGACACTCTTATCTCTGCTTTATTTATATAAGTTATCAATTCATCTGCAACACGCAAGCCATCTTTATGCAACTTAAGGGATTCGTCAATTTCTATACCCTCTTTTTGCATTCTGGCAATAATATCTTCTAGAGCCTGCTTTGACTTTGAATACGAAAACTTATTATCTGCCACACAAACAATTATACATCATCGAGACTTAGTCATAATGGAAACCAAATCTTCAAAACCATAGAAATCGAAATATTAATTATAAACTATGCTTTTTTAGTTCCGCCGTAAGCACTTGAGCCGTAACCACTGTCAGAAATTTGCCTTGGTGGAGAATGCAGTTGTGACAGTGACTTAAGTAATCCACTAATACCAAATACAATTAGTAAGCTAGAGCCTACATATTGGACAAACTCTTTTCGTGACATTTCTTTTTCGAATAGTTCGTTAATGTGTTCTTTGATCATTTTCATTCTTTTTTTTTAATTTACTTCGATGATCATTACTATAGCTTATGCTTAATAAGTTTGCAAGTTCATTTTTGATGATTTATTATGAAGCTTATGATAATGACAAAACACAAAACTTCAATTATTCAATTGATATTAATTACTCTTGTTGCGACAAGCATGATGTTCGTCACATTCAGTACTGTTTCTGCGGCTAATTACAACTGTGGTGCATACGGAGCTGGTTCTTACAACAATGGTACCTGTACAACCGATAATGTGCCAGCAAGCAACAACGAATCTGGTCTAATAAACACTGGTCAAGCTTTGAGTATTGCAATTCCCGCCATACTCATACTCGTTGGCACAACGTCATTATACGTACTCAGCAAAAAACGTAAAACGCATAAATAGTCTCTACAGATCACTCACACTAGATTTTGAATATATCTGTGCAGTGGCCGTACCATCTACAAAGCGGACCTCGATCTCGGTGCCAATTTGTATATCATGGACAGATTTACTGAGCTTGTTTGTTGCTACATTTCGAATTTGCGCAAATCCCTTGCCAAAAATCCGTGCTGGGTTTTGTGCTTCTACCTCACTTCTTAGCAACAAAATATCTCGCGAGGCCACTAACAAACTACCCTCCAAGGCTTGGAATATATCTGAAACATTATCGTAAACACAAGCTTTTGACATTAGAATATTACTCAAGACTTGATTGTGCATCACTTCGATACTCGCCCGGACATCAGCAATCGCATTCGTTTTATCAGGCACTAAAATTTGAGCTGCGTTGCTTGGCGTACTTGCTCGCCGATCCGCGGCCAGCTCTGCCAAGCTCACATCAACTTCATGACCGACAGCAACAAGCGTTGGTATACGGCTAGTCGCTACACTGCGTGTCAATTGCTCATGGTTGAATGCTGACAAATCTTCGGCACTGCCGCCGCCTCTAGTAATAACAATCACCTCTACTGGATTATTATGGGAGTTGAAGTAGTCCAATGCCGCGATCAATTGTGGTGGCGCTTTTTCGCCTTGCACCTGAACATCCGCCAACTCAACTTCTACCCCTCCCCACCGCTCTTGCAAAATCTTGATAAAATCATGGTAGGCCGCCGATTCAGCGGAAGTGACGAGCCCAATGCGCGCTGGTGGATACGGCAGTAGTCGCTTACGAGAAGCATCAAATAGCCCCTCGGAACGTAATTTTGCCTCTAGCAATGCAGAAGCCCGTTTTATTGACCCTTCGCCGACTGGCTTCAAGTTCTGGACTGAGATACTGAATCCGTATTGTGGATGAAGTCGTGGTACGCCAGTCACCTGCACCATTAGGCCGTCTTCCAGCGGTCCAGGCAGTTGGTAAACGGTGCCGAAAAATTTAACACTCGACATATCATCCTTGAGATCAAAATACACCCAGCGATTCTTGCTAACCCGGAAATTTGCTAACTCACCTACGATATTTATTGACGGATATGCATATTCAATAGTTTGGTTAAATACGGCAACAAAATCCGAGACTCCGAAGACTATATCATTCATCACAATTGCTAGCCCTTGTCGGGTGAGTCAAATGTCGGCGCTTTATGATAAAAATAATAGCCCGGTATGGTCTGGATTGCCATACTTATCACACGATACATCACAGTCACAGGAATACTTACTCCAGGAGGAACGCCAGCTGCCGCCAGAACAGCGGTCATCAACGCTTCATAGATACCAACACCCCCCGGCAAAACCGAAACCAGCCCAGCAAAGTTCGCAACAGCGTATGCCAAAATGATTGCTCCTATATTCACCGTATGACCAAATGCTAGATAAACCGAATATACCGTCAGTACTTCCGTAATGTTGGCAATCAAGCCATAGTACAAAGGTGCTCTGAGCGAACGATAGTCTTTCTTGAGCAATTTGTAATTCTCATGTAGTTCCGTGAACACCCGTCGAACGCGCTTGATATTTATTGTCTCTGGATGCTTGGGTCTAATAACGTGAATAACACGATTTACCGCTTTCGTAGCATACGTAAAGAATCTATTGATACGTTGTTTGCTACCAACAATAAATGCCAAACCAGCTGTCATAACGGCCAGCAATGTCACCAACGATGCCCCGATAACCAGCGTCAAGCCGCTCACTTCACCAAATACTGCCAAACTTAGCAAAGCAATTACCAGCAAAATTTCGAAGGACAAGAACAGAAATGCAAACTTCATAATCTGCACAAGCGTTGACTGAGCAGTCGATATACCTAGCGGCTTCAGCCGCACGCTAAAGTACGATATTCCAGACACCCCGCCACTTGGAAATACATGGTTGACAAAGTTCAGCTCCAATGCCGTACGATACATATCCCAATACCTAGTCTTGCTACCAATTATCGCAAACATCGCGCGATACATGCGTGCATACGCGTCATAATTCATCACCTGTAGTGGAATCATCATAAGTAGCGCCCAAGTATTCACCCGCCCAATATTGCTAATTGTCTCGGTAATTTGTGGCCACGTAAGGTAGACCAGCAATATCAGGGCGCCAAAAGTAATAATGTTCAGGATCAGCTTCCAGCGTTTCTTCTTTTCTGATTCACTCATTCAGTATCAAATTATATACCAAAACGCTATAATACCTCTACATGACCGGAATCATTGCCATACTTGGACGACAGCCCGCCTTGGGCCTAGCCGAACTCGAAAGTCTTTTTGGTGCCGAAAAAATACAACCACTTAGCGCTGGCGCAGCTGTGGTGGATGCAGAGCCGCAGAATTTCCCCATGCAGAGACTCGGCGGTACCATGAAAATAGCAAGATACTTGACTGACCTGCCCTACACCGACTGGAACAAAATCGAGGAATACCTCGTCCAGGAATTACCAAAACACACCTGCTGTCGACCACCTGGCAAAATTCGCTTGGGCTTAAACGCCTACGGATTCAAAATAAGCTTGGGGCGCATCAACGCTACCGGACTGACGCTCAAAAAAGTCGTAAAAAACCCACCAGATAGCGAAGGCCGTTCCGTTCGTGTCGTACCAAATAAAGCCCTGGAGCTAAACACCGCACAGGTCATCCACAACCAGCTGCTTGGTCCGACTGGATTAGACCTTGTTCTGATTAAAAACGGTAACAAAACCATCCTGGCGCAAACATTTGCCGTGCAGAATATTGACGCCTACGCCGCTCGTGACCAAAAACGGCCCAAGCGTGATGCACGCGTGGGCATGCTACCACCAAAACTCGCCCAAATCATCATCAACCTTGCCACAAACAATGCCTCACCACATACTGGAGCAGTTCTGCTCGACCCCTTTTGTGGCACCGGCGTAGTCCTGCAGGAAGCGCAGCTTATGGGCTTTGACGCCTACGGCACAGACTTGGAGCCACGTATGGTTGAATACAGCATCGATAACCTTGCTTGGCTACACAACACCCACGATGTGCCGACAAATTACTATCGTATAGAAATAGGTGATGCAACCGACTTTCAGTGGAATAATCCAAACGCCATTCATTTTGTTGCCTGTGAAACATACCTTGGTCGTCCGTTAACCGGAATTCCCGCGCCGCCAGTGTTGCAAAAAGTGATACAGGATGTCGACACTATTCATCGCAAGTTCCTCCAAAACCTTGCAAAACAAACCAAACCAGGCTTCCGAGCTTGCATCGCAGTCCCTGCTTGGCGTACCAAAAAGGGCTTTGCCCATTTAAAAACGCTTGATTCTCTCGAGGAATTAGGGTATACTCGCATAAGTTTTGCTCATGTGAATGATGAGGATCTCCTCTATCACCGCGCTGACCAAATAGTCGCCCGTGAGCTAGTAATTTTAAAACGTATTTAGTCGTCAGCATGCCACTGTTAAGAGATGTTGTGGGTGGATGCAGTACAAGGCGGCAGTGAGGAGCGCAAATGAGCCATATACAAAGTACGGTGAATGCGTACCTTAAGCGACAGCGCAGTAATGCACCGCTCACAACAACTCGCACATAAGGAGATACAATGTCAAAAGTTAAAGCAGGTGGTAGTAGTAAGAACGTTCACGATAGTCCCGGCCAACGCCTTGGCGTTAAGCTCTATGGTGGCCAAAAGGTCAAGAATGGCCAAGTAATTGTTCGTCAGACTGGCCTAACCAAGCGCGCAGGTGACGGCACATACTTTAGTCGTAACTTCACCATCCACGCCGCCAAAGATGGTGTAGTAAAGTTCAGCAAACGCCGTGTTCGCCTGTTCACCGGCAAAACCGTCCGCCGTACCGAAGTCACCGTCGAATAAATATCATCGCCCTAGATATAAAAATACCACTCCTAGAGTGGCATTTTTATATAGGTTCATTCTAATCAAGCTTTGGAACTCGCGGATCACCTGCCTGTGGGTTAGCCGGCGTATCTATACGAATCGGCATACCAGGCTGATACATAGTACTAGGTTTGTGTGATCGGATATTCGTGTAACCGCCGTATTCTCGCATCGCTGACGACTGAGCTGGCTAGCCTGCTGGAACTTCCTCCGTAGACATACCGGGCACGCGATCGATTATATCCTGTGGCTCTGGCGTATCTACTGGCACTATTTCCACGGGCATGCCAGGCACTTTATCAATTACCGCTGGAGTTTCTGTTGTTGGTTTTGGCTGTTCGTTTGTGTTATTCATTGTATTTATATTACAGCAGTGATAGTAATATTTGTCAAATTTCGCTAAGACTTCTCGATTTTGATACCAAGCTTCTTGGCAGTTTTCTGCCAATCCTGTCCGTAGAGCATAGCCAGAGCCGCTGCACGGTGGAACCCTGAGTCAACTTTTTCGTGTACAGGTGCATCTTCGTCACCACTAACCTCAATCGGTAGCGGGCTATTACCAGCTTGAACATTATATCTACCAGTAAGCATGTCGGCCATTAGCTCGGCGACATATCGCTGACTACCGATAGTTGCCGGTTCTTTGCCGGTGATATGTGTACTTTCTCTATTTGATTTTGGCCAGTTGTTGATAACACGGTCGCCAAACCAACGACTTGGTGAGTTAGGGTCGTCAACCATGCCCGCCTCCAACGCAACAGCGGCCTGCATTTCGCTCGTTATCTCTTCGAGCCGTTCGGGTGTCACTTCGCCCGCCAACTCTTTTGACCAGTTTTCAACCTGTTCATTGCGGAATTCAGATTTTTCGCTATTAACCTCAGATGATTCTCTGTAGCCGACAAGATTTGTTCGCATTTCTTCAACTTGCTGTCTCGCAAGCACAACTTGTCGTGTCACTTCAGGCAAAGCACGCCACTGACGCGACAGCGTATCAGCCGCACCCATGTCTAGAAAATTTGGGCCTCTGCTATTCATGGCACTAAAACTCTGCTGCATTCCCCGCAGGTTTCTACCAAATTCGCCTAGCTTATTCCTAATAGGAGCTGGCAAAAACTGATCACCATTCGTCAAGTCCAACAACGTACTGAACTCGCGACCAAAAAGCAACCGTTCAAGCTCCTGGCGGGTACTGCCAGTCACTAGGTTACGACTCTCACCCATGCTTTCCGCAATCTGTCGCTGCAAGCCATTGCCTACCCCATCGAGCTGCGACAGCAGACCAGAAGCTATGTCAAGCTTCTGCATCTGCTCGTCAAGCATTGTTGTAGCATGCTCGACTCCAGCTTCAAGAGTTTGACTCTCAGGCAAGCCCCAGATTTCTTGTAATGCTTTGATTGCCTGTGCTTGTTTTTCGCCTAGGTCTGGCGTGCTTTCCGGCTCGGTCTTGAAGTGAGCTTGTTCCACCGCTGACTTATCCGAGGGACCCTGAATATCAACAACTGGCTCAACAACGCCCGACTCTTCTACTGCAACCTGTCCGACCTCTCTGGCAACTTCTATACTTTCGCCAGTCGATTTTGTTTCTGGAGTCACTGGCATGGGGGGTTGTTCGCGCGGAATAGTATCTTCCTCTGGTGGTTTATTCCAGACCTGAAGGTCACTCAAAGATACGGCCCTTTCGTAGGTTATACCAGTCTCGGTATCATACTTGGAAAGTTTTACCGCAGTTATAAGCTCACCTGTGTCAGGATGTGGATAGTTTTCCCGAAACCCATCTACGACCCATCCTTTATCCGTATCACTAGATGTACGCTGAATCACAACAGACGTCGGCAGTCCTAGCTGCTCGGCTGGGGTTTGCTCCGGTACATGCCCGGGGAAAGCTTCATGATTTGGCTCTTGCATATTTGTTTTAGTGTTTAACAAATGTATATTAGCATAAACATTACAAAAAAGCAATAGCGTCGTACTCATTCACCACCTTTGCAACATAAATAGCAGGCGTCCTACACTGTAAGTTACCACAACTAATCAGAGAGGAGCCTGCTATGGCCTATTCTATCAACCCTAACTTACCGAAAGCGAGGGCTTTCGCTATGCAATTGCTTATTCGTGAGCAATTGTCAGTACAGATTGTCGCCAATCGGTGTGGAGTACACCGCAGCACTATCTGGCGGTGGAAACAGAAGTGGGAAGTCTTGAACCATAATGTCCAAATGGACAATCCTAACCGCCCAAACAGAGTATACAGTCGCACCAACCACCTGAACCGCTGCACCTGGCGCATACCAACAACCACCTCTCGCCCCCGTACCAGCCCAACAGCTGTAAGCCAAGAGCTGGTCGCTCTTGTGCTTGCCGTACGCAATCAACTCAAACGTTGTGCCGAAGTGGTCTGGCACCACCTCATAAACATCCTTGGTGTCTCGGTATCCCTGAGTAGTGTCAGACGTATTCTATGGCGGTCTGGGGTTGCACGAGGCCGGAAGAACCGCGTACGGAGAGACAACCCGAGACGCCCAGTCGTCACCAGGCCTGGTGAGCTCGTTCAGACAGACACCATCCACCATGTCGACCCCAAGACGGGCAAGAGACTGTATTACTACACGGTCATCGATCTCTACACTCGGATGACTCACGTCACCCTGGCATCCAAGCTCAGTCCAGGCCTCGCAGCACAGGCTGTACTAAAAGCACAGCAACAATGGGGGTTCCCCATTGCCATAGTGCAAGCCGACAATGGCCCAGAGTACAGTCGCTACTTTGAGCAACAAATGAAGCAGGCAAACATACAAACCAGACATAGCCGGTTGCACCGACCAAATGACAATGCTCACATTGAACGATTCAACAGAACCATACAGGAAGAATGCATTGGGCACTACTGGAACAGGAGCGTTCCGCTCCCGTCCCAGCAAGATAGGCTAACTGTCTATCTTGAGTACTACAACACCAAAAGAGTACACTTAGGCATACAGCTGAAGACACCTGCCGAGATGTTGCAAAGGTCTTGAGTTCTTTACGTAGCGTGTTACTGCTATTGCTTTTTTGTATCGTTTGCTCGGTTTACATATCGAGATGCTGCTTGATGCGCTCAACAACGTCTGCAATAACTACCTGAGACTTAACCAAGTAGTCATCTACACCCATTTCTTCAGCGCGCTTTCGATCAGAATCCTGGCTAAGTGCAGTCAGCATAATAATCTTGGTGTTAGTTGTTTCTGGTGTGTTACGCAAAATATCCAGTACATCAAATCCACTAACCTTTGGCATCATTACGTCTAGCAAAATCATGTCTGGCTTATATTCCAGAGCGGCCGCTAAGGCCTCTTCGCCATTGGGCACGCGCTTTAGGTCAAAACCTTCAGCATGCAAACGTGTCTTGTACACGTTGGCGAGCGTGTCGTCGTCTTCTACTAGTAGAATCTTCTTGGCATTTGTATTTCCTGAGGGCGTTATTGTTTGTTCATCCATGATGCTAATGCTACTCCGTTGTTATGATTTATTCAATACCTGCACTAACGATGCATTCACAAAACCATAGAACATAGGATGAGCGCGGTTAGGACGGGATTTGAACTCTGGGTGAAACTGGCTAGCCAAAAAGAACGGGTGATCGATTGCTTCGATAATCTCTACCAAAGATCCGTCAGGACTTGTGCCACTTGCAGATATACCCCAAGAAACATAGCTTTCGCGATATTCATTTGCGCATTCATAACGGTGTCTGTGACGTTCCTGAATCTCTTTCGCTCCGTAAACCTTCGCTGCCAAACTACCTTTTGCAAGTTTGCAAGGATAATTACCAAGGCGCATCGTTCCACCAGTATTCTCTTTACCCTTTTGGCCATCCATCGTATTTATAACCAGGTTCTTACCGTTGGCGTCGATCTCCGCAGTATTAGCGTCATTAACGCCAGCAGAACGTGCAGCCGCAATAACCGCCATCTGCAAGCCAAGACAAATACCAAGGTAAGGTAGTTTATTACTCAGAGCATATTGTGCGGCCTTAATCTTGCCTTCTATGCCACGAGAACCAAAACCACCTGGTACCACGATACCATCCAGTCCTTTTAGGGCGTTTACTACATCTGCACCTGGAGCATCTAAAGCTTCAGCGTCAACCCAGCGGATATCCAACTTTGCATCTTGCGCCCAAGCAGCCGCCCGCAATGCCTCAAATACTGACATGTACGTATCGGTATTGTCCATATATTTTGCGACCACACCGATAGTCGCCGTTTTGCTGAGGCCATTTGTGGCTCGCTTAACCACTTCACGCCATTCCTTCAGGTGCGGCTTGCTGACCTTTAGCGCTAGACGTTTACTAATAACATCGGCAATTCCTGTATCCTCAAGTGTCAGAGGTACCTCATAGATACTGGGTGCATTTGGCAACAATGCAATTGCATCGGTCGACACGCCAGAGAATAGGCTCAATTTCCTTACAACAGCCTCTGGAGCTGTTTTTTCGGAGCGTGCGACCAAAACATCGGGTACTATTCCATAACCTCGCAGATCACGAACTGCGTTTTGTGCTGGCTTTGTCTTGAACTCTTGGCTAGCACCCAAATACGGCATGTATACGACATGTACATACAGTGAGTTCTCTCGGCCAACCTTAAAACCAAGTTCACGAATTGCCTCAATGAAGCTAAGCCCTTCATAATCACCGACCGTACCACCAACTTCGACAATATGAACGTCAAATCCTTTGGAAGCTTCCAAAATCTCCTCTTGCATTGCTCGGACAACATGTGGAATATACTGAACGGTTTTTCCCAGGTACTTTCCTGCACGCTCATCGGCAATTACTTTCTGTAAAACGCGACCACTCATCAAGCTTGATGATTGTGTAAGCTCCTGATCTAAAAATCTTTCATAATGGCCAAGGTCGAGGTCTGTTTCGGCGCCATCTTTGGTCACAAAACACTCTCCGTGTTCGGCTGGGTTTAAAGTGCCGGCATCTATATTCAAATAAGGATCGCACTTTTGAATGTTTATGTTGAGGCCACGAGCTTTCAAGAGGTTTCCGATTGAAGCGGCAGTAATCCCCTTTCCTAGACCAGAAAGTACTCCACCTGTAACAAATATAAATTTAGTTGGCTTCTTAGCCACTTTCACTTCCCCCCGGAACAGAATATTAATACCCTGATATTACCACAGACATTATGATGATAAAACCATTATTGTTGCGTCAGTCCACAAAATAGCCACAAACACCCCACCGTCGCTTTCGTCGGCTTGGACTCTGTAGAGTCACTATCCTTTGTAGCGATAACCTTATAGCTCATAGCAACATTAGGAGTAAATGTAAAATCCATATAATTGGTAGCCTTACCTGAGTATATAACTGTGTTATTTTGCGTCAATTTATATGTAGTATTTGAATCACTACCCGTTGGAGCTTTCCATTTCACCTGTATGTAGTATTTAACTTGTGACCAATTAAATCCAAAGGTAAGCTGTGGAGCCTCGATACCACCAAGCGGACTAGTCAACGAAGTATCTGTGTTGGTGTTGGTGTTGGTGTTGGTGTTGGTGTTGGTGTTGGTAGTACTAACGGGCGAAGGAATGAATGACGCCACGCCAGACTCGCCGCTACCTATCTTTAGCAACCCTGTTCCGTCACTGTTAATTCTATGCAAGACCTGCTTATTGCCTACTTGCTTGAGAAACAATATTTGTTCACCGGATAACGAGAATGTGCCGTTGGAATTTGACCCACCGTCTGCAATTACTGCAGTTGAAGCCAGCGCACCACTAGCATTTCCCTTCATCAGGTCACATGGACAAATGATATTACTTGACCGAAAGCTCAACCACAAATATGTCTTACCGTCTGGCGATAAGTACGGATCAAAATTCCAGTTATCGTCAGTGGTAACCCTTGTTTCTTTTCTGGTAGAATAATCCATACTAAACACGTCTTGCTTTTCGCATATACCGATACAATTCCATGATCGAATGAATATTATGTGATTCGACTGTGACCAGGATGGATCTGCTACTACAGAATTATGGCCATCAATGTTGGTTGTTTTGGTTATCTGCTCAGGATTATCCCCGTTTGCATCTATGACAAATAACTGGGAAGTAAGGTTCGGTAATGTAGCTACTAGCACAATCTTTGAAGAGTCAGGTGACCACTCAGCATGAGCCATACCCGTCCATCCAAACCTATCGCGTTTTGCGGTGCCAACAATCTCCCTCTGGTTTGTTCCGTCAACATCCATGATCCATAACCGATTTGAATGCGTGGCGAAATTCACAGAAGATCCCTTTGCTGCTTTCATGAACAATATACGTTTTCCATCAGGACTTGGTCTTGACCATTCATGTTCAGTGTTCAAATCATTGGTTAATTGCTTCTTATTCTTACCGTCTAAATCGGCTCTGAATATCTGCGTAGTTGCCAAGTCTCCTTTGGCAGCAAACAAAATCCCAATATCAGATTGAGTATTATGTTTAGACGAAGGTACACTATTCGACACAAGTGGACCAACAGGTACAGATTTACTTGACGTATCTTCAGCCAAAACGGCCAACAAAGCAGTTATTCCAACAATCACAAAAGCAATACAGAAAACCAACAACCCATATCGATATCGCATTGTTTGCGACAGATTCTTGGCTTTGTTCATACATGTTTTATCATAGCACAAGTATTATCGTACATCTTCTATGACATCTTCCTTCGATAGCTTAGCTTTTGATCTTGCCAATAGCCGCATCCAATTGTGGGTCGCGTCCTTTTTGTACATCCTCTATGCTTCGTTCTACTTTCTTGTCCGGTTCTATTCCAGTTTTGTCTATATTTTTTCCATTTGGAGTAAACCAACGAGCAATCGTGACTTTTAGAATTCCTCCATTCGATAACCTCTCTAGCGTTTGCACCGAGCCCTTGCCAAATGATTTTTCTCCCAGCAGTGTAGCAGCGTCGTTATCCCTCAAGGCTCCTGCCGTAATCTCTGACGCACTAGCGCTTCCTTCGTTAATCAAGACTACTGTCTTGAAATCCTTTAGGATTGCTGGACCATCCGATTCATATGTCTTAATGACTTTGCCATCACGCTTTTCTTGCAAAACAGTCTTTCCCTGAGGTAACCAAATGCCAGACAATGACACCGCTGCATCCAATAGTCCACCAGGATTATTACGTAAATCCAATACCACACCTTTTACTTGTGTGTCTTTGAATTCTTGAGCCGCCTGACGGGCCAACTCACCAGTTGTCTCGTCAAAACGCGAGACTTGCAAGTAGCCAATATTACCTTCGAGTATTTTTGATTCGACACTTGGGATACTTATAGTTTCTCTGGTAATTTCGAAATCAAGCTGTTCTCTGCCGTCACGAGAAACTTTAATCTTAACCTTAGTTCCCTCCTCACCACGGATTTTATCAACAGCATCGCTAACACTCATATCCAGGGCCGATTCACCATTGATTTCAATAATCACATCACGGGCCTTCAGCCCTGATTTTTCTGCTGGATATCCCGCTAACGGTGTCTCTACCATCACCATTTTATTCTTGTCTTCCATTAGGCGCGCGCCTATGCCGCTAAATGTACCGTTTAATTCCTGATCGAACTCTTTGGCTTCTTTGGGCGTTAAATATTGAGTATATTGATCGCCCGCAGCATTCACGAGACCTTCCTTGAGGCCTTCGATCAACTCTGCTTCAGTCAATTTACCATCGTAGTTCTCGCGGAGCTTGTCGTACAAAGCCTCGACATCACGATAGTTTAAATTGTCAGGAAGGTTATTGGAGACGCTATCTGCTCGTCCTCGACCAAGCGATATGTTGCCATTTCCAACACCATAGCCCATGACAAAGACCATAGTCAAGACTACAATGATGACGACTAGTCTAGAACGCCAATTAGACTGGCTGGAACTATCTGAAATATTTTGTTGCACTATTATCAACTCCTCTCAAAAATTGTTGTCATTCAAGCTCTATTAATTATAGCTTATGCCTGGGCAAAATACGGAACTTATTATGTACTTGCCTGTAGAAGCTAGTTCCAAACCCTGTATTGATGACTGGGCAAGCCATTCAATCCACCATTGTATTCGAGAGAGTAGAAACTATTGCCGGAAACGCTCTTGACGTACATTGCATGGCCCCAGTATCCTGAAGTGCTTATTGCAACGTCGCCGGGCATTGGCGATCGATGTACCGAAACGCCTCTAGCATAGGCAGCCGATACCCAATCTCGAGCATTGCCGTAATACATAGGCGCTTCACGGCCAGATGCTTCTACAGCCCATGCAGCAAAGGATACACACTGTCTTGTACAGTAGCCCCATTTATCCGGACCATCATTATCGACGCATCCGGGTCCTGGGCTCATGCCAAAGCCAGCATTTGCATAAGGGTAATTTGCTGGATCGAAGTCTCTTACCGCTCCCTCAAATCGCAAGAAGTAATATCCACCATCAGGATTAAAGTTTGCTTGACGCTGTGCAGCAATCAACTCTTCAATACGTTTTTGGTTCTTTTCCGTCTTGTTATTGAACGCTTCGCGCTGCGCTTGATTGTACGCAAGCATATCGTGCTGTTTTTGACGACTTGCAGATAGCTGTCCCTGTTGCGCAACCTGTTCTTGTAGCAACAAGTCTACGGCTTCTTTTTGTGATTTCAGCTTAAGTCTGAGGGCCTGGATTTTCTCCAATGTAACCTTAATCTTATCTTGTACAGAATTGCGGTATTGCTCTTTATCGACAAAATCACTCAAATCTTTGCTGGATGCCAACATTTCAAGTGTCGAAATATCACCTTCGAGATACATCGCACGGATATTTATTCCTAACAAGTCTTTTTGCTTCTGAAGCTCCTTTTCTGCCTCGGCTATCTCATTCTTGAGTCTTGCCTGCTGGCTTGTATTCTCATCAATCTTGCCCTGCAAGGCAGCAATTTTAGCGGCTAACTTTTCGATAGCATCTTCGTAACCAACCGCCTGCTCTTCCAGGTCGGCAATTTTCTCATCATACTCAGCATTCTCCTGCTGAAGCCGGCTAATCTCGCTAGAGATATTCTCTGCTTTAGCAAATGGCGATGCCACAAATCCTACTACCGTCACGGCTATGAGCAACAAAACGAGGACTTTTTGACTAACTGATACTTTATTTTTCATTTTATGTAATTTTTGTTTGACTTTCGTCTTTGAAATCATACCATACCCAGCCCTAAAGCACAACCGTTTTTCACACGTACATGTGACATCACCAGTTATGAGATTAATTACTAACTTTTATCGTCGATTGAATGTTTATTTGGAAGTCTTAAATTTGAGATATCGCCGCGTAGCAATAGCAGACGAAGCGGCACCAATCAGTATACCAATAGCTAATTGCGCAGTCAAAATTACCAAGTAATGATCACTGAAAAAGTTAGCAGCAAACTTAATGTCCAAGACACCCAAACTGCTAGCCTCAAACGCTGACGAAGACACCACAAACAAAGAATTACATATCAACACCGACAACAAGGCAGCAATAATACCGTACATCACCGTCTCTACGACAAATGGCCCTCGAATAAACCAAGTACTTGCGCCAAGTAGTCGCATAATATGAAGCTCATCACGCCTGTTAAATATTGCCATACGAATGGTATTAAAGATAATCATGATAGACACAATGGTGAAAATAATAATTCCGACCACGCCGGCTCTTTGCATAAATGTTGTAGCTTGGGTAATCTTATCAATCGCTACTTTTCTATCTCCGGAGTACGATGTCTCTTCGGACTGCAGAGCTTTGATCTCTGGCTTTTCTAAGTATGCTTTGATCTCATCAATCTTATTGGGATCAACTGGCTTGACTTGCAGGCTGGCTGGCAAAGGATTATCCGTTTGGGAAATCGCTGCGAGCAAATCTGGATTCTTTTTGTTGGCTTCTTTGTACGCTTCTAGGGCATCTTCCTTGGATATAAATTTAACTTCACGCACATTGTTGAAAGCTTTTAATTCATCCATTATTTTTGTACGTTGTTCATCATTCGCCGCTACACTGTCCTTCAGGTAAATTGAAATGTCGATTTTGTTAGTAATTTGTTGAATAGTATTGTTGAATGTCTGACTAGCAATAACCGAGAACAGAATAATTGTCAGTGTAATCACCATTACGGCAATTGCAGCAATCGCCAAAGTCAAATTGCGTACAAAATTTTGAGCACCAGTTTTGACAATACGCCACTGTGTAATAAGCCAATGGTTCATACTACTTTGTCAATCCTTTGTTGTACTCGGCATTTGCCCTGTCGCTTACTACTCTGCCGCCTTGTATCGTAACAACTCGGCGCTTGAGCTTATTAACAATTTCTTGATTGTGTGTGGTAAGCAGTACCGTGGTTCCATACCGGTTAATCTTTTCTAGAACTTTTATTACGTCCCAAGCATGCTTCGGATCCAAATTGCCAGTCGGCTCATCTGCTATCAAGATTTTGGGCTGGCGAACAATCGCTCTGGCAATTGCCACACGTTGTCTCTCACCACCAGATAGTTCAGCAGGCATACGATTCTCTTTACCCTTTAGGCCCACGATATCTAACACACGAGGTACGGTATGGTTAATCTCTCTGCTGCCAAATCCAACAATCTCTAGCGCAAAAGCAACGTTTTCAAACACTGTTTTGTTAGGCAATAATTTGAAGTCCTGAAACACTACACCAATCTTACGACGCAAAAGTGGTATATCTCTGTCCTTGAGCTTGTCGTAATCCAAACCACCAATAACAATTTTGCCCGATGATGGCTTTTCTTCTCTAGTCAAGAGCTTTAATAGTGTCGATTTTCCAGCCCCAGAAGTTCCAATAATAATTACGAATTCTTTCTGTTGAACGTGCAAAGAAATCCGATCAAGTGCCGTATTGTTTCGATTATAAACTTTTGTAACCCTGTCAAGTAGTATCATTTACTGGACTAGTATATCAAAAAACTCCTTATGCTTGAAGCACATTAGGCCTCAAGCGTGAATTCTAGAAATGCGTCGATAAAATCGTCAATTTTTCCATCAAGGACGGCGTCTGGATCGGATGTTTCGTGACGTGTACGTAGATCTTTTACCTGTTTATATGGATGTAGGACATAGCTACGAATTTGATTACCCCAAGCCGCTTGCTCATTGGGGCCCTTGAGCTGTGCCAAGTCTTCGAGGTGCTGCTCCATCTGAAGCTGTGCTAGCTTAGAGCGCAGAATTGTCAGTGCAGTTTCTTTATTTTGCAATTGGCTTCGCTCATTTTGAATTGCCACAACGGTACCAGTTGGCAAGTGAGTTACACGCACAGCGCTATCGGTTGTATTGACACTCTGACCGCCATGGCCACCACTTCGGTAAACATCGATTTTCAGGTCCTTATCATCGATCACAACGTCACTAGGCTTATCAATCTTTGGCAATATCTCAACTTTTGCAAAACTCGTTTGACGCAAATTGTCGGAATTAAATGGGCTTAATCTAACTAACCTATGCACTCCATGTTCACTCTTTAATTTGCCAAATGCAAAATTTCCAGAAATCTCAAGCGTCACGCTCTTGATGCCTGCTTCTTCGCCCACGGACTCATCTACAGTCACAACGTCAAAACCGGCCGCTTCAGCCCAACGAACATACATTCGCAGCAACATTTGTGCCCAATTCTGGGCATCCGTTCCACCTGCTCCAGCATGAATGCTCAATATCGCGTCGTAACCATCAAACTGACCAGCAAATTTTAGCTGTTGTTTAAGTTCAGTAAACTGGCTTTCCAATCCCATCAACTGCTTCTCAATATCGGTTAAAAGCTCTTTGTCGCCCAGACCTATCAACTCAACAACATCCGCCACCGACTTCTCAAGGCCTATCCAGGTCACCGTCCTTGCCTCTAGTTTGGCGATTTGTTTCATCTTGTCCTGTGCAATAGTGCTGTCATTCCAGAAATCTGGCCTAGCAGACTCAGCGCTCAACTCATCTAGCTCGCTTTTCAGCGTCGAAATATTAAGCCTTTCCATAGCACCTCGAACATCTGTCAAGAGCTTCTGTGCCTGTCTGAGCAACTCATCCATATGAAATATTATACTTGTTTCCAGAGTGGTTTTATTTGCTGATGCAACTCCTTTACGAAGTCCTCTCCGCAACTTCCTAACGCACCCATTCCACTAATACGTTCGGCAAACAATTCCCTACTAATCTCGATAATACGTTCTTTGGAAACTGCCTCAATACGTTCAGGAATCTTATAGTAATCATCGATGGTTTCGTCAAAGAAATAATGCCCACTATATCCGCTAACCGTACCGCCGACCGTCTGGCCACTTCGCTGATACCGCCCCAAGGCATATTGTTTGGCACTAACAACATCCTGATCAATGATATTTCCGTCAAAAACTGCCTGTAGTTCGTTTTCGATAATCTTAAATAACGCCGGTGCATTTTTGGGCATTACCTGTGCCCCAAACCACCAGTTACTACTATCCTTTGTCTGCCCAAACCCAGAGCTCATGCCATAAACTAACCCACGCTCTCGTGCTGTTCCCAAAATCCTAGAATAAAGCGTCTCTGTCAGCATCGTATTTATTAGACTAAGAGCATCGATTTCCGGTTCTTCCATACGACGTCGCATAAAAGTATCAATGTAGAAATAAACGTTTTCTATTGTATCGTTTGCAATATATAGAGGACTTTTCAGGCTCACCGGACTTTCGTGAGGTAGCTCTAGGCGTCCCTCACCCTCTGGTAGCTCAATATTTTCTATGAGGTTTTTAATTATCTTTCGACGATCTGCAGGCAAGTTGCCACCGATAATAAATCGTAAGTTACTGGCCGTATGAGTTCCTAGGTAATGGGCACGGATGTCATGCAAATTCACATTCTCCATAAGCTGCAATCGCTCTTGGTCGGTCTTGACCTTAAACCCATAAGCTTGACGTAGTGCCAAACTCAAATGCCGAAAATGGCTATTACTCCTAGAACTTAGCTCTTCGCGTACATTGCCGAACTCTGCCTGGAATTCATCCTCCAGAAACAAAGGCTTTGTAATCGCGATAAGCAACAAGTCGACGATTCTATCCCACTCAAAATCAGCGCATTCCGCCTCATAGGTGATGTCGTAGCTACCGGTGCTAGCATTACTGTATGCACCGTTTTTTTCGAACTCCGCCTGAAACAACCGTGCTTTCGGTAAAAGTTCGTTGGCACCGAGCAGTACATGCTCCATCAGATGTGGCGTTTCCCACTTATCTGGTTCTACTAGGTACTCGCCCGCCCGGAAATTCATCTCAAATGTCATTACAGTAGCATCAGGCACATGAACGAACAGACCTTTGGCACCGTTTTTCAAAGACACTTCGTGTGTCGTATGTTTCATAGGATTTCTGCTACTTACGCTTTCGACTTTTAGCTTTTGATTTTCGTTGACGCTCCTGTTTGCGAGCTTTTTTACGCTTTGCAGCAGCTTGCTTATTTACTTCTAACTCAACATCCTGCGGAACAAAGTCTGTTTCATGATATTCTTCTCCCTCGAGAATCTTGTCGGCATTATCGACAGATTGACGAGCAGCTTTAGTAAGCTCAGTCTCGACAGTACGACTCAAATCAACGGGCTCTGCATGGAACAGTGTACGCACTACATCATGACGTAATGTCAACTGCATGGCTTCAAACATTTGTTGTGCCTGACGACGGTATTCCACTAGCGGATCACGTTGTCCAACCGATATCCAGTGAATACCTTCGCGCAAGTGATCCATACTCTCCAAATGCTCCATCCAGAGGTTGTCCAATATCTGCAGGTAAATATCACGCTCAACCTTTCGCATAATCTCTGGTGTAAAGGCCGACTCCCTAGCTTCGTAAAGTTCCATTGCTTCCTGAGCTAATACTTCGCCGAATTTGTCTGACTCAGCGTCGAACAACCTATCCAATGTTTTGTCGTCAAAAGGAAATACTTCTGTCAAGTAAGCCTCAAAATCCTCGCTCATTAGCTGAGGAGAATTGGCCAAAACCCTTGCCTCTTCTTCTATGAAGAGCTTGATGCGCTTCTGGATATCTGCTTGCGTCAAGATCTCGCGACGCATTACATAGGTTGCTTTGCGGTGACGGTTCATGACGTCGTCGTATTGAACAACATTTTTGCGCGCATCGAAGTTATAGCCTTCGACTTTCTTCTGTGCACCTTCGAGTGACTTGCTGATGACACGGTTCTCGATTGGCATATCATCCTCAACACCAAGACGGCTCATGATGCCGGCAATACGTTCACCGCCAAAAATACGCATCAGGTCATCTTCTGTACTAACAAAGAACTGGCTAGAGCCTGGATCACCCTGACGCCCAGAACGCCCACGCAACTGGTTATCTACCCGGCGCGACTCGTTACGATCAGTTCCAATTACATGCAACCCACCTAGTTTTTTGACATCTTTACCCAACACGATATCTGTTCCACGACCGGCAATGTTGGTTGCCAGCGTAACCGCGCCCTTCTCGCCAGCTTTTGCAACAATTGTTGCTTCGCGCTCATTATTTTTGGCGTTGAGCATTTGGTGAGGAATTTTCTCCTTAGTAAGTAACTTATCAAGCACCTCGTTTTTCTCGATAGTCGCCGTACCAACCAACACCGGCTGGCCTTTTTCGTGCAACTCTTTTATCTCACGCGCTATTGCCTGAAACTTGCCTGCTTCGGTGCGATATATCCTATCTGGTCTATCGTCTCGCACCACTGGCCGATTTGATGGAATCTCGATAACGTCGAGCTTGTAAATCTGGTGAAATTCTTCGGCCTCGGTAGAAGCTGTTCCTGTCATACCTGACAACTTTTCGTACAGACGGAAATAATTTTGAAAAGAAATAGTTGCCAAAGTCATTGACTCTTCCTGAACCTCTACACCCTCTTTGGCCTCAATGGCTTGGTGCAAACCCTCGTTGTAGCGTCGGCCAGCTAGCAAACGTCCGGTAAATTCATCGACAATCACCACTTCGCCGTCTTTGGTGACCACATAATCTTTATCACGTTTAAACAACGCTTGAGCTTTCAAGGCTTGCTCCAAGTGATAGATTGTACGAATATTATCAACACCGTAAAGGTTCTTGATACCTAAGATCTTCTCTACCTTGTCAACACCATCGTCAGTCAGAACAACAGATTTACGCTTTTCATCAACTTCATAATGATCATCACGCTTCAAGTTTCGTACAACTTTGGAGAACTGTCCGTACGAGCTACCGCTCGTTACGCTTGGTGCTGAGATAATCAACGGTGTACGTGCCTCATCAATCAAAATAGAGTCAACTTCGTCAACAATTGCATAATGTAATTCCCTCTGTCGTAGTTGATCTTCTTCACGAACCATATTGTCACGTAAATAATCAAAACCATATTCATTGTTTGTGCCATAAGTAATATCAGCCGCGTATGCCTCTTGGCGGGTACATGGCTTGAGGTGTTGCATACGAGGATCGTCGTGTTCTTTGTTGACAAACTTGGCATCATATATGAACGACTGTTCTGGGATAATGACACCGACACTCAGGCCTAAAAAGTCATAAACTTGACTCATCCATCCAGCATCACGCTGAGCCAAATAATCGTTTACCGTAACGACATGTACACCCTTGCCGGTCAGTGCATTTAGATAAACAGGTGCCGTTGCAACAAGTGTCTTTCCTTCACCAGTCTTCATCTCTGCCACATTTCCTTCGTGCAGAGCCATGCCTCCAATTAGCTGAACATCAAAGTGTCGCTGACCAAGGGTTCTAGTTGCAGCTTCGCGCACTACCGCAAAAGCATCTGGTAAAATCGCATCCAGAGATTCTTTGCCCAAACGCTTTTTGAGCTTAGCGGTCTGCTCTTTGAGCTTTTTGTCCGACATTTTTTCGTACTTATCAGCTAGCGCATTAATGTCGCGCACTCGCTTTTTGAGTCTTTTGAGTGTTCGGATTTGCGGATCACCCAGGACGCGCTTAAGAACTTTTTTCACACTTGCCTCCCTCTACGGATTTCTGGTCATTACAACAATAAAACTATTGTACCTCATAGAGGTGACAAGAGCTAAACGTAATTTTGACAATTATTCTATACTTCGTCTTGCACCAGCCGGATATGGCGCAAAACACGCCTATGCAATCTAGTTACGCTATGCGCATCTTTGTACTTTTTGATCTGATTTTTAAGCTTGGCTTCAACTATATCAACTGCGGCAAAAATATTCATTGTTGACTCTTTGGCAGTAACATTCCCCTTTGGTAAGCGTATTGTCACCTCAGCAGTACATTGTTTTTTCTTCTTGATCATCTGTTCCTTTAAGAACACTTCGGCGTGCGCACTTTTGCGAGCATGTCTAGGCAAGTACTTATCTAGTTTTCCGATCTTTTTCATTACATAGTCGTTCAATTTCTTGTCCACCTCCATATGAACACCTGTAATGTCGAGTTTTTGAATCATAACCTTACCCTCCTATTAATCCTTAAATCTGCTCACGACCACCCATATATGGCCTGAGTACTTCCGGAACCACTACATTACCATCTGCTGTCTGGTTATTCTCGATAATTGCAATCAACGGACGCTGAGAAAATGCCGTCGCATCGTTTGTGTGCGCAAGTTCAATCGAGCCATCTTGTCTGCGAACACGAGTCTTCATGGCACGAGCTTGATAGTCTGCTATGTAATCTGCTGTGTGGGTTTCTCGATAAGTCTGCTGGCTCGGCAACCATACTTCTAGATCCACGCCCTTGGCGTTTGGCCGACCGATGTCGGCTGTACACTTCTCTAGTACGTGATACGGCAAACCGAGTTGTTGCATCAAGTACTCCTGAATGGCAACCAAAAAGAGATGCTCCTGCAGCGAGTCGTCAGCCGTAGTAAAGCTCTCCATCTCTAGTTTGTTAAATTGATGAAGTCTAAATATACCCTCTGTATCCTTGCCGTACGTTCCTGCTTCTTTGCGAAAGGCTGTAGTGTATCCAACATACCGGATTGGCAGTTCGGACTCGGGCAAAATCTCGTCCAAATACATCGGTGAGATCGTATGTTCTGCGCTTGCATTCATCCACAAATCTTCTTCTTCGAACTTATATGTTTGTTCTTCTCTGTTCAGTCGCCCAGTGGCCTCAAACACCGCCTTTTTGGCAACTGCCGGTGGCAACACTGGAGTAAACGGCTTAGCATTTACCTTCAGGTTATTTTTATCAATAATTTGCTGTAGTACTTCCTGATCGCCAAGAATATTCATGCCATACTGCCACAATGCAAACTCCAAACGGACCAAGTCACCTTTGGTATATACGAACCTTGCACCAGCAATCTTTGTTGCCCGTTCCTTGTCTAGCCATCCCTTCGCTTCAGCAATTTCGGCATGATTCTTGGGTATAAAATCAAATTTCTTTGGCTCTCCAACTGTTTTGACCACCACATTCTCGTCTTCTGTGGCCCCAATAGGTACACTATCCAGTGGCATATTCGGCACTTGTTTTAGCAAATCTACAAACTCTTTATCGATCGATGCAAACTGATGCTCTAGGTCAGCCAAACGTTCTTTGACTTCCTTACCCCTTGCGATCACCTCATCAGATGGCTTGCCACCCTTCATACTACTGGCTATCTCGTTGCGCTCCCGTCGTAATTCATCTATCTGCGCCAACAGCACTCGGCGTTTGCTATCGAAGCCCAGCAATTGCTTTACATCGATATCGTAGCCCTTTTGCTTGGACTTCTCTACCACCAGATCCGGATTATCTCGAATATACTGAATATCTAACATACCTATATTATACGGCAATTCGGCGTATTATCGAGAATTCAGATACGATATCCGTCGCAGCTACTAGTATTGTATTTATCTAGATCTGCTCGGAGATAACTGTCAATCGTTCGTTGTAAGTTCGTGAATTTGCATCATAGCTACCACTACAAGTAACCAGATTGAGCTGGTTCTTTATGCTGGGATTTTGGGAAAACATAATACTCACCGAATCTTTGACTGGTGCTGATTTTTTGTCCACCACCCTAAAGGTTCGTCTACTGCCATCGCCAAATTCTACCGAGAATTCTTCTCCTTTATTTAGTCTATTTAAATTCTTGAATACACCGTCATTTTGTCTACCGGTTACATGTCCATCAATGAGACTTAGACCCATCTCGCCTGGCCTGACCGTATCTACAAACCAGCCAACCATATGAAGGTTATTCGGTACAGCTACTTCGTTGTTTTGATCGACACCAACTTTTTGTATAAATGTATCGACAGCGATACTTGGAATAATTATTTTCTTTGGATCTTTTGCCCCACCCTGCCACTGGAAGTTATAGTCTGGCTTTTCCTCGCTAGGCTTATCAGTAGAGTAGCGAATCACATCGTCTTTGCTGGGTAATGCCGAATTGCTTGAGCGAGTGCTGGTAACTCGCCAGACAATCAGTCCACACACAATCAATGCCAGTAGGATGATGGCAAGGAGTACCTTTTTGTTACGAAATCGTTTGCGAGCTGGCATACAATACTTCTACAACCCCGTATTCGGTGCGCCAACAGTTTGGATGGCTAAGCCGGCTGGGTCTACGATAGTGCCGTTTTGCAGTCCGTCTATGTCTCGTTTACTTCCGTCTATGACTTGGTAGGTAGTTTTGATGACTTGTTTACCACTTATTGTTTGGTTAGTTATGGTAGCGTCTGTGATGCTGAAATAGGCATTGGTGTTCGGGTTGTATTTTCTAAGTACTAAATCTCCAGTGGTTCCATAATGGTATTGGACTATGTTGGCACTAAAGCCAGGTGTACCACAGCTGATAGTGAAGTTCATTAGTCCCGCTGGATAGTCATAGGCAGGATCTTTTACGGTATTACCATCTTCACTCTGAGAGCTAACTGACGAAATACTACAGTTAGTAGGTACTTCTAGGATGGAGTAGTCACCTGATACCGGATTGATGTAGCTCGCTACGTTGACTTGTTGGGAGTCTGGGGTGCCGTCTTTGTTGCGGTCAACATTACTCAATACCTTAACTGTTCGAGTAACCGCCGTGGCCTGATTGCCAGCATCATCTTCAACATTGTAAGTGATAGTGTAAACGCCAGGATTGTTTACATCCACGGGATTATTCGTCACAATGCGACTAGTTAAATTACCAGCTAGGCTATCGTTTGCGGTTGCACCTGCGTCCATATATACATCTCCTTGCATTAATGTCTCGGACACATTACCAGTCAGTGTAATTACTGGAATAGTAGTATCGACTGTCCAGGAATAGCTTTGGCTGGCGCTATCATTTGTAGCAGTATCAGTTCCTATTATATCTATGGTATGTGAACCTTCTGTAAGGGCGGATAGATTATACGGGCTGGTGCACGACTGACTACTAGAAAGATCTATGCTACAACTAAAACTAACCGGTGTTGAAAGTGCATCATTTCCACTGAAAGTAAAGCTTGGGCTAGTATCGTTGGAAACTAGATCTGGAAAGTCCGTGATACTAACAGTTGGGTCAGTAGTGTCCCAAATAAAAGTAAAATCATCTTGGGATTGGTTGCCAGCATTATCAATGACTGTTAGGCGCATAATATATGTACCATCTTGGTCAGCACTCATAGTGCTGGTTAGGCTACTTGCATCGGATAACGTAACAGTTCCCGGGCCACTTTGTTTTGACCATGCATAAGAGCTAATCCCGCTTCCGCTATCACTGGCAGTTGCGGTTGTTTGAACAAAACTTGTGTTATTGTTGTGGTTGCTTCCAGCGTTAACTGCTGATGTAGTGATATCATAGGTGAAACTAGAGTTATCGACCCCATATTCAGTCTCACCAGTATAGTTTGCCCGAATGTACAAAGTAGAAGATCCCTCTGTCGGAGCAGATATGTCTGATCCGGCACTTGCACAATTAGCGGACGACCAGCTCGAATTGTCCCAGCTATATTCACAACCATTTGCATCACTCCAGTCTACTGATGGGTTCCATGAATTGATTATAGATAAATCAATTGGACTAGTAACGCTGATACTTGGAGTATATATAAAAGTTTGCCACGAAAGGAACGGGTAACCATCATTATCAGTTGAGTTGATATTCCAATAGTTATTATTTGCCGCATCGTTATTCGGATTACCGACAAAATCCCAAGCCGTTGTTAGACCAGTTGAAGTAGAAGTATTGGTGAATGTAGCGACATTTTTCATCTCGGTAGTTGTCTTGGCTGTACCACCCAAGCTAGTCGCTTGTCCACTAGTTTATGAATCCCAAAATGCATTTGTAGCACTACCTCCACTTGAGTAACCAACTAGCCCACCTATATTTGACCCACTGGGTACCGTTACCGGTCCCGTGGAATAGGCGTTTGTAATAGTTGAGAAATTGCCACCTACTAATCCACCAAATTTTGAACCACCGGTTGGACCGATAACATCGCCAGTCGCGTATGAATTTAAAATACCACCAACGTTTGCTCCAGTAAGCCCACCAGACCAACCTACTACGGACGTAGTGTTTACATTACCGGTTGAAGCTGATTCTTCAATCGGACAGTAAGCATAGCCAACTAATCCCCCGGTGCGAGTTGTACCTGTGATATCAGCCGAGGAGGTCGAGTGTCTAATCGTACCAGCACTGGTATGGCACCAACCAATTACTCCTCCGATGCCACCATTAGAGCCTCCGCCCGTTACGGTGCCACTGACATATGTATTCTCAACTGTGGAAGTGGAATTATAGTATCCTATCAATCCCCCAGTATATTCATAGCCAGTTATATTTACATTAGCCAAGGTAACATTTTTTACGACCCCATTTCCGGTTACATAACCGAACAACCCCATACGAGAGGAGCTAGGTCGGTTAATATAGAGACCTGAAATTGTATGGCCATTACCATCAAAATTCGCATTAAACTGTGAGCTATTATTACCAATAGGTGTCCAACCGGATCCTGTATTATACGGTGCGACGTCTAAATTGATGTCATTGGCCAGTTCAAAATATTTACTGCTATTGCCAGCACCTAAATAACTGCTCAAGCTAGCTAGCTCGGCCGGCGTGCTGATCTGGTACGGGTCACTAGATGTGCCAGTCCCTCCAGAAAATGCCAAGACTTTATGTGGCATAACTACCATTAGTAGACTACTGAAAGCGATAAATCCAGCAAGTGATATACGGATCATCCTGTTAATAGCGTTCATTTTTATATAATCCCTTTTCGCACTTATTTTTACCCTTAACCATAATTATAGAGAACACATAAGCATTTTGCTATATATTCGTTTGCATATAATTAGTAAAATATTTTACATATACAGCCTGTATCATGCGTAGTTATGATTGACTACTAGCCGACACGTTCTCAATATTATGTGGTCTTCTTGGGACTATTTCGCACTGCTTCTAACGTCAACTGTGTGCGTTTTTTAGCATATTCACAGAAATCACAGGGGCCGCCCATGGCAGCAGTGCCGACGGCTGGCATGTCGCCGTCTAGGCATTTTTTCATCTTGACCAGTGTTTTTTCTACCCATTTATCGCTACCAACGTGAGGAAATACATTGGTACGGAACTCTAGCAAATTATTAAAACCGTCTTTACTCACGTCTGCGTTGGCATACACAAAATAGCCGGTGTTGCTGACTTTGTGACCATTGGCACGCAGCAACCACTGATAGACCTCCATCTGACGCCTATAGCTATCCTGCCAACCGCCAACCGGCCCTAGGTCAGTAATCTCTTTGTCCTTAGCGGTAGCTTTATAGTCGACCACAATAAGTTCGTCATTATCGTTGACCCATACATCGTCAACCGCACCAAATACATGCAAGTTTGTCGGTTCGTGCATGGTAAAAACACCAACAAAGTTTTCGCGCCACGCGTCCATATCTTTGTGGTTGTACGGTTTTGCGTCGATGTTAAATTTGATCTGCAGCGGATGCTGCGTTCCGGCAGCCCGATGCAAATCGAACTCCTTTTTAAAAAGTTCGTCAATTGCCTTATTTATGTTAAAAGGTGGGCCACTTGGCCGCTTGATCTTCAGCCGGGCATCCAGCCAAAAACAGCGTGGACACTGTTTGAACAGCTCAATTTTGCTCCGAGACACCTTGAAGGGTGCTTTTTGGTCAGGCTTATATGGCTGAGATATTTCCTTCCAATAATTCATCCTTTGATTGTACAACTTTTTTTGCAACAGGAGTTATAATAACGACAGATGTTTAAGTTAGTTATAAGACTTTTAGTTTTATCGATTTTAATAATTGGCCTAGTACATTCATTGAAGACTCCTAGTACTGTAATGGAAATGGGCTCACCCACCCTGAAACCCCCAAGAACTGGAATATACCTTGATAGCGGCTGGCAAAAAGCACCAGTCGACATGCCTCGTGGTTATGAAATTTGCACTACATTAAGACTCCCATCAAATTCCGGCTTTCCTTTTGTAGATTTTTATACGAATGGTGACTGTTATGGAGATGAAACTAACAATCAGGCAAGAGTTTATAATATAATGTTTAGAATAGCTTGTTTATTGGGTATATCGTACTTACTTTGGAAAATAGCTTCACGGTTCACACAAAACAAAAAACACTCAAGTTAATCAATTAAGGCCAAAGGGATTATAGCCGTCTACCTATTTGCGCCTTTTTCTTGCTTGACGCGGTACATTTCTGCGTCTGCACGGCTCAGTAAGTCCTTTGCTGATTCACCCTCTTGGTAAAATGCTACACCGATACTTGCGCCAACAAAAGGTGCTCCTAGTTGTTCTGCAACCGTGCTAACCTCACCCGTCAAACGAGCCTTGAGACCGTCTATGACGTCTTCCGGCTTCAATGTAGGGTCACGCCTGTCATTACTTGTTATCTTTGGGTCTACAATCGCAACAAACTCATCACCGCCAAGCCTGGCTATAAACTCCCCATCACGCAAATTTATCTGGAGCCTATTGGCAACCTTTATTAGCAGGTCGTCCCCTGTGTCATGCCCCAGGGTGTCATTGACCTCCTTAAACTTATCCAAGTCTATAAACATTAACGCAAAATCATCATTACCGGTTGCAGCTTCGATCCTGCTATTTAGCTCTTCTTTAAACGCACGTCGGTTAGAAATGCCAGTCAGCGAATCTGTCCTCAATTCTTCCTCTAAAGCTTGGTTTACTTCTTTGGTTGCTAGGTTTTCTGTTGCAAATTCACCGAGTCTAGAGAAAAGCCTTACAGCTTCTGGATTACTAGCTTTTGGCAAGGTTTCTCCCTCCGCTAAAGGGAATATGAATCTCTGGCCATTAGAATATGTCGGCTCCACACCCAAATGCTGGCCTTGGTGGATATCTGTTTGATGCGACTGATTGTCTATATCTTGATGCATTGCAAAGTATAATTAACTCTGATACGAATATATCACAGCAGTGCACTTTTGTCAATATCTTGGTGTAATATCTATTGCAGTGCCCTCGAGCATACTACAACGGCTGCGGTTTCTGCGCGCAATGTAAAATCGTGTAAATTTAAATGCTTGACGCCCTTGTTCTGGAAAAGAGCCTTTTCGTTTTCAGACCATCCACCCTCAGGACCAATCAACACCCCTACATCATGTACTCTTTCCTCAAGGCTATCCTCGCCATCTTGTTCGCATATATACAATGTCAATTTGTCATGTAGCTGATCAACAGCTACGCCGACATGCATGGGCTCACGAACAATCGGTATGTCTCCGCGACCACACTGCTCTGCTGCTTCGATAATAATTCGTTCTGCACGTTCGTGGTTAAAGCCTGTTTTTTCTGATCTGTCGGCCAACAATGGCAAAAAATGACTTACGCCTATTTCCGTTCCCTTCTGCAATACCCAGTCATTCTTGTCTTTCTTGAGCAGAGACCACATAAGATAAACATTCCTGTTCGGAAGCTTGCGCACGAAGTCGGTAACATGCGCCAGGTGTGCTTCTGTTTTCGTCAGTTCTGTTATCTTATAAAGCCTCTCGTGTTGCTTACCGTCAAACAAAACAACTTGCTGTCCAATGCGAAAACGCAACACATTATTCCATTGGTGCAAGAGTCTTTCATCATGTAGCCAAAAATCATGCTTGAGTTCTATGTCATTGGCTAAGAATCTGTGTAGCTTCATATCTAAGATGTCGGTCCTTTTCACGTAAATAACATACCCAGCTCCTTAGGAGAACGGGCGATAAACTCTGGCTTTTGTTCTATCAGAATGTCCTCGCCGTTAAAGCCCCAAGTAACCGCAACCGCATGTATACCGGCTTTTTGTGCAGCAACTATGTCACGCACCTCGTCACCTACATAGTAAGTATCTGACTTGTCTAGGTGTTGCTGCTTGGCAACTTTATTTAATGCCTTTGCCTTACCAAAAATACCAACACCTCCATATATTTGCTCGAAATAATCGCGGATGTCATGCAGCTCCAAAAACTTTCGTACATTTGCAAGGCTGTTGGAGCTCATCACAAACAACTTATAATCCCTAGAGATTTCTGCAATAGTCTTCTCCATGCCGTCAAACAAAGGCACCTCGTGCATACGCTTGGTGATTTCTGACCTGATATGAACAGCTATCTGAGGAGCTCGCCATAATGGCACACCAAACTCTCTAAATAATGCAGGGATCGTTAGATTTTTGGCACTCTCATAATCTGTCCTGGTTAATTTGTGGTCGACTATTTGCATATCATTCAAGATGTCCAGGCCTACATCCATACTGTCAGCCAATGTACCGTCTAGATCAAAGATTATGCACTTGTTGGTTGACTGGATCATACTTAACTCAGAAAAAGAGTGTTATTTTGCCAGACCCGCAATGAGTATTATCGCAAATGCAGCCTTTGTCAGTATAGTAATTGCAATGTAATTTCGTTCGACAATGATATGATTTGCACCTTTTAAATGCATGCGCTGGTTGCGCCACCGCAATGCCACTCCGACCAATAGTGTGATGTAAATTGCATAGACATACCAAGGAGAGCGAACCATACCATATACGATTGTTGTCGTCGCATACATTGCAATTAGCAACCAGGGCAACAATACCGTGACCGCACCAGTCAAAAACGCACTACGTACCAACTTGGACGAGGAGTTATTCTGTCGCTCGGCAATTATCGCCACTACAGCCGATATACCGACCACTCCAGCCAGTATCTCCAGTGTAGCAATATCGTTGACCCCACTCAATATTGCAGCCACTGAAGTCATTAACGCACTGGTTATTGCAAAATCAATCCAGCGAAATGGCTGGATTCGCGTCTTGTTCAGGTACTCAGCATATCGCTCCTTAAGCTTTGAGAGGTACAAGATTGGGAAAACCGCAGAAAGCAGTAAAATCCCAACTACCATCCAGCGAACTTCTATATCCAACACTGGCTGTACGGCAGGCGCAAACACGGTCTGTGTCTTGCTCGCCAAATCATCTTTGGCTACATGACCGATTGTAAGCATGTAGCTTGCCGAGCTCATGAGATATCCAGCCAGTAAAGCAAGTAAAACAAACAAGCCTACGGCGGCAATGTTCATACTGCGCAGCGAATGCAGGGTAACCTCTGCAGCCCTAAACGACTTAACCTTACTCACAGAGCTAGCCTTGGCTGTCTTCTTTTGTACGGATGTACCACTATTCACCTTTTTGACAGTGGGTTTTTTGCTTGCAGCTTGTTTAGTTGATGATTTTGCTTTTGAGGTATTTGTCTTTGACCTAGACGTTGATTTCTTTGTAGTTGTAGCCATACACAAAAGTTTATCATCTTTACACCACTTTTGATATTTTTTACAAAAGATTTATGGAACAAAACAAGCTAGAACTTTGATACACTATAGACATTATCGATTAAGGAGGATTGTTCTATGGGAGGTTTGCTGTTTTTCTTGTTGATTATTATTGGTATCGTGCTAATAACTGGCATACGGGTAATAAATCAGTATGAGCGAGGAATTGTCTTTACTCTCGGTAAATTTACGAGTCTGAGATCGCCAGGACTAAATATTATCATTCCAGTCATTCAAACAATGCGCAAAGTTGATGTACGCTCCACGCCTGTAGATGTCCCGAAACAAGAAGTCATCACCAAAGACAATGTGACAATCGGTGTAGATGCGGTTGTATATTTTCGTGTTATTGACCCAGCAAAAGCTGTGCTAGAAACAACCAACTATGCATATGCGACTAGTCAGTTTGCCCAAGCTGCCCTGCGTGACGTAGTTGGAAACGTTGAAATGGACGAACTCCTTGGCAAACGCGAAGAAGTCAGTACCCAGATCAAGACAATTGTCGATTCCGAGACTGACAAATGGGGTATCGATGTAGAGAACGTCAAACTCCAAAACATTGAACTCCCACAAGATATGAAACGCGCTATGGCCAAACAAGCTGAAGCAGAACGTGAGCGACGTGCTGTAATCATCAATGCCGAGGGCGAAAAAGCTGCCGCTCAGCAAGTTGCTGAAGCCGCCGCTATGCTTAGTCGAATACCTGGCGGTGTATCGATACGTACACTACAAACGCTAGAAAAGATATCGGTAGAGGCTAGTCAAAAAACCGTTATCGTGTTACCTACGGACTTAGCCGGTACAGTTAAAAATCTCATTAAATAACCTTATTGCTACCAATGAGACAGTCGAACAACTAGCCTATGGATTTGAGTTCATAGGCTAGTTGTTCTGCACTAGGGATTGCAGTCGAGCTATATGATGCAGCCAACTGGTCATCATTTCGAACAATTAATGCCGCCGGAAGTTGATCGGGGCTAATATCGTAAAAGTCTCGGACTTTTTCGCCGTCGGCACTTTTTACGTCCAGACTGTATATCTGCGCCCCTGGATACGAAGCCTTGATTGCGTCAGCTGTTCTCGCAAAATCCTGTTGACTCGTAACCGATGTATATAAAAAAGGTACAAGACCAGTTAACTCCA
>JAGQNK010000012.1 GCA_020428105.1 Candidatus Saccharimonadota bacterium
AGCTGTCCGGAAAGACACAAAACTATCCTTTACAAATCAAAGTTCAAAAGATATTACGCGGATGTGGTGGAATTGGTAGACACGCATGCCTTAGGAGCATGTGCCGCAAGGCGTGAAGGTTCAAGTCCTTTCATCCGCACCAGTTGACACAAATTTACAAATGTAGTACAATAATATTTATGATCAACATAAAGTTTACAAAGACTTTGACACATATTTTGCCGGGACAGCTCGGTTAGTTTGCTATTGATTGCAGAAAACGCCGAGCTTTCTCGGCGTTTTTAATTTTGCATAAACTTTAAAGAGAGAATTTAGAAATGAATAATTCAATACAAGCAAATCCAGAAACATTATTTAACAATGCTCAGAAGATCGCTCTACCAAGTGGTGATGAGAGTGCTTCTGTCCAGACATGGGTAGAACAATCCGGCTGGGAATATCCAGTTTTTGAGCCAAAGGAGTGTCTTCACCTCGGTTAGTGACAATAAAAGTTATATTCTTTCCAGAGGTAAAGATATTCTAGGCGAGGTAATTCGTAGCGAGGTAGACATTGGTTTTTGCGGCGAAGATGTATATTACGAAAATCTAAGTCGTGGACTTTGTAGATCCTTGGGCTTCCTTGCCGTGCAGCCGATGGGCTGTCGCTTAGTTTTAGGGACCCTAGATGGAGAGTCTGTAGAATCTCCATTGCGAGTAGCTACGTCTTTTCCGGCGCTATCTCGAAAGTTGCTAAAAGAACGGGGTTACGCTATAGCGAGTATCCAAGAATTTGGAGGTAAAGTAGAAGGTAAACTTAGCAATGGAAACTACAACGCTATTGTAGATATCGTAAAGAGCGGTGAAACCGCATTGGCAAATGAAATTATTGAGCGTGATGTCCTCATCGATGATCTACAGGTAGGTATGGTGTACCAACAGGAATCTACGACTATCGAAGAAAACGTTTGTGAATTTTGGCAATTTTTGGTAGCGATGGACACTTTGCTTCAAAGAAAACGACAACTAGATGAAGGTGCGGTTCCTGACACTTCGCGAAAAAACTCCATGCTACTGCTATCAGACGAAAATAGACTAGCAAAAGCAATTGGTGAAGAAGCCGCGGAGCTTGTCCGAGCTATGGTAAGAAGCGAAGATACGGTCAATGAAGCAGCAGATAATATCTTTACCACACTGTTAGCTCCGATACGAGATGGTTACTCAGGGCTTTCGGTCATAAACGAGCTGATAAGGAGGAACCGAACTTAGAGTACTGCTGGCAGATATACTCGGAGCACAAGGTGTATTTTACGAAATATAAGACAATGTGGTATAATATACTTAATTGAATGCTCCGGGTACGGAGTTTTTAAATTTCGGCTCGGATAAAGTACAATTACGGTTAAGGTAATCAAAACATGACACTATCCACACAACCATACAAAGGATCACGGGATTTCTATCCCGAGGACAAACGCCTGCAGAAATATATGTTTGCAACTATGCGCAAGGTAGTTGAGAAATTTGGATACGAGGAGTACGATGCGCCAATCCTTGAGCCAACAGAGCTGTTTGCAAGCAAAACAAGCGCTGAAATTGTGAATGAGCAAACCTACACTTTTAACGACAGAGGCGATAGAAGTGTTACTATCAGAACAGAGATGACACCAAGCGTTAGCCGTATGGTCGCTGGTAGACGTCAAGAGCTTGCGTATCCGATTAGGTGGTATTCTATTCCGAATATATGGCGTTACGAAAGGCCCCAAAGAGGTAGACTTCGCGAATTTTGGCAGCTAAATGTCGATATCTTTGGAATCGATGGAATAGAGGCTGACCATGAAGCGATTTTAGTTGCAGATAGTATCATGCGGGAATTCAAAGCCAAACGGGACATGTACACCATCAAGATAAATAGTCGTCAGCTCATGGATACTCTTTTTGCAGATTATCTTAAACTTAGCAATACTCAATCTCATGCTATGGCTCAGTTGATCGATCGTATGCACAAGATGGAATACGCCGAGTTCGTAGCGACGCTGGATGCCTTATTTCAACCAAACCAGAGAGAAAACGGCGAGACAGAACTGTTGCTGAATTTCTTAAATCTTAAAACGATTAATGACCTGCCCGGAGAGCTACGTGTACACCCTTCGGTACTTGAGTTGCAAGTACTGATGGATCTATTGATAAAATCTGGTGTTACCAACTTTGAGTTTGATCCAACTTTGATGCGAGGTTTTGAATACTACTCAGATATAGTTTTCGAAGTCTTTGATACGCACCCGGAAAACAATCGTGCGATGTTTGGTGGCGGACGATACGACGGACTCGTAGGATTATTTGGCGTCGAGCCGGTGCCTACGGTAGGCTTTGGGATGGGAGATGTTACTCTCCAAAATTTCCTGGAATCGCACAACCTTTTGCCAGAGCTTCGTACAGAAACCGATGCATACGTCATTTTGATAGGTGATGTTTATGAACGTGCACAGCCAATCTTTCGAGAGTTTCGCAAGCTTGGCGCACGATTGGCAGTCGACGCTACTGGCAGAAAGCCAGACAAACAGATCAAGACTGCGGTCAAAAAAGGAATTCACTACGCAATATTTATTGGAGAAAAAGAACTGGCCGATGGCAGGTTTGTTCTCAAGAATCTTATTTCTGGCTCCGATGAACGTCACGGTGTTGAACGCACTGTTAGTATAATCAAGGATTACCGCCAGAACGGCGAAGTAGATGAGAGCGATTAACCATACGATTACCGGTGCAGCCGTAGGTGCTCTGATAAGTAATCCGTGGATTGCCTTACCGGCGGCATTGTTGTCGCATTTAGTACTAGATATTATTCCACATGCTGGGGATCAAAATGTTAGTAAAAGCAGTGCAAGGTTCAAGATTGAGTTGCTCATAGACGCTTCCTTGTCGGCGAGTTTCTTGCTTGCAATATCGATCTTGCAGCCATACAATTGGCCACTACTAGTTGCGTGCGGTGTTCTTGGTGCTGCACCTGATCTGCTGTGGTTTCCTTACTGGGTGTGGGAACTTCAGGGTAAACCGCGCAAACTTGATCCGGTCGGAAGATTTTTAGCTTGGATTCAGTGGTCCGAGAAGCCATGGGGATACTACGTCGAAGGACTTTGGCTAATTGCGGCTGTGACCGGATTTATGTATTTGTCTGTGTAGCTGTGGAAATAATTGTTCGTATCTGTTAGACTAAGTTTCTATGCAAGTAAAAAAGACTAACCCATCACCTACACAAGTTGTTTTGACTGTATCCGCAGACGACAATGAACTGACTACTATCAAGCAACAAGTTTTACGCCATTTCCAGGGCAAAGTAAAGGTTGCCGGCTTCCGCACAGGAAAAGTTCCATCAGCGATATTGGAAAAAAACGTAGAACCAAGTGCTCTACAAGCCGAGTTTCTGGAGCACGCGATTGAGCAGCTTTATGTTTCTGCGGCAAATGACCACAAACTACGTCCTGTGGATCAACCACAGGTTAGTGTCAAGAAGTTTGTACCTTTTACGACCCTAGAGTTTGAAGCTGTTGTTGAAGTTATAAGCGATGTAAAGCTACCAGATTACAAGAAGATCAATAAAACTAGGCCAAGTGCTAAAGTAGCAGAAAAAGATGTCAAAGACGTTATTGATTCGCTGCGCCAACGCCTTGCCGAGAAAAAAGATGTGAATCGTGCAGCAAAGGCTGGTGACCAGGTTTATATTGACTTCAAGGGCGTCGACGCCAAGACTAAAGATGCTATCAAGGGTGCTGACGGTAAGGATTATCCACTGACAATCGGGTCCAATACGTTTATTCCGGGTTTTGAACCAGAGCTTATTGGCATGAAAGCAGGTGGGGAAAAGACCTTCACACTAACCTTTCCTAATGATTATGGCGTCAAGATGCTGCAAAATCGCAAAGTTACCTTTACGGTTAGTGTCACAAAAGTGCAAGAGTTACGACTACCAAAAGTCGATGATGCATTTGCTGCCAAAGCTGGACCCTTCAAGACGCTAGCAGATTTAAAGGCGGATATAAAGAAAGAGCTTACCGAAGAAAAGCAATACCAAGCGGAACGTGACCTAGAATCCGAACTAATAAAAGAAATCTCAGACAAAAGTAAGCTTGCCATTCCAGATGTGCTTATCGATGACCAAGTAGCGCGGCTATGGACAGATTTGCAGCAAAATATTATGTACCGAGGGCAGACAGCGCAAGAATTCTTAGAAGCGGAAGGAAAGTCCGAAGAAGATTACCGCAAAGACATTTTACGTCCGCAGGCTACTGACCGTGTCAAAGCTAGTCTGGTGCTGGCTGAAATAGCGGAGAAGGAAGGCCTTGAGGTTACCGCGGAAGAGCTTGATATCCGAATGCAGATAATGAAAAGTCAGTACGACGATGCACAGATGCAATCAGAGCTAGAAAAACCTGAGGCGCGCCGTGATATTGCGGCTCGTCTGCTAACCGAAAAGACGATCAAAAAGTTGATCGACTACGCTACCACGAAGAAAGAACATTAGTTATGAATGCCTCAATGAATAATGGTGCCGAAGAAAGTATTGGCTTCTATCTGAGACCATCAGAGAATGAAATACAAACTCAGGATGTGCTCCGGTACGCAAAGGCATTGACAGATGCAGGCGTTTCGAGCACTGCTATTGCAAACTGCTTGCAGCTTCGACCGCCGTCATATGCCTACGATGAACTCGCCTCTTTGGAAGTTGAGCACTTTTCAGAATAAGAAAGAGGGCATAACTTGTTAGCACTCTTGACCATAGAGTGCTAGTTTTGTATGATGTGAGAGTAAGGAGAAAATATGCCATTAGTTCCAACAGTTATCGAGCAAGAGGGCCGCATGGAGCGAGCCTATGACATCTACTCTAGATTACTACGTGACCGAATTATCTTCCTAGGCGAGGATGTTAATCCGCATACGGCGAATCTAATCATTGCCCAGCTACTTTTCCTTGACAATGAAGACAGCAAAAAAGATATATTCTTATATATAAATAGTCCGGGCGGTAGCGTGTATGATGCATTGGCAATCTATGACACTATGCAGTACGTCAAATCAGATGTACAAACTGTTGGTATTGGTGTACAAGCAAGTGCCGCAGCATTTTTGTTGAGTTCTGGCAAGAAAGGAAAGCGATATATTTTGCCACACGCAACCGTAATGGTGCATCAACCTAGCTCTGGAACACGAGGCAAGGTGACCGACCAGGAAATCGACCTACGAGAATCGCTTCGCGTCAAGAAACTCTTGGAGCAGATTATGTCCGAAAACACTGGCCAAAAGATATCCAAGATTCATGAAGATATGGAGCGCGATAAGTGGATGACCGCTGAAGAAGCGCGAAAATATGGTCTTGTTGACAAAGTAATCTCCGCTATCCCCAAGTAATCATACGGCTGGTCGTGTTGTACCAAAGGCGTTTTAAAATGATGCTTGACTTTACAGAAAAATTGGTTCAGACTCTTATACTAAGAAGTAGTATACGTACGGGAACGTTGCTAGGTAAAACCTCACAAAATCCCACGTAGGTAACTTTGCGCGCAAACATTAAAGAGTAGATAGAGACATAGGATTTCTATTAAAAGCTCACAAAAACAAAAGGCTTCAGGTAAAAACTGAAACCTTTTGATTAATTTCAATTATTTCAACATAAGTGGGAGTACTACATGGCGAAAAGCTCTACAAGTGCAAAGAACGCACTTACGAAGCGAACATTCTTTACAAAAGCTGATGATGTCTTGGACATGCCAAATCTTGTCGATCATCAAAACAGATCATTCCAATGGTTTGTAGATGAAGGTCTGGGAGAACTGCTAGCAGAAATTAGTCCGATCGATGACTATACTGGCACAAAGCTATCTTTGCGATTCAAAGATTATAGATTTGAAGATCCTAAGATTTCTGAACAAGAAGCCAGAGAAAATAACGTATCCTATGACGCTCCCCTAAAAGCGACTGTTGAACTAACTAACAAAGTTACCGGCGAAGTCAAAGAGCAAGAAATCTACCTTGGTGATTACCCTTGGATGACCAAACGTGGTACTTTTGTGATTAACGGTGCTGAGCGTGTCGTGGTTTCGCAGCTTATTCGTTCTGCGGGCGTATTCTTTACCGCAGAGTCACACGGTACACAAAATCTTTATGGTGCCAAGGTTATTCCTGGTCGTGGTGCGTGGCTGGAGTTTGAAACTGCTTCATCTGGAGCAATGTTTGTCAAAATCGATCGCAAGCGAAAGATTCCTGTAACAACTTTACTTCGTGCCCTTCGTATGACCGAAGCACAAATGAAAGAGCAATTTGCTCATGTGGATCAAGGTAAGTTGAATTATCTGCAGGCAACTCTGGACAAAGATCCATCCCGCGGTGCCAACGACGCCTTGATTGAGGTTTATCGTCGACTTCGCCCAGGCGACCTGGCAACAGTAGACAACGCGCGCAGTCTACTAGAAAACATGTTCTATAACTACAAACGTTTTGACTTTAGTCGAGTTGGTCGGTACAAGATCAACAAGCGACTCAATTTGGATGTGCCGAATACGACCGAAAACCGTGTCATGAGACTGGAAGATTTGGTAGCCATCATTGCCGAAATCATCCGGTTGAACAACACTCAGGAGCCTGCTGATGATATCGATAGCTTAGCAAACCGCCGTGTCAAGTTAGTTGGCGAGCTCGTACAGCGTCAGTTCCGAATTGGTCTGTTGCGCATGGAACGAAACACCAAAGATCGTATGAGTATGAACGAGATCGAGACGGTAACACCTGCTCAATTGATCAACGCACGGCCAATTGTGGCGGCTGTGCGAGAATTTTTTGCTAGTTCGCAGCTGAGTCAGTTTATGGACCAGATTAATCCGCTGTCAGAGCTTGCACATAAGCGGCGCCTAAGTTCAATGGGTCCTGGGGGCCTCAGTCGTGAACGTGCTGGGTTTGAAGTGCGTGATGCTCACGCTACCCACTATGGCCGTATCTGTGCGGTGGAAACCCCAGAAGGCGCCAACATTGGTCTGGTGCTAAACCTGGCTAGCTATGCGCGCATTAATGACTACGGCTTTATCGAGACTCCTTACCAGAAAGTCGTCAATGCTGTTCCTGCCAAAGATGCTACTGGCCACATCGCTGCAGTCAATCTTGAGATTGATGGTAAAGTAGTTGTTAAAGCGGGCAGTAAAATTACGGCTGATAACGCCAAGAAACTAGCGACAGTCAAAGACCAAGCAACATGGCCGGTAAAAGCCAAGGTGACGGATGAGGTTGTATATCTGGATGCGTCCGAGGAAGAGCAAGCAACAATTGCCAGCAAGGGTGAAGTTATTGACGAAGATGGTTACTTTGTCGATGAGCGTGTTTCGGCTCGTGCAAACTTGAAGTCCAGTGAAGTTGATGCCAATGATGTGACGCATATGGATGCAGCCAGGAAGCAAATTATTGGTTCATCGGCTGGCTTGATTCCTTTCATTGAAAAAAATTACGTTTATCGTTCATTGATGGGCAGTAATCAGCAACGACAGGCAGTGCCTTTGGTACAACCGCAATCGCCGATTGTTGGTACCGGTCTAGAGACTACAACTGCCCAGAACAGTGGTCAATTGGTGGTAGCAGACGGTGCCGGAGAGGTAGTCAAGGCCCAGGGTGACGAAGTAATAGTCAAGTACAAAGACGGAAACGTTACATACAACCCACTGCACTTTGTGCGTTCCAATGAAGGTAGTTCCATCAACCAAAAAGTGGTAGTGAAAACCGGTGATAAACTTAAAGCAGGCGATCCAATCATCGAAGGAATGTCTGTTGCAGATGGCGAACTGGCCCTGGGCAAGGATTTGATCGTGGCATTCATGCCATGGCGTGGTTACAATTTTGAAGACGCAATTATTCTTAGTCGACGACTTGTCGAGGATGACACTTTGACATCAGTTCACATCGTTGATTTCATGGTTGAAGTTCGTGAAACCAAACTAGGTCCAGAAATTGTAACTCGCGATATCCCAAATGTTTCTGAAGACGCTCTACGTCATCTAGATGAAGACGGTATTGTTCGCATTGGGGCAGAAGTGCGCCCTGGTGATATTCTTGTAGGAAAGATCACACCAAAGGGTGAGCAGGAGCTAAGCTCAGAAGAGCGCCTGCTACGTGCAATCTTTGGTGAAAAGGCTAAAGAAGTGCGTGATACCTCACAGCGTATGCCAAACGGTAAGCACGGTAAGGTAGTTGGCGTTAAAGTATTTTCGCGCGCCAATGGTCATGAGCTAAAAGCCGGTGTTATTATGCAAATCCAAGTTTTTGTAGCTCAGATGCGCAAGATTGCAGTTGGGGACAAACTTGGTGGACGACACGGTAATAAAGGCGTTATTGCTCGTATTCTTCCGGTTGAAGATATGCCATTTACTGAAGACGGGACACCGGTTGATATTATTCTCAACCCTCTTGGAGTGCCGAGCCGTATGAACATTGGGCAGCTGTTTGAAACTCACCTAGGTATGGCAGCTCGTGCGCTGGGCATGAAAGTAGCTAGTCCATCATTTAACGGAGTGCCTATAGAGAAGATTAAAGAACTTCTCAGAGAGGCTGGCTTGCCAGAAGATGGCAAACAACAACTATTTGATGGACGTACTGGTGAAGCATTTACCGAACGTACAACTGTTGGTTCAATGTATATGATCAAGCTCAATCACATGATTGCCGACAAGATCCACGCTCGTTCAACAGGTCCATACACTATGGTTACACAGCAGCCATTGGGTGGAAAGGCGCAGAACGGTGGTCAACGGTTTGGAGAAATGGAAGTGTGGGCGCTGGAAGCTTACGGCGCATCAAATACACTTCAGGAAATGCTTACCATCAAGTCAGACGACGTTTATGGGCGCTCGAAGGCTTACGAATCCATCATCAAGGGAACGGAGATTGTTGGTCCTAAAGTTCCAGAAAGCTTCAACGTGCTTGTAAAAGAACTGCAAGGTCTTGGGTTAAAGGTTGACCTAGTGGGCGACAACAATGGTGTGGTAGATGCCGAAAACATCTTGGCAGAAAATATCAAGGACGAAGCCGCTCATCAATCTGAGGTTGCAGTTCCAGAGCCAAGCATTTCGGATCTAGACTTATCGCAGGATGTACCCCCATCTGATGAGTACATTGTTATGGAGATAGATGATGATATCCCTGCAACTACGACAATTTCAGACGATGATGAAGATGTGGCAACCATTACTGCAGATGATATTGAAAAGGAGGCAAAATAATGAGACGTTACAATTCAGGCACCAATATTGCCGACTTTGACGCAGTTCGTTTGGCGGTTGCAAGTCCTAACGATATCCTTGACTGGAGTCATGGAGAAGTAACCAAGCCAGAAACCATCAATTATCGTACCCAGAAACCCGAACGTGATGGCTTATTCTGTGAGAGAATCTTTGGACCAGTAAAAGACATTAATCCTCACGATGCCAAGTATAAGGGTGTTCGTTCGCGTGAAGCTGCCGTAGATAAAAATGGTGAAATAGTTACCAAGAGCATTGTTCGTCGCGAACGCATGGGTCATATCCAGTTGGCTACACCAGTTGCGCATATTTGGTTCTTGCGTGGAACTCCTTCTGCTATCGGACTTTTGCTTGGTATGACAGTCAAAAATCTTGAACGCATTGCGTACTTTGCAAGTTATGTGATCAAAACTGTTGATGTCGAAAAACGGGACCAGTATTTGGCAGACAAAGAGGCTGAATATGCAGCGGCACAGGTTGCAATCAAAGCACGTTACGAAAAAGAAGCCGAGGCCGAAGGTGCAAATGTCAAAGCACTGGCTGAGATGCAGACTAAAGAGCTTGAGGAAATTACCGAAGAATTCGAACAACTCAGAAGTCAGGTTGTCAGTCTAGAGCATTTGAACCTAATTAATGAGACAGAATTCCGTGCGTTGCCAGCTGAACTTCGTGAACTAATTACTGTTGGAATGGGTGGTTCTGCAATTAAAGATCTACTGGATCAAGTTGACCTCAACGAGCTAATCTCCAAGTTAACTGAAGAAGCCGAAGATGCAAAAGGACAGCGCAAGAAGAAGTTAATGAAACGATTGCGACTGCTAGAAAGCATGGAGCGAGCAGACATCAAGCCAAGTAGTATGTGTGTATCAGTCCTGCCGGTCATCCCACCGGATCTTCGACCTATGGTTCAGCTAACTGGTGGTAGATTTGCTACCAGTGACCTGAATGACCTCTATCGCCGTGTCATTAACAGAAACAATCGTTTGAAAAAGCTTATCGAGTTGAATGCACCGGAAGTCATCCGTCGCAACGAACAGCGTATGTTGCAAGAAGCGGTAGATGCACTGATCGACAACAGCAGTGCTCGAAGTGGACGCGCAGTTGCGGCTACTGGTCAACGTCGTCGTCTGAAGTCTTTGAGTGACATGCTCAAGGGTAAGCAGGGTCGTTTCCGACAGAACCTACTTGGAAAACGTGTTGACTACTCTGGTCGTTCAGTCATTGTGGCTGGTCCAGAACTAAAGATATTTGAGTGCGGATTGCCTAAGATGATGGCTCTTGAACTATTTAAGCCATTTGTGATCGGTCATCTAATCCAAAACGACTTTGCTCATAACATTCGTTCTGCAACCCGTATGATCGAAACAGGCGAAACAGAAGTTTGGGACGCGCTAGATCAAGTGATTAAGGGTAAGTATGTTTTGCTTAACCGTGCACCATCACTTCACCGTCTGTCAATCCAGGCTTTTCAGCCACGTTTGATTGAGGGTAAGGCAATTCAGCTTCATCCGCTGGTGTGTAAAGGCTTCAACGCTGACTTCGACGGTGACCAGATGGCTGTTCACTTGCCACTTTCTGATGAGGCCCAAAAGGAAGCCCAGGGCATTATGGCAAGTAGCATGAACTTGCTGAAGCCGGCCGACGGTTCACCAATTTTGCACATTGAACAAGATATTGTCCTAGGCTGTTACTACCTCACCTACGAAAAGCTTGGTGCCCAGAAGCAGAAAGCCCAAGCTTTTACAGGTATTGCAAGCGCTATTATGGCTTTAGACGCCAAGACCATAACTCTTCAGAGTCGTGTGCGTCTGCCATTCCGTGGTGAAGTGCGCCAGACGACTCTTGGACGTGTATTGTTCAACGAGATATTCCCGGAAGATTTCCCATTCCAAGATGAAGCAATGACCAAAAAGAAGCTCAACAGTGTCTTGGCTCTCGCTCATCAAATGTACGGGCAAGCAAAAACAGCTCAAATTGCAGATGATTTGAAGGATCTAGGATTTGCATACGCTACGGCATCTGGACTGAGCTTGGGAATGGGTGACTTTAGCGACCTTGGAAGTCTGGAAGAAATCGTGAAGGCTGCAGAGGAGCGAGCTTCAGAGATCAGTGACCAATACGAACAAGGGTTCATTACTGAGGATGAAAGATATCGGTTGACCGTCGAAACTTGGATGGATACAGACGCCAATGTACAAAAAGCCTTGACAGAGCAATTCGCTGGAGAAGATAGCTCAATGTCGATCGCTGTTGTTTCTGGTGCTCGAGGTAACATCGGCCAGGTAAAGACTGCTGTCGGTATGCTTGGTGTTGTGACTGACGCAGTTGGTAAAGCGATCGAGCTTCCAATTCGCTCAAACTATAAGGGTGGTTTGACTCCTTTGGAGTATTTCACGGCTACACGTGGTGCTCGTAAGGGTATGATTGATACAGCTCTAAAGACCGCCGACTCGGGTTACTTGACAAGACGTCTGGTAGATGTTTCTCAAGATGTATTTACCATAGATGATGAGTCAGAAGCTGATGATCCTGGCTTTGCTTTGAATCGTGTTGATGCTGAAGAGATTGGCGTAACATATGCATCAAGATTGGCTGGGCGTTTTGCAGCAGAAAATGTTGGCAGCTTACTGAAGCGTGGTGATCTAATTACACAGGAAATAGCTGACAAAATTGATGCAGATGAAAAGATCGATGGCGTGAAGATTATGAGTGCACTATCGGCAACATCGGTCAAGGGTGTACCAATGAAGTCTTACGGGCTCGACCCTGCTACTGGTGACCTAGTGTCAAATCACCATCCGGTTGGTGTTATTGCTGCTCAGTCAATTGGTGAACCCGGCACTCAGCTTACGCTGCGTACTTTCCACGGTGGTGGTACGGCAGCGGCTGATGACATAACCCAAGGTTTGCCTCGTGTCGAAGAGCTCTTTGAAACACGCACACCAAAAGGTCAGGCGTTTTTGTCCGAGATTGACGGTGTAGTTACTGCATGGGAAGAAGGCGATCAGTATATCGTTCAAGTAACTTCAACCGCCAAAGATGTGGTTGAACTAGAAATCGGTAGTCGCAAAGTCCAAGTTGCTAATGGAACAGATGTTGCTATAGGTGACGTTCTAGCTGCTGAAGAAGACGGATCTAATCCACTAACCGCACCTGTACCAGGCAAGGCCGAGGTGTCCAAGAAGCACATTGCCATAACCCCAGGTAATGGTAGCGTTGTTCGTTACGAGATACCCGGATTCAAACAACTGCTTGTCAAAGATGGTGACAATGTTGTGTCTGGCCAGAGGTTAACCAATGGCTCAATAAATCTACACGAACTAATGAGATTGCAAGGCGTAGAGGCAACTCAGAGGTATATCATGAATGAGATTTTGCGTATCTTTGCATCGCAAGGTCAAAACATTGCCGATAAGCACCTAGAGATTATTGTTCGCCAGATGTTTAGTCGTGTTCAGATCGAAGAAGCTGGGGATACGGAGTTTGTAACAGGTGACGTTGTATCCAAACTGGCCGTCGTAGAAGCCAATCAAGAATTGGCCAAAGCAGGGAAAGAGCCAGCCAAGTTTACTCAGCTATTACTAGGTATTACCAAGGCCAGCTTGTCGACTGATTCGTTCTTGAGCGCAGCCTCGTTCCAGGACACTACTCGTGTACTCATAGCCGCTGCAACAAGTGGTAAGATCGATAAACTGTATGGGCTGAAGGAAAACGTTATTTTGGGTCGGCGAATCCCAGTAGGAACGGGCTATTTACCAGACCTAGACAATGACGGGTTCTCAGATGTTGAACCAGTAGATGTTGCAGAAACATCAGCTTTGTAGTAAAGTTTACAAGTTAACTAAGTGGTCTGAGCCGGGTGTAGGCATTCACCTGCAGCAGTAGATCACAAACTAAGGAGAATTAATGCCAACAATCAATCAGCTCGTGCGCAAACCGCGTAAAGCTAAAACAACCAAGTCAAAGTCGCCGCATCTGCAGCGCGTGGTCAACAATCTTAAGACAACTAATTACGAGAAGCCATCTCCATTCAAACGAGGGGTTTGTGTAAAGGTCACTACCAAGACGCCAAAGAAACCTAACTCAGCCCTACGCAAGGTTGCACGTGTGCGTCTAAACAATGGTCACGAAGTCTGGGCATATATCGGTGGAGAAGGTCACAATCTTCAAGAACACGCTGTTGTGCTTGTTCGGGGTGGACGAGTCAAAGACCTTCCCGGTGTGCGCTATCATATCGTTCGTGGAAGTCTTGACTTGCAAGGTGTGCAAAACCGTAAGAATGGCCGTAGCAAGTACGGTACCAAGAAGGAGAGCAAATAATGCCTAGGAAAGTTACCAAGTCTCTCGTACGGCCAATTCCAGCTGACCGAATTTACAACAGCGTTATGGTTCAGCGCTTAATTAACCGTGTGATGCTGAACGGCAAAAAACAGCTAGCTGAGCGTTTGGTCTACGGTGGAATGCAAAAAGCCGCAGAGCAACTAAAGGTCGACAATCCTTTGGATGTCTTTGACCAAGCCATGAAAAACATCCGTCCTGTCATGGAGACGCGTTCACGTCGTGTCGGTGGTGCAAACTATCAGATTCCTTTTGAGGTCAAAGGTCAGCGCCAAAATCATTTGACCATGATGTGGTTTGTGGCTGCAGCTCGCAGTCGAAAAGGTATGAGCATGGAAGATCGCATCAAGCTAGAACTGATTGATGCTTATAACAACACTGGTACGGCAGTCAAGAAGCGTGAAGATACGCATAAGATGGCTGAGGCCAACCGTGCCTTTGCCCACTTCGCAAGAAGCTAGCACATTCATGCTATTAGCTGATAGCTAATGGCGCCAAAGATACTTTGTAAATTAACTAGCATTTAAACGCTATCAGCTAAGGATATATATGGCAGTAAAGAAATATAACATAGAAAAACTACGCAATATCGGGATTATTGCCCATATTGACGCGGGCAAAACTACCACAACCGAAGGAATTCTGTATCGCACAGGCCTAAAGCACAAGATCGGTGCGGTACACGAAGGTGAGACAACTACTGACTATATGGCACAGGAACGTGAACGTGGCATCACTATTGTTTCTGCTGCCGTTACTTGCTACTGGAAAGACCACCAGATTAACATTATCGATACACCGGGTCACATCGACTTCACCGTAGAAGTCGAACGTTCATTGCGCGTACTTGATGGTGCCGTAGTGGTATTTGACGGCAAGATGGGCGTAGAATCGCAGTCAGAAACTGTCTGGCGCCAGGCTACCAAGTACGGTGTTCCACGAGTTTGCTTTATTAACAAGATTAACCAAACTGGTGGCGATTTCTACAAGTCCCTTGACACTATCCACAATCGCCTAAGTAAGCGTGCCTTTCCAATACACCTACCTATTGGCTTTGAACAAGGCGTCAATGGTGTAGTTGACCTCGTAAGCATGAAGGCTTATACCTATAAAGAATTCTCCGATCATGAACTCATCGAAGGCGATGTGCCAGAAGATTTGCTCGAAAAGGCGAAAAGATACCGTAGTCTTTTAGTCGAGAATGCTGTTGCTGAAGACGAGGCGATGCTTGAGAAGTACTTTGAAGTGGGTGAAGAAGGTCTGTCCAACGACGAAATTATGCAGGCCATCCGTACCGCAACATTAGCTGGCAACTTCTACCCAGTCACTGGTGGCGACGGCCGTGGTGTGATTGTAGAGAAACTACTAGATCTTGTTGTCGATATACTACCATCACCAAACGATATTGGTTCTGTTTGGGGGACTCATCCAAAAACTGGGGACGAGATTGAGCGAAAACCAAGCTCATCTGAGCCTCTAGCTGGCCTTGCGTTCAAGATTACCTCAGACCCATTTGTTGGTAAGCTTGCATATTACCGCGTTTATTCCGGTAAGATATCGGCCGGATCATATATATTGAATACTTCTACTGGCGAAAAGGAGCGTATCGGACGAATTGTTCGTATGCAGGCTGACAAACGAGAGGAAGTTTCCGAAGTTGAAGCTGGCGACATTGCAGCGATTGTCGGACTAAAAGCAACCACGACTGGTCATACTTTGGCAGATCCAAATAATCCAGTTGTTCTCGAAAGTATTGAATTTCCAGAACCCCCCGTTAGCATTGCTATCGAGCCAAAAACCAAGTCAGACCAAGAAAAGATGAGTCTTGCCTTGCAACGTTTGGCCGAAGAAGATCCGACATTCCGTGTTAATGTAGACGAGGAAACCGGACAGACGATCATCAGAGGTATGGGTGAGTTACATCTAGAAATCCTTGTCGATCGCATGAAACGAGAATTTGATGTTGAAGCAAACATTGGTGCGCCTCAAGTCGCCTATCGCGAAACAATTCGCAAAGATGCTGTTGAGGCCGAAGGAAAGTTTGTTCGTCAATCTGGTGGTCGTGGTCAATACGGTCATGTTTGGCTTAGGTTGTCTCAGAACGAGAAAGGTGCTGGCTTCGAGTTCATTAATTCCATAAAAGGTGGCGTGGTGCCAAACGAATACATTAAGCCAGTTCAACAGGGTATCGAGGAAGCTATGAATAATGGTGTTTTAGCTGGCTTTCCCGTCGTTGATCTGAAAGTGGAATTGTATGATGGAAGTTACCACGATGTTGACTCTAGTGAAATGGCCTTCAAGATTGCCGGTTCTATGGGTCTACAGGAAGGTGTCAAGAAAGCAAATCCAGTTATCCTGGAGCCAATCATGAAAGTAGTTGTAGTGACTCCAGAAGAATTTATGGGCGATGTTATTGGTGATTTAAACTCCAAGCGTGGACGCATCGAGACCATGGAAGATCTCAGCGCTGGCGTAAAAGAGATTACGGCCTTTGTGCCACTGGGTGAAATGTTTGGTTATACTACAAATCTTCGTAGCAATACCCAAGGTCGTGCTAGCTCTAGCATGGAGTTGGATCACTACGCAGATGTACCGAACAATGTTGCAGAAGCAATCATAGCCAAATCAGGCAAATAGTCAGAAGTATGTGAACAAGTCTATAACCAAGACTTTACAAAATCATAGGGGTCAGGTACTATAATTTGGTAACTCGCGAGAGGGCGTTGCTGTTGTATGCAATATGGACCGCGATATTAATAATTAACCAGGAGAAAAATCTACATGGCAGATTTTGACAGAAGCAAGCCTCACGTAAACGTGGGAACAATGGGTCACGTTGACCACGGCAAGACAACTCTTACTGCGGCTATCACAGCCGTACTGGCAAAGAAACTACCATCTGACGTAAACAAGCCTATTGCTTACGATCAGATCGATAATGCACCAGAAGAAAAGCAGCGCGGTATTACCATCGCCACTTCTCACCAAGAATATGAATCAGAAAAGCGTCACTACGCTCACGTTGACATGCCTGGTCACGCCGACTATGTCAAGAACATGATCACTGGCGCTGCTCAAATCGATGGCGCAATCTTGGTTGTTGGCGCAAATGACGGTCCATTACCTCAAACACGTGAACACGTTTTGCTTGCACGTCAAGTTGGCGTTCCTAAGATCATCGTTTTCATGAACAAGATGGATCTGGCTGATCCAGAGCTAGTCGAACTAGTGGAAATGGACATTCGTGAACTGCTGGCAAAGAACGGTTTTGACGAAGATGCTCCTATCATTAAGGGTTCTGCCACAAAAGCACTAGAGGGTGATACGGCTAGTGAAGATGCTGTAATGGAGCTAGTTAAGGCTATGGATGACTACATTCCAGAACCTACTCGTGATATGGACAAGCCATTCTTGATGCCGATCGAAGACGTTTTTTCTATCAAGGGCCGTGGCACTGTTGCAACTGGTCGTATAGAACAAGGTGTAGTTAAGGTCAACGACGAAGTTGAAATCGTTGGCATTAAGGACACCCAGAAGTCTGTGGTTACAGGCATTGAGATGTTCAAAAAGAGCCTTGACCAAGGTCAGGCTGGCGATAATGCAGGGATTTTGCTTCGTGGTATTGAGCGTGATCAAATCGAACGTGGACAGGTTCTTTGTAAGCCTGGTTCAATCAACCCTCACACAGAGTTCGATGCTGAAGTCTATATCCTTACCAAGGAAGAAGGCGGTCGTCACACCCCATTCTTTAAGGGATACAAGCCACAATTCTACTTCCGTACAACAGATGTTACGGGTGAAGTTGAGCTACCAGCTGACAAAGAAATGGTTATGCCTGGTGACACAATAACTTTCAAAGTTAAGTTGCTTGCACCTATTGCTATGGAGCAAGGCGTAAACTTCGCGATCCGTGAAGGTGGCCGTACTGTTGGTGCTGGTGTCGTAACCAAGATCAACAAATAATTGCTTGGCAATACCCAAAAGGGCTCCCAATCACGGGAGCTCTTTTGTTTTTCGAAGATAAAATTAACCCAGCTTTTTGTACAGTGTGCCAGTAATCGCAAGAGTCGTAACGCCGACAACCAAAAGAATTATAGGGTTATTGGCAAGTATAGGTATACCATCGATAATATGCTCAAAACCATAAAATGTTGCTACTACACCGAAAGTACCAAGTAGGGTGAATAACAGAGGGAATTTGGTATATGCACTATCGCGGGACTTAACCAATCCGGTTAATACTTTTTGTTCAACATGTTTGATGTTGGGTGTTGAGGGTAGATTTTGTTTCATAGAAGAATCATACACGAATATGTAACGGCGAACTATCCCACATAGACACAGTAGTCTGTTTGTGCTAACCTTAACCAAAATAA
>JAGQNK010000013.1:0-38634 GCA_020428105.1 Candidatus Saccharimonadota bacterium
TGGATTATCTATAAATTTGAGCTGAGGATATTTTGGCAACAGCAAATCATAAACCTCTCCTAAGTATCCACGGATTATCGTAATATCCGTGATGCCGGCATTAGCTAGAGCGTCAAGCTGAGTTTCTATGAGTCTTTTTTGATGAATTTTAACCATCGGCTTTGGTATGGTATGCGTTTCTGGGCGCATACGTTCACCTTTGCCAGCACCCAGGATGACAGCTCTTTTTACACGATATGGTTCTAAGGCTTCTAGGGCTTGGGGCTTGGCAAATATTTGTTCTGTTGCACGACGCACCAAACCCTTGCGTATCAGACTAAGAATAGCATTGTTGATTGCCAAAGGGTCAAATGCGGGCATCCGCTCAACTATCTTTGATTTGTCTATGCCGTTACTGTGAACTATCAGCTGAAGGAGTTCGAACTCTGTCTTTGATAAATCCACCATGACCTTACTTGTGTTTAATAGGGTGTATTTTTAGATATTGCTCAACAACCTGCCTATCAGCTGACATGTCTTCAATTGTTCCACGAAGTTTCATGTTGGTTTGATCGTTTGCAAAAGTCCAATTCTTTTTTGGTTTGCGCCAGTCTGGCCCATAAACTGCCACTATGTGTTTCTCGGCATTTTTTGGAACCCAAAATTTGCGCCCCATAAAGTTGCATCGAACTAGTGGCTTGTAGCTAGGAAGTTCACAGTCAAACTGCTTTGCCCTGTTGGAAGTATTGTATGGCTTAAATAGTGTGTATAAGCATGAATATATTTGATTAGACGTCTTCTTTCTACTCTTTGCCGGATAATAAAAGAACATGTCTAGATGAATACCTACCCTACCTATTGATACAACCATGCCATCATCGGGCTTGCCTTGAAGCCTGAAGATATTACAGCCGTATCTATTGATTAGCTCATGGATAACGCGTATGTCAAAGTCTTCTGCCCAAATACCTAGGTCAATATCTTCGTCGTGAGGTATAAAACCGTTTTCTCTGATAGCTCCTAGCAAAGTGCCATCACTAAGCCAATGGGTACATTTATATTTATCCAAAACATTAGTTACGTCAGTCAGTAGCATTAGGGCAAAGGCTTGATTCATGCCTTCTTTGTTGTCCTTAACTAGAGGCCAGGAAATGCTGTGTTCTGTGTCGGTCTTTATAGATTCATCTCGCAACTTACGGATTAGATCCCTAGCATTTGGCTGACGAGTAGATTGCATATATGTCTTAATCCGTGCTTGATTGGCTAAGTAAACTGGATTGTCTGGCTTTTTAGCCGGTGCAAGGACATGCTCTAGGTGCAAGGATTTACCAGGAATTCTTTGTAATCTTTTACCGCTTAGCACCTCGCAAGCCATAGCAAAAGCTCCGTCTTCATGACCCCAGCCAACGAAGCCACTGTCAAAGCCACGCACAACATCCCATAAATCTCGACGCACAATAATGCAACCACCTAAAGGTTGAGTATGTGTATATTGAGTCATGTGTTTTTGCCAATCGCTGGTCTCGTCTTGGAGTAACATCTTGGTGCCGTTAAAGTCTAGCTCCCAACGTTCTACATATGGATAGACAACAGCTCCTGTTTCTAGAGCTAATGCCACACCGTCTTTGATTTGTTGAGGATTGATGACCGTATCAGCATCGTGAATAACTGCCACATCCCAATCACCGGCTTTTTGACCAGCTTGGTTGCGCGCAAGGCTAAGATTGTAAGTAATGGGAGTTTCTGGGAAATGCTCGCCGATATACATTGGATAATCCAATGTTTGATTTATCCAACTGCGGACATGTCCCCAGATTTGGTTTCTGGAAGGATCTTCGGAGCTAAAGGGTACCAGCAGTACAATCTTCGGCTTGGCAGTATTTGCAGTAGTCATCCTTCCCATAGACTCATATTTTACAGCATCGCTATATGTACTGCGAAAACTATTGTTAGGTTTCGATGACCCTTCCTACCTGTTCAGGATAGAAAACTTAATCCGCCTCTTTACCAACCTTGGCAAGGCTAGTATAGCCGTTATTAGTGCTATTGAACCACCAAAGATAGTAATCACACTGTTGTTCTGTCCGGTATTTGCCAGATCTTTGCTTGTTACAGTAGTTGATGCGCCGGCTACAACCGTAACGGTGTATGGCCCCAAGGTTTCTGTTGAGCTATCTGGTTTAGTGATCTGTATGGTTACAGTATGGGTACCGGGTTCTAGGTCACTAGGCAGAGTACAACTCCAGTTACCGGCACTATCTGCCGTGGCAGTACAGACTACTGGGTCTGAGTGCACTGTTACTGAAATTGTAGAGTTAGGAGTAGTCGTACCAGAGAAGGTTGGACGCTTGGGTATGGTAGGGTTGCCGGTTAGCGACATAGTACCAGAACCATTAGGATTATTGATGACTGCTGAACTACCTGATTCAGAACCACCTGATTCAGAACCATTCCCTTCCTCACCAAAGGCTGACTCGTATGCTCCAGCATCAAAGGCTCCGCCTTGAGGGCGATCTTCACCACGAGCGTCAGTTGTCATTCCAGCCACATTTGTACCAGCATTAACAGCTGGAGAGCCTTCGGATAACGCTAGAGTTGGTACTTCTCCACCATTGTCTGTGAGTACTCCGAGGAAGGATGCTAGGCTAGTTTGGCCATGTTTGTCAGAAGACTGAGTTAGATAGCTATTAAAGCTATTGTCACTAGCGACATTACCACCGTTACTATTAATTGTGAACGTCGGGGCGCCAGACCCTGAACCAACATATCTATAATAGTTTACTGCATTAGCCGTACCATCCCCTACAGCATAGAGATCGTTTTGGGCAGTATGGGTGATGGCAACATCACCTTCTGCACCATCAAGGATAGCAGTCGCTGGGTATGAACCGGGAATATTATTGGTGATGTTGCTAAAGGTGTTGTTTATTGTGGTGTAATTGATTTGAGTACCAGTTGTATTATCAGGGGCAGCAATAACGCCACTAGCTGTCGTATAATATTCATTTCCATCACCGTGCAAATCCGTAAAGGTCGAGTTCTTGATATTGGCATTTAGTGTAAACCCTGAGCCAGCCTGAAGCATCAGGCCATTTTTCGCATCTGCAAAAGTCGTGCGCTCGATATTGACCGTTTTGTTGCCACTCCCCGACGCGACATAAGCAATCATCAAAGTACTTAGACCGGAGCCACTCATAGAACCATTGTGCAAATAGCTATCCCGAACATCCATGTTACTGTTTTCGGAGATGATAGCCGCACTGCTCGCGCCGCCTAAATCTATGTCTAAGCTGTCTACGGTCATGGAGCTAGCACTTGTGGCTCTAATTCCGTAACCACCTGTCATGCTAAAATCACGGGCTTCAAATATTCCTACAGAACTTCCTCCGTAATAACTAAGTCCTGCCCCATCAAGGATAGATACTCCTTTGCCCTGCCCTATAACCTTTACTGGATTTTGGAACGACGACAATGTTGACCCTGGTCCTGTAATAGTCCCGGCGGGTAGGTTGACGGTATCATCGGTACCGTATGCGCCGGTTTCTACACAGTCCGCCTCAAATCTATACCCTACGTTAATATTTGTTATTGCTTCTTCCAGCTGACAGACGGAATCAGCATTTGTTGCACTAGAACCAGTAGCTACGTTAAAGGTAGCTGCATGAGCTTGCTTAGGGCTAAATATTAGTACGGTAGCTAGTAGAAATAAAGCAAAGCCTAGTTCTTTAGCTAAGGGTATAATGCTTGCTCTGTTGTTTGTGTTGTTGTTGACGTATCTAGTGTGATAACGATTGTTTTTGACCATTTGTTTTATTTTTCCCTTCTTCATAGGCTTTGATGTCAAAGACCTAAAAAGTATTAATAAACCATCAGTTTGTGTAAACCGACAATTTAAATTTTTTCCCTCACCTATTTATTAAGTTACGTTAATGTTTGCATTATAAGCTTATGTTAATTTGGATTGCAAGTACTTTTTTCAAAAACTTCATAACACCATAGCCACACTATTACATACAATATCTTATGCTGTTCAGCAAACTGTTCAGCAAATCTAAAAAACTGCACCTGTGTGCTGCTTAGGATTTCTCAACAAACTTGGTGAAGTTTTGCAGCTTCCCCAAAAATGGACTAAAGGCAGAATTAGCGGCGCGCCAGTACCGTTTTTCTTTGGTTGCGCGGAGTGCAAACCAAAATAAAAGAACGCTGGATGCGCTCAAATTTCTCAATAAATTCGTTCTTGGTGAGTTTCTACGCCCACACTAGAACCTTTTTCCAAGACAAATACTGGCCTGAAGCTAAGCCCCGCCGCCTGATGGGCAAGTCTGCCCGCTGCGCCCCGCCAAAAAACCGCCTTTGAATTTTTGAGATTCCCCCGCCGAGATTTTTTTCAATTGAGAAAAGTAAGGTCTGTCGGGTCGGCTGCGCAGAGCGGCAGAAACGGCAGGGTTTTCCTACATGACTGGTTGTTGTTCTGTGGTTACATTCTTAAATCGTCTTACACAACCACAACGAACAAGAAGCCAATAACTAATCGCTAACCCAACCGCCATAAATAAACCTTGTGCTAAAAATCCTGGTCGTAGTGAACCGCCAGCAACTATAATTCCTAAGATTATAGTAAGTGTCATCTTTGCAAACCTGCTGGCTAATGACATACCGGACAACACAGTTGCTCTTACTGAACTCTGTAATTCTTGATTTGCATAGTCGGAGACAATCGGACGTTCTATATTGAAAACTCCCATAGTTGCTATAGCAATAATGATGACCAGTGTGTTCTGTGTCGCTAAAGCGAGCAAAAGATATCCAGTGATTGAGCCAAGTTTTATAAGTGCAAAGGCTTTCTCAAAAGTTAAGTAATCTTCCAGCTTGTAAACATAACGCTGCAATATGAAATTAACAAACAAGCCGAAGCTAATTGCGCCGCCAGCCCAAAAACTACTTACATTGCCGAGATTTTCAAAATGGATCGCAACTGTGCCATACAAGAAATATTCATTACACACAGTCATAAGTCCAGCTATTGTTAGGGCAAAAATTGTCTGGTTTTTCCGCATAAGGCTAAGTGTATTTGCCACCATTTCAAAGGCTTTTAGCTCTTGTTTCACAATAGACTTTTGCTTGGATTGATCTTTTGAACCATCGTGCAGGGTCAAGGAAATAGCTGTAATGACAAGCTGCAAAGCCACAGTTGCCAAGATGAGTGACACAAAGCTTACTGAACTAAACACTTGGTATACTATTCCGCTTACGATACCGGCAACAAAAAGCCCAGCTATGCCATTAGACAAAACAATGCTGCTTTGCTTTTTATAGTCTAAGCCTTCGTCTTTTGACGCTTCATATAGCAAGGCTTCGTTTGCCCCGCTGACCATAGACAGACCAATCGCGCGAATAATATTCATTACATACAGCCCGATGGTTGTCGGTGAAATAACCAAAGCCATAAGACCAATCGCACTGGTAAAGTATCCTAGCGCCATTGATGTTTTGCGACCAAACTTATCCGCAATAACTCCGGTTGGGATTTCCGATAAAAACACAGTGCCCGTAAACACGCTTTGCGCTATAACGGCGTGATAAAGTGGTACGCCTTCAGATACGGCGAATAGGTTAGTAATGATGGTTGAAAAGTACATTCCATCTAAGAACTCAATCAATTTTAGTTTTGCAACGGTTTTCATAGTTAATATGGACTTTTGCTCGCTTGTTCAAAGATGTGCTGAGTGTGCCTCAACAAGTATTCCGCAGCGTCTTTTGTAACATATTGATAGCAACGTGTTCCAACGCTGGTTGATTTAACCAAGCCAACTCGCTTTAAGGCTCTAAGATGATTAGAAGCTGTTGGCTGGGGGATACCTATTGCCTTTGAGATTTCCGAAACACAGCTTTCTTGTTTTGGTTTAGAAAAACTTTCCGAGTTCTCCGCAATATACATAAAAATCCGCAATCTAACGGGATTAGATAGAACTTTATAATATGTGGCTAGTTTACCATCCATTTACAGGATTGTATCAATATATATTCTTAAAGTCAAATATTTTATATTAAGAATGTAACCGCAGAACAACAACCAGTCCTGTAGGAAAACCCTGCCGTTTCTGCCGCTCTGCGCAGCCGACCCGACAGACCTGACTTTTCTCAATTGAAAAAAATCTCGGCGGGGGTAATTCAGAAAATGCAAAGGCTTTTTGGCGTGGGGTGGCAAGCCTTTAGGCTTGCGTGGGTCGGGGCTGGTGTTCTCGTTTCAGGTTTTCAGCTTTTTGACATAAAATGGGTTCTAGCCTTGTCGTACAGAGGCACCATGGAGAAACTTTTTTCGGAAATCGGGCGCGAATGCGCCCTTTTTTCTTTGGTTTTGCGCAGCAAAACCAAAGAAAAAGCCGCCCGACTGGGCGACTATTCTGCAAAAAGTTGCAATATGGTGCGCGAGAGAGGACTTGAACCTCCACGCCTTGCGGCACAGCCACCTCAAGGCTGCGTGTATACCAATTTCACCACTCGCGCGAATCATCACTCACAAAAGAGTAATTAACCCAAGTATAATACGATTTTTGATAAATAAACTCAAGAGGCGTCAAGCTTCCACAACTACTTGAGGGACTTCTCTTGGCGTATCATCCAGTTCTCGACATTTACATATCTGTTAGTGATACTGTTCATAGATTTTGGTTCGAAGTTGTAAACCTTACCCCTTGTGACGTACAAAAATGCCGGCTGGTACAATGCCAGGGCTGGCGTATCGTCTCGCCAAGCCCTTAGAAATGGCTCGTATTTTGCACCCCTGACCTTTGGGTCAAGACGAGTTCTCCCTGCCTCTAAAGAAGTATCGGCTTCTTTAGACTTGTATTCAGAAAAATTCAGCCGAGACGGAGAGCTTGGACTGGCCTGCGAACTATGCCAATAAGCAAACACGTCTGGATCAGTACCAATGGAGATGCCGTGTAGCAATGCATCATAATCATGCCGTGTGACCACTCCCTGCATATCTGCTTCACTTTGCAGAGTAACATTTACTCTAACCCCGATGTTTTTCCAGGCATTTTGCAGTGCGGCAGACACAGCACTGTAATCACTAGTGTTCTGAGCAAATAGCGAAAAGGTTAACTCCTTGCCTGACTTCTTGCGTATACCATTCGAGTCCTTTTTCCATCCAGCTGCATCTAGATATTTCTCTGCCTGTTTTATGCTGTACGGTAGCTGACCTAAGTCTTTTTTGTAACCGATGTGTGAATCAAGAAGTGGTCCATGGACATTCTTGGCCGAATATCCTAAATTCTTAAGAATATCTGTAGTATTAGCAGACTGAACGAGAGCACGACGAACCTTGACGTCATCTAAAGGCGGTGCGGTGGTTTTGAAAAAGACCATCACTTCGCCGTTTAGCGGTATGTTGTATTCTTGAAAGTCCGAGACCGCACGAACGTTATCTGGAATACTGGCAAGCCCGACCATACTAGTCAATGCACCTGCTTCGTATGATTGAACCATCTGTGCTTCATCTCGGAAAGTATGAATGATAAATCTATCGACCTTGGGCATGGGTCGATAAAAACTTTCGTTTGGCAACAATCCAACGACTTCTTGACGCGTTGGTTGTGTTGCGCCCTGCACCTCTAGTTCATCCCACTTGAAAGGGCCGGTACCGACTGGATCAACACTGTTAAAGCGTGCAGTTCTCATCTGCGCAGGCTCAACAGACTTTAGTAGATGTTCAGGAACTATCCCATTTGTAATCATCTCACCAAAAGTACTCAGTACATTTGGCAGCTCAAACACGACAGTCTGTGAGTCCTTGGCGTTTACCTTAATATCTCGCCAGGTACTGAACATAGGTGATCTGGCGTCCGGATTCTTGATCATTCCATACGTAAAAGCCACATCTTTTGCCGTAAAGGGCTGGCCGTCATGCCACCTTACATCACTCCTAAGCTTGACAGTATAGACTTTGCCACTACTGTCCACCGTAACAGACTGGGCTAAGTCGGGCACCAAGTTGTTGTTCTGGTCGTATTTCATCAAACCCGAAAACACCAATCGAGACACTGAACTATCTACCGCACTGGTTGCATAAAGTGGATTGGCGTTAGTAAATACGCCAATAATACCTTCTGTGTAAGTTCCGCCAGATGCGGGGCGTAAGGTTTGATAATACTCACTCTGCGAACGCGTTTGCATAACGGTACCGACGCCTAGAATAATAAGCAGTAGTACCCAACCTGCGGCAAAACGCCATACGTTGGCCAACCTGCCTAAGCGACGAAAAAAATGAGCCTCAAGCCCCTGCTCGGCATTGACTCCGATATCTTCTACTTGTTTGCGACGCTTTTTCCAATTACGACGCCAGCGAAGTTTTGTTGTACGGTTAACCATATTCGTTACCACATTCTAACACGAAAAATGCCCCTGCAGGGAACGTTTACCTATGCGACAAATCAACCTTACACAATACCCAAGATGATAGACCCGGCAAAAACAATTGCCGTAATAATAGTCAGTTGGTGCAAAGACTTGTCGGAACCTCTGCGTACAGTATTCACTTCTGCGCTACCGCCCATACCTGCACCCAAACTAGCACCACGCGTCTGAATAAGAATTAGTAAAGTCAAAAACAACGCAGTACCGATTGTGATGTAATTATAAATACTCAAAACTATGACCTCTCTTCTAAGATGACTGACACTAGATAGTTTACCAAGCCAATGACCAGCCCTGCAAGTACCGCCGTGCCAAAGGTTGCAATTTGCATCTGCGGATACAACCAGCCAACTATATAGACCAACAATCCATTAATCACCACCATGAACAATCCCAGGCTGAACAAAATTGCCGGCAGGGACAAGATGACGACAATTGGCTTGATAACTGTGTTGACTATTGCCAGGATGAGTCCAGAAACAACCACCACGCCGATACGACTATCATAGTTGATCTTATCGCCAAGCAACCCTGCGGCAATCCAAAGACCCAAACCACATACAAACCATCGAATAAGAAACCTGTTTAACGGAGCGCGTTGCGTCATAGTTATATACAATTGTAACAGGCTTACAATTGAACTGATAGTGCTTTGCTCAAATTCTGGTTTCCCGCTTCGGTGATAAGTATGTCATCTTCAATACGAATGCCAATTCCTTCTTCTGGAATATAGATACCTGGCTCGCAGGTAACCACCATGCCTGCCGACAAAGGCCTATCATATTCCCCAACATCATGCGTATCAAGACCAAGGAAATGCGATGTTGCGTGCGGATAATACTTGCGCACCGCAGATGTTTCAATAATCGTGATCAGCCCTAATTCGCGTAGTTTCTCGCCCATATAATGCTCTATTTTGTTTTCGTACTCTTTCATTAGAACACCGGGCTTTAATTCTCCAAGTGCATACTTCTGCACGTCAAGTACAGCGCCAAAGATTGCTTGCTGTCTATTAGTAGGCGCGCCAACCGCAATAGTCCTAGTGATATCAGCGGCATAGTTTGAAATCTCCGCACCGATATCCAACACCAGAAGTCCCTTCGGGTCGATTGGATTACTGTTGGCGACATGATGGATCGTGCAAGCGCTCGCCCCGCTGGCAACAATAGGCGAAAAGGCATGGTCTGACCCAGCTTTTTTGAACACAGATGATATATCTGCCTCAATCTCATATTCATATTTGTATGAGTCGCGTTTTTGCTGAACATATTGTATAGCACCAGACGTCAGATCAATTGCTGTCTGGATAGCCTGCAACTCTTGAGGTTGCTTAATTGCTCTTTGTTGTGTCAGATGTTGCCGGAGGTCAATGAATTCAATGCCAGCTTTTGTTTCCTTTAGGCGTTCTTGTAGTCTAGCCCTAGCCGGATTGGTGTATATACTGTGATTTTGTATATACGGTTGTGGAGCAACTAGAGTTGCAATATGCTGAACTTTTCGTAACCCTGCAGACAGCTGCTTCCAGCCAGCCTTCTCTGTAACAATGGTAGATATTCCAGATTTTTGCGACAGTTTCGCAATGTCATATTCTCCCTCAAAGCGCTGCATTACATCATCTCTGTCTGGGATTATCAAATAATCTTTGTCTTTGTCCATTACCAGTAGTATGTCCGGATCATCAATGCCTGTTAAATACCAGAAATTACTGTCTTGTCTAAACGGATAGGCAACATCGCTATTGCGCTGCATAATACCGTTAGCCGTCAATACTATCGGGGCAGTACCGGCGAACAACGTCCGCAGTCGCTGTCTGTTCTGTATAAAAAATTCTGTGTCAAAATCTATCGTCATCGCAATCCTTTAACAAGTACCTAGTATACCAAAGTTATTTCTTTAACCGCTGACGTTCAGACTGCAAATACTTCAACAAGACTACCGATTTTCTGTCACCAACCACGCTAGCTATTTCTTGGTCTGTAGCCATTAAGATACCTCGAACACTGCCGAATGCTTTTAGCAATTTTTTCCGTGTGGCGGGACCAATTGTCGGTATCTCATCCAGCAGACTGGAAGTCTGACGCTTGCCCTTTAGCACCGAGTGATAACTCACCGCAAACCTGTGGGATTCGTCACGGATACGCTGGAGTAGCTTGACCAAATTTGCGCTATGGGGAATATTTACGAGCAAGAAGTCATCCGTCTCCTCGTAGAAGCCGCCCATTTTGTGCAAGTAATCCAGACTTAGACGAACGTTAGATAATGTTTTGTGAATCACAATCTGCTCTTCTCTTTTGGCTAGACCTATAAACGGAATCTTGAGACATCCAGCATTGTTGCGTGCCTGAATAGCCGCGTCTAGTTGACCCTTGCCACCGTCGATCAGCACCAGACTCGGCACGCCCCAACTCTTGCGATTCTTTTCACTCAGACGACGCTTGATAGTTTCGTTCATATTATAAAAGTCATTGTTATGATCTATCTTGGTCTTAAACTTACGGTATTCACCCTTATTGCTAACACCGTTAGTAAAGACCACCATACTGGCCACTACATCAGTACCTTGCATATGACTAATGTCATACCCCTCGATACGCTTTGGGAAATCGACTAGCTCCAACAGTTCTACTAGCTCATTCAAGGCATGATCTTTGGATATTTCCATAAACTCTTTGTCGCTAAATATGACTTGCTTGCTCAAGCGTTGTAGCGCAAAGAGTTGGTTACGAATCTTGGCAGCTTCCTCGAACTGCGACAATTTCGCAAGATTTTTCATCTCTTTTTCCATGTCCTTTGCAATAGTCTGCCGACCACCCTGTATTACGGATATCAGCTTACGCAAATTTGCTCGGTAGTCCTCCAGGCTAGTCCTGCCTTCTTCCAGACCGGGATCCAGCCCCAAATGGTAATGCAATGTTGCACGTTTTTGTCCTGGCGTCTGTTTGATTGCAAACGGAAATACTCGACGTAGTAGTTTCAACGCCTGGTTGACACCATATGAGCTAAGGTATGGCCCAAAGTACTTTGCCCCATCGTCAAGTGGCCTGCGTGTTGTCGTAACGGTAGGAAAGTTACTGTCATAATCGATACGAATATAAGTCATCGATTTATCGTCGCGTAGCAAAATGTTGTAGCGAGGCATGTAGCGACGGATCATCTCAGCTTCTAGGAATAAAGCATCTAACTCACTGTCTACGACCATCCAATCTACGTCGTCAATCTCCGAAACTAAAGCCTCAGTCTTGGCGTCGCGATTACGCGATTGCTGAAAATACTGCCTCACCCGGTTACGCAAAACCGCTGCCTTGCCCACATAAATAATCTGCCCGGTTTTATCCTTATGAAAGTAAACTCCAGGCCGATCGGGTAATGACTTGAGCTTGTCGGTTAATAGTTGGCTCACGCTATAATTGTACCCTGGTTCGAGCCATTGATGGAACTTAGCGCTTGCGATTGCCTATAGTTATTGTATGCTTGGAACAATCCAGTAGATCAGAGTCATTTATCTTTGGCTTTTTATGACTACCGTCCTTTGTTTCGTCAAGATAAGATTGCATCACACCGCCAACATTCCTACGAAAAGCCTGTACTGCACTGCCGTACATAGCATCCGAAGCATTATCATAGTCATCAATAACTACTTTCATACCTTTGATCTCCTGTTCTGACAAGCCGTCAGTCAAGTCTGTGCTAGCAACAAATGTTCTGATACCATTCTCGAAAACTTCTTTGCCTGATTCGTCTTGCATTGCACAACTCGCCGCCACATTTCCGGCGCCCTGAACTGCCGTATCGACAATATTGCGAGCCCAAGTTATCTCATTAGTACCTATACACACGTCCACACCACCGCTCATTCCCTCGACGGCAATGCTATTCCTACGATAATCAACACTAGAATCAGTCAAGACAATGTCGCCTTCAATCGATGCCACAACCTCGTCCCCTTCGCGCTTAACAGACAGTCTGCCTATCTCTAAGCCTGCATGAGTAGCGGTCGTGATCTTGTCATCTTCACCATCCTTACCCGTAAGTCTAGTCTGTGTGTCACAGTTAAATGGACCAGGACGATCGAGTGACGTGTCCAAAGAAACGCCAAACGTAGATTCAATGGTTGCTAGATTTAGATACACATCTTCGAAAACCTCTGTCTGAGGTGCGTCTACGGTCAATTCGGCTTTATGCTCGGACGGTGCACCAAATGGATTTCGCCAATCTTCTACCCATTGTTTAACCTGCAGCCCTGCGATGCCGACAGCACCAACCAAGCCAACTACACCAACCCGTTTAACATTACGCATAAATTTTCCGCTGCGTTCTGCTGCCACCACAATAGCTCTCTGTAACGAAGGACCTTCTGGTTCTTTGGAGGATACCACGTCGGCTTCTAGATGATGTTGTTCTTCGTAGGTATATGTACCCATTCCGTATTCATCTACATTCACCGGAACCATTATTTTCTCTCGATTTTGTTCTGGATTAGTCATTATCACTATCTCCTTCATATTCACCTGGGATATATTTCACCCCAAAGCGATATCTTATCTGTCCATCGATCTCGACCTTTGGCAGTTTATCAAGCCACTCGTCAAGCTTTTCTTGATTCACCTTTCCATCCTCCATAAAATAACCACTGTAGATGTGTGCTACTTTGTCGCGGGGCAATGAATCTATGTCAAACACTTCACGTTTACCTGAAGTTTCTTTTGGTTCCGTGTCTTTAGCAGTATCCCCACCCTGAGGCTGACTCGTAGTAGTAGTGTCAGTTACCGTAGTTGCTGTGGTATCAGTTTTCATGGTCTGCTCGTTTCCGATTATTGCCTGACGCAATGCTTCCAGTAATTCTTGCTGTGTTTTGAGTTGTGCCATGCCACCCCTTGCGTCGTTTCCAGCCGTTCCATCGTACCGACCGTTACCATCATTGCAAACCATAGATGCCCATTCGGCACACAAGCCTTCAATAGCTGAATGTAGATTATCGGACTGACCCTTGAGATATTCCGTCAAAGCTGGCTGTTTGCCACCCAGTAGCAGATAGTCAGTTGCTAACTGTAGTTGTGCTTCACGGTCGTACTTGCGGTCAATATCAATCTTGGTGACTTTAACCGCTGAGTTTAGTGTCGACGGAATTAGCTGGAACTTACCAACCGCTTTTATCTTTCCCTCTTCCTGTAGTTGCATAATCTCTCGAATGGTCAAGTCAGTCAGCATACGTTCCCCAAATATTGCTCGATATGCAGCGCGACCCTCTTCGGTACCCAACATAGTATCGCCCGCAACACCTCGGTTAACAGAATTCCAGTCACCTTCTTTAGAAGCAATAAATTCTAACAAAGCATTTAGAGCCTTGTCGTATTCTGCGCCCTTAGGATTACTTGGTTCTTCCGGTGTAGCAGGACTGCTTGGAATATTTGAACCTTTGACATCCTTGTCTAACTGCTGAAGTCTTTCAAATAACCGATCCATGAGGTAAGCTGGGCCATCTGTCTTGCCTTTGGTTACTTCAGAATGACCGACAAAGTTTTCGCGTTTGATGTCAATACCTACGGTTGTCATAAAACGATATGCAAGCAACACTACTGCACGTAATTGCTCGGGAGTATAACCATCTTCTCCACGTAGCCCCTTGGCTTCAACCTCTACTCCTTGTGTATAACTATTGGCACCAGCTGCATGTGCGGCTTTTTGTTGATAGCCGAAAAACCGGTACACATTAGGTTTGTCAGCATCATCAATAAAATACATGACATTACAGCAATTACCCTTCCTACCCTTGATAGCAGAAATAAATTGGTCTACGCCATTTTTGTATCGACCGGCCGTCCAGTGTAACACAAAAGCTTTTGGTTGAATTTTTGCACCAGAGAGCTCATCGTCAAACGCGCCCAAACGTGACTCATCGACCGTGAAATTCTTGAAATCTTCTGCGGTAACTTTGACCTGCGAAACAAGCCAATCAATATATTCTTCGTCGGTCATTTCCTCGGGTGACTTAGGAGCCTCGGTAGGTGGCGCTGGAGCTGGCTCCGCCGGAACTTCCGTAGGAGGAGAAGGCGCAGTTGTAGTTGTGGTACCACCAGATCCACCGTCACTTTTGCCTACTTTATCTGGCATACTTGCTGCGATTGCTGCGATTGCTGCTTGGTTGGGTGTAATATTTAACGGCAACACAAGGTCTGCACCAGAAACAGACACTTCTGACTCAGGAACGTTAATAGCAGTTGCTGCATCAATTGCCGACTGCACAGGATCCTGTGTGTCATGTTCCAGAGCAGGTATGGTCACAATAGTAGCGTCACTAGTGCGCACAAGCTCAATTGCTTCACCAACAGAATCAGACTTATCCGGCTTATCAAAACCGGCACTAATACCCTGAGCACTAGCCAAGAAAGTAGCAGCTAACGCAAGTTTTGCGACAGTAGCTCGCAATATGTGAGTGTTCGTTGATCTTTCCGTCTTTTGTCCTAAGAGTTCAGTAACTTGAGATACAAGACTATCCATCAATGCATACGAAACTTCTTTTCCTCTACCCAAATCGGCGCGAATTGTGTTTCTGACAGACTCAGCATACTCTTCAAATGTCTGACCTTCCTCAATAAACAACATCTCGCGCTTAAGATACTTGCCCATATTGCGCAACTCTTCACCAGACCTAGAAAATTCTTCCTTTGTATCAGCCTTAGTCTGTTCCCACCAGGCCGAAAACTTTCCTGACTGGCTCTCTTCAATATCATAAGCAGCAATGATTGAAGAAGTTGTTGAAGTTTTTTGCGCTTCTTCCGGATATGGGTAAGCATTATTTAAAGCAGGCGTCGTTACATCATCTCGCCACTTTGGCTCTGTCGTTACATCATCTCGCCACTTTGGCTCTCTGGGCATTCCAAAATCCGCAATAACATCAAGACGCGCAAAGACTTCATCCAAGAAAGCAATAGCTTCTGGGTCGTGTGTCTCTGGACCATACTCAGTCACAAGATGCTTTTGTTCCATAGCATCCTGGGTCACTGGCAAATTTTTCAACACGCCATCAAGGACTTCGTAGCTCATGATAATGCAACACCTTTCTTGCCTATGCGTCTGCAAATATGCAAACACCATAAGCAAAATGTATTAAGTGCTACATTTTACGCTATCTTTGTGATTTTGTCAATAGTCTTGTATTGAAACTTTGCCTGGCAAGGTAAGTATTCGTACATATCACTAGGACGACTGTCTTGACGCTACTTCCGCTAATACACAGGCTTTGCAAAAACTTTGCTGATTACAATCTTGGCACACAAGAACAAGCTTGTTGCACGCAACATTGTCGCAATTTATATATCGACTGGTCTTACCCTGACAATGGGTGCAACTACCAATATCTATTGCCTTGTCGCTAAACTGCATCTGCATCCGGTCGTCAAAGATGTGGAGTTTACCTTCCCATTCGCCATCATCACCATACATTTCACCATATTTCACAATACCACCATCTATCTGATAAACCTCTTTGAAGCCACGATTTTTCATCATCGCGCTAATCACCTCACAACGGACACCACCGGTGCAATACGTAACAATAGGCTTGTCTTTGATGTCGTTATACTTGGGATCTTCTAATTCTTTTGCAAAATCATGCGATGTATTTACATCTGGCACAATTGCGCCCTTGAATTTACCGATTTCGGCTTCATAGTTATTGCGACCATCGAAAAAGACTACCTCATCACCACGCTCTTCTAGTAGCTTGTGGACGTCTTTGGGTTTGAGGTGCTTACCACCATTCATGACACCCTTTTCAGTAACGATTATCTCATCTGCCGCATTTAGAGCCACCAGCTCCGACTTTACCTTTACCCTGAGTTTAGGAAAATCATGACCTGTGCCATCACTCCATTTATACATAATGCCCTTGAATACGACCGACTTGTTCATCTCACGCTTATATTGCCGCAGATTTTCTATGTCTCCGCCAAGAGTACCGTTAATACCATGTTCAGAAATCAGGACACGCCCCTTCAGGTTCAGCCGCGTGCACAACTCACGCTGCCAACGCATCGTCATTTCTGGATCCTTCACAGGCACAAATTTGTAATATAAAATAACCTTTTGCATCAATATACATTATACTCTATAATTTAAATCCATTATGATTAGCATCCTAAGCTAATCCTCTATCGCAAACGATCGGACGCGCCGATCCTATAGCGCCAAAAACACAACAAATCAACCTATCACCCAGTCCGGGCGCAGGAGATTGGAGCTAGGAGGCTCTATATTATGGCTAAATCAACCACCAAAAAAACATTGTCATTATTCTGGCAATTTACACGCGAAAGGAAGTGGCATTTCTGGATTGGCACAATTGGCGCTAGTCTAGGCACTATTATTCAGGATATAGTACCGCCGGTAATTATTGCGCGTGCCTTTGACAGGCTGCAATACGTTAGTCAAACTGGCGCAGTATTAAACCTATCCGAATTTCTGCCATATCTGTATATCTATGCCGGATGTATGTTTCTTGGAATCATTATTTGGCGGACTCAAGTATGGTTTGTGTGGCAGTACGAAATTCACGCCATCAGAAATCTAGCCGTTCATGTTTTTGATCATCTGCAGAAAATGGGGCGCAAGTTTCATGCCAACCACTTTGGCGGTGCCTTGGTATCACAAACCAACAAACTGTTAAGTGCATACGAAAAAGTTATGGACGAGTTTACCTGGAGCGTGACGACAGGTATTACGGCCCTAACTGCATCGTTTATAGTTCTCTTGCTGACTTCACCGATATATGCGGTGGTATTTATAGTGGCTAGTGTCGTCTATTTCTCAATTATGGCTAAGCGCACTTTGATGACCATGAAATATGACCGAGCTCTAGCTACAAGCGAAAGTCAGCGTACCGCAAAATTAGCCGACATGATTACAAACGTAGCGGCCGTAAGCTCCTTTGCTGGGGAAAAGCACGAAAGGAAACTATTCGAAAAACAAGTCGACGACACGAAGGATCATTATTTTACTTTGCTGCGTAAAGTTATGATAAACGACACTATTAGTCATGGCATGACTTCTGGAATTTCAATATTAGCATTTGTGTCTGGTGTTCTAGCAATAACAGTCTTGCACCAACCTGCTGGTGTGTTATTCCTTGCCGTGAACTACACCATGCAAATGTCTAGACGATTATGGGAGTCCAATCGTGTGCTACGGAATTTTAACCGATCGTTTGGTGACGCAACTGACATGACCACGATATTGAGTATGAAGCCAGAAATACAAGATGCGCCAAACGCAATCGAACTAGAGCGAGGACGCGGTGATATAGTCTTTGACAAAGTCCACTTTGCCTACGAAGACAAGCAAGATCAAACCCTATTCACCGACCTATCATTGCACATCAAGCCTGGCCAGAAAATTGGCCTGGTAGGGCATTCTGGCGGAGGCAAGTCTACAATTACCGCCCTACTACTCCGCTTCATGAACATCCAACATGGCCAAATCTTGGTCGACGGCAAAAATATTGCCACCGTCACCCAAACCAGCCTACGCCGAAACATTTCCTACGTTCCACAAGAACCATTGCTTTTCCATAGAAGCCTTGCCGAAAACATTGCTTACGGCCGACCAGAAGCAACTCAGCAAGAAATTGAAGCAGTTGCAAAGATGGCTCATGCGCATGAATTCATAGAGCAGTTACCAGAAAAGTACAACACTCTAGTTGGTGAACGCGGCGTTAAATTGTCTGGTGGCCAACGACAAAGAGTGGTCATTGCCCGTGCGATGCTCAAAAACGCACCTATCCTCCTCTTGGACGAAGCAACTTCTGCCCTCGATAGCGAAAGCGAAGTGCTCATTCAGGATGCGCTCTGGAAGCTTATGGAAGGTCGCACGGCAATCGTTATCGCCCATCGTCTTAGCACCATTCAGAAAATGGACCGCATTCTCGTTATGGACAAAGGTCGAGTCATTGAAGAAGGATCGCACAAAGATCTACTGCGGATTAATGGCACCTACGCCAAGCTATGGCACCATCAATCTGGTGGATTTCTAGAAAAAGAAACCAAGCAAGAGTAGCGTCACAACAAAGACCACTAATATCCAGATGTAGAGCTGAGCGTGTGATATTGACTTCGAACTTGAGTCATCGTGGCTTGCTAGTTGACTGACAGAATCGGACAAAGCATCTACGCCTAGCGCCGAAGGCTTGCTCAACGAGCTGTTTTGTACCCTAGCTACAACGGTTTGTTGTGACAGGGGTGTTTTAGCTTGCTGGTCTAAGCCTTGATGAGATAAACGTTCGTGGGTCCCCGAATCCATAACAAGTGGTCGCATGCGCTCGCGTAGCATTCGCTCAGCCCTAGCCGGACTAGTAGTACTAATACTCACTATTTCCTTTAGGTCCGCATGACTGACTCGGCCTTGCTCGTATAGCTGTTTTGCTGACTGTCCATCAATGGCAATAACTGAAGCAACTCTCAATACCTCGGCATCGCTTAAGGCAAGGCGTTGCTCCTTGGGTGCTTCTGGTTGCTGCTCGACACTTGAGATTAGCATTGCCGCAACCTTTTCGGTTCTTTCCAGGACTGGCTGAGGCTGTGGTGGTGGTTCGAATATTTCTGCTTTTGCCGACGGATCCACTTCTGCCATCTTCCGAGGTGCGATTGACTGAAGCTTCTCTTTTATTTGGGACTTTTGACGAACCTTTGCTCGGGCCTTTTCTAACATTTCCTGCTTTGCATCATCCTTTTGCGTAGCCATCTTTTCTGACACAAGGGTGCGAATCTTTTGTTCATGAAAAGAAACCTTTTCGCTCAAATCACGCACTTTGGACTCTAATGACTGCTGGATTGGTATCAAGCGTGCTTCGGTCTTAATTCTGCCACGACGACGTCCGATCAAATATCCGACAATTCCACCAACCAGCAGATCGGCACCACGATGATTGCTTTGACTGAAATTCTCGATTCTTGTAGAAGCAATATTGACACCATCCACTACATTGGGTGCGGAAGGTGGACTCACCAGGTGGGCGACAGATGCCATCGATGGATGGCTGAAACTACTTTGCCGTGAACTGGTAGTTGGTGATGGATTGACTAAAGATGATGCAGGGATATTAGAGTGGACAACGTTAGCTTGTTGAACATCATCTTCTACTTGATCAAGATGTGAGGGATACTCTACGTCTGTATTCATACCATTAGCTTCGCCCATACCTTCGGAAGCCTCTGAAACATCACCATCAAAAATAGCCAAAGTATCATCTGTTACCGTATTCAACCTTTCATCATCTAGATTGTTGCCGTCCGCTAACTCCTCAGCTACGTCTTCCAGAAAAATCACCGCACCTAATAACTCGGCCTCCTGTAAACTTCCGGACTCCACATTGGCCAACTCAGCTTCAATTTGCTGACTATGATTTTCGATAATCTGCTGAGAAATCTCTCGCAACTCATTGTCAGAAATTTCTGTAGGGTCGATTAAGTCGTCAGCGTCTTCGTGCCAAGTTAGTGCATCATGCTGACTCTGTTCCGAAGAATCATCTTTGCTTTCATTCTTCTGGAATAGCGTTTTACCAATACCATCTCTGACGACTAGAGACTTGTCAGTTTTGTCAGTATCATCATCCTCAGTCTTAGCATTAAAGTTTCGTTTCTTTTTGGTAACCAAACTAGTATCATCAGACTCGTCGTCTTCATGATCTTTTTCAGGATCGGCAAAAGAATCAGAAGGATTAAACTCCATAATACTGCCATTCTACGCCATAACAACATAAAAGCCCACACCTAACAAGGTGGCAGGCCTTTGATGCATGCGGTTCGACTATTTATCTGATGACTCTTCGCTGGAAGCTTCGGTCTTAGACTCATCTACTTCGCTAGGCACTTCTTGACCCTCGGCTAAAGCTGCGGCAGCAGCGTCAGCTTCGGCAATTTGGTCTTTTGGCATCTCTACTACTGCAACGGATGCTTCTGGATCGCTCAAGATTGTCACGCCGCTTGGTGCTTGAATATCAGAAACGTACAGATGGTCACCCACCTCTTCCAGTTTGGTTGCGTCTACAGTCAGCTCATCTGGCAAATCACGAGGCAGCGCCTCCACCTTCACAGAATCGATTTGCGTCAAAACCAACAGACTCTTCTTCTCTGCAGGAATTTCTTCACCCACCAGCACAACTGGCACCTCAGCCGTTGTCTTCTCGTTTTGCTTGATTGCCTGAAAAACGACGTGCCTAATCTGGTGCTTGCGTGGATCAAAATCAACATCTTTGATAAGTGCAAGGTGTTGCTTACCGTCAAGGCTTAACTCAACAGGATGGTGTTTGCCAGCCTGCGCATATACTTTGGTAAGTTTCAGAAAATCGCCCGAAACATGCATCGACTCTTTGCCATGATTATGAACCACAGCTGGCACTTGGCCAGTTGTACGCAACTTTGTCAGACCCTTTCCGATAGTATCGCGTTTTTTTAGTTCCACCCCTATGGTGTCGTTAGACATGTTTTCCCTCCGATTTCATTAGCTTTACCTATTTTAACATTAATTGGACTGTTATCCTACTGACTGCTAGGCTATATAGATATGATTGCTATAGATAAATTCATTTTGGGTGGTGGTTTAGTTATGATTGGTGCTACAGTATTTGCCGAATCTGGGTTGCTAATAGGCTTCTTTTTACCGGGTGACACTTTGTTATTTGGTGCCGGAATATTAGCATCTCAGGGAGTGTTGCCACTACACTGGTTGATAATAGTTGTCGTGATATCTGCCATCGTCGGCGACAATGTGGGCTACAGTATCGGTAGAAGAACTGGCAAACGACTATTCAAGAAAAAGGAAAGCATCCTATTCAAGCCCGAACACCTCGAGCGTGCCGAAAAATTCTATGAACAACACGGCGGAAAGACAATCATACTAGCTAGATTTGTGCCAATTGTCAGGACTTTTGCACCAATGGTAGCAGGTATTGGCAAAATGTCACGCGGTAAGTTCCTGTTTTTCAACATTATTGGTGGAATTCTATGGGGAGCTGGCGTCATAATGCTCGGCTACTGGCTTGGCTCTAAAATGCCTTGGGTAGAGCATTTCATCACACCGGTTATCCTAGGAATTGTTGCAATCAGCTTTGTGGCATCGGCGTTCCATATCCTAAAAGAAGCTGATAACCGACAATTAATAATGCAAAAAATCAAACTCCTAATCAGTAATATTGCCCTAAACAAGAGGATAGACTAATACTTTTAAGGTATCAGTGTAACTTCCTCATATACCACCCAGTAAAGACATGCCTACCCATACCTTCTGATGCTGCAGGCGTGACGGCATCGGGGTTTAGAAGGTGTGCCTGGCGTATAAACTCTCCTACTCTTAATTCTCGGCTACGTTTAGTTTCGCGTACCTCAGGAGCGCCAGAAGGAATATGCTGAAGCGAGAAAATATAGAGCATAGCATTGCGCGTAGAAAACTCCTCGAAAGAATGTCGAGTAGGACACTTACCACCAGCTGCCTCAGTTAATGACCCAATAATATGCTCGGGTAAAGAACGGTGCTCCTCTGTGGAGGCGCATGAAGCAATTAATAAATTTCCGATCAGGTGCAGAAAGTTTTCGGGATCAATCTTGTTGTAGCCTGTTTCCATCCGGAACAAGGCAGTTTCCGCCAGGTTATTACGAGCCATCATTATAGATGAAAGGTCGTGTGCCTCAAACGACCATTCTGGATTCATTGTCATGTCAGTACCTGTGCCAAAAAACGGCCTGTATGTGATTTTTTGCTAGTCGCCACTTGCTCGGGTGTTCCTGTTGCCATTACCTGACCGCCGCCAGAGCCTCCCTCGGGTCCCATGTCAATTATCCAGTCTGCGTTTTTGATGACGTCTAGATTATGTTCAATTATCACCATGCTATTTCCTGTATCTACCAATGCATGCAGGACACCTAATAGTTTGCTGACATCTTCCATGTGCAGACCAGTTGTTGGCTCGTCTAATATGTACAATGTTCGCCCCGTTGCCCTACGAGACAGTTCAGTCGCCAACTTCACACGCTGTGCTTCGCCACCCGACAAAGTTGTTGCTGGTTGTCCCAGCGTAATATACCCAAGACCAACATCTACTAGCGTTTGCAACTTTTTCGCAATTGCTGGAATGTTTTCAAAGAACTCAGCGGCAACTTCACAGGTCATGTCTAAGACATCGCTGATTGTTTTGCCCTTGTAATGTATTTCTAGCGCTTCGCGGTTGTAACGTTTGCCCTTACAAACCTCACAAGGTACATATACATCTGGCAAGAAATGCATTTCTATCTTGATTATTCCGTCGCCTGTACAGTTCTCGCATCGTCCACCTCGCACGTTAAAACTAAACCGGCCCGGCCCATAGCCTCGAAGCTTAGCCTCGGGAGTACTGGCAAAAAGCTCACGGATAGGTGTAAATAACCCGGTGTATGTTGCAGGGTTTGACCTGGGGGTGCGGCCAATTGGCGACTGATCAATGATTATTACCTTATCTAGTTGCTCAATACCTTGAATCTCATCATGGCGGCCGGGCACGGTATTTGATCGCATTAAACGAGCCGAAAGTTCTTTGGCCAGAATATCATTAATTAAGCTCGATTTACCAGACCCAGACACACCACTTACCACAACCAACTGACCCAACGGCACTTCGACATCAATGTTTCTAAGGTTGTTTTCCCTTGCGCCTTTGATTTGTAACGCCTTACCATTACCCTTGCGGCGCTTCTTAGGCAAGGCAATAGTTTTCTTGCCTTGCAGATACATACCTGTGACGCTCTTTGGATTTGCTGCAACTTGCTCGGGCGTACCCTCGGCTACGATTTGTCCACCATGGATACCAGCGCCTGGCCCAATATCCAACAAATAGTCGGCGGTACGGATGGTATCTTCATCGTGCTCAACTACAATGACAGTATTACCAAGATCACGAAGGTGCTTGAGTGTATTAATCAGCCGCTCATTATCCCGCTGATGTAGTCCGATACTAGGCTCATCCAAAACATACAGTACACCCTGTAGCCCAGAACCAATCTGGGTTGCCAGCCTAATGCGCTGTGCTTCACCCCCCGACAGCGTTGCTGCACTGCGCAATAAGTTCAGGTAATTAAGGCCGACGTCTTGCATAAATTGTAAACGCGCACAAATTTCTTTAGTAACCTGTGACGCTATTTGCGATTCTTTGGCGCTTAAGTTGACCTCGTTAAAGAAATTAATCGCTTCATCTATCGACATCTCGCAGATATCCATTATGGAATGTTTAGCTACTGTGACCGCCAAAACTTCTGGTCGCAAACGTCGTCCATTGCAAATATGACATGGCCGTTCACGCATAAACCTCTCAATATCACGTCGCATAAAGTCACTGTCGGTTTCTTTGTGTCGACGCTCAAGATTGGGTATTACACCCTCATACGTTGTATCAAAATTCCGTCCTGAACCAAGAGAAATTGTGTACTTTTCGTTGCCGGTACCGTACAAAATCTTGTCTAATTGGCTTGACTTCAGCTCCCCTGTTGGTACATGTAACGAGAAACCATGCCGATCGGCTACCGCTTGCATCTTTTTGGTGTACCAAGCATCTGCGTTGATACGGTTGAAGGGGCGTATTGCACCCTCGGCTATGGTAAGTCGCCCATTGGGAATCACTAACTCTGGATCTACCTCTAGGCGTGAACCAAGACCCGTACAAACCGGACAAGCACCATGAGGACTATTGAAACTAAAGGTCCTAGGCTCTAGCTCGGGAATAACTACGTCAGGATGATTAACACAAGCATACATCAAGCTATACACTCTCTCGGTTTCATCATCAGCATTGACGACCCTTAGTTTGCCGTCAGCAACCTCAAGCGCCTGCTCAACACTTTGCGTTAACCGACCTCGACTTTCTTCGTCGTTAACCAACCTATCAACAACTACCTCAATCGTATGCTTATAATTCTTGTCCAGCTCTGGAAACTCGTCCAAGGCATATACCACGCCGTCAACCCTAGCGCGAGCAAAACCTGCCCGCTGATATTGCTCTGGAATATGCTCGAAGGCGCCTTTTTTGTCCTCGACAACTGGCGCCAAGACAATCAACCTAGCTCCGTCACCCAGAGCTACCACCTGGTCAACAATTGCTTGTGAAGTCTGTCGCTCTACGGCTTTGCCACAAGTTGGACAATGAGGCACTCCAATACGTGCAAATAAAAGTCGTAGATAGTCGTAAATTTCGGTCACTGTAGCAACCGTACTCCTAGGATTACGGCTGGTAGATTTCTGATCAATAGATATCGCTGGGCTAAGACCGTCTATCTGGTCGACGTCTGGTTTCTCCATCAGGCCTAGAAACTGACGCGCATAAGAACTCAAAGACTCTACGTATCGGCGCTGCCCTTCGGCATAAATGGTATCGAAAGCCAACGAGGACTTACCCGAGCCCGACAAGCCCGTAATCACCACCAGTTTATTGCGTGGCAATTCAACGCTAATATTCTTGAGGTTGTGCTCTCTAGCGCCCTTGACAACTATCTTCTCGCTCATTGTAGTCCTATCTATAAACGGATGACTATTATACTCGAAACGCAACAAACACGCCAGTATCTTATCGGGCGGGACGCTCGGCAACTTGCACTGGGCCAAAGCTAACATCCACGGCCTGATGGATAATAAGGGCTGATTCAAGTGTAGCCTTGAAGTCATGCTCTGCTTCTGGCGAAGGCAGAGGAAGCGCTAACCGAGCTAGATAAATCATTGGACCTGCAGCCCGCGCCGCTTTTGTGCCTCGCAACCCTTTCATGCCCTCTTCGCCAAGTATCCCCTTCATTGCAACGATTTCTTCACGAAGCTCATGACTGGCAATTCGACCGATAACATGCTTGCGATTCTTTATAACAACATCATCCAAAGTCGCTTCTATGATATCTTCATTTTCCTCGCCTTGGTCGCGAACTTTTCGTATTGCGTTAGCAAAGTTAAACCCCTGCTCGAAGCCATTTTTAAAATGTCGATTGACTGCTCTGGGGTCGAGCAAAAATACCTGGTGATTTTTGGGTATCTTCTTGTACCGAAGAGCATTTTCATCAAAGTCCAGATCACCAACCGTTGCTGCGATACGCTCAGAATCAAAAGTGTCCATCGTACGATAGGCTTTGATAATTCGATTGCTTCGAGTTTCTCTATTGGCACGTCCGTAGACATGCGAATTCCCTCGGTTACCATTATGACGCCCCATAGCACTCCTGTCCTTGTGCGATACTGTTAGTTATATTTTAAAGTTGGTCTCGTAGCAAGCGCAAGTAAGTTGTAAAAACTACCGTGGAATGTTAGGGTGCAATAATGAAAATCGCTATTCAAGGCATTGCTGGATCATTTCACCACGAAGCCGCCATACAAATCCTTGGCCACGATATTGAGCTATTGTACTGCGATACTTTCCAGCAAGTATTTGATGCAGTTCAAGGCAAAGCAGCTACTAATGGCATCGTTGCCGTCGAAAACAGTCTGTACGGCTCCATAAACGCTGTCTATCGCCTACTTGCTCGTACTCACCTTTGGGTCCAAGGCGAAACCACTCTACATATCAGCCAGTACCTTATTGCTGCACACAATCAACCACTTGAACAAATTCATACTGTTATGTCTCAGGCTCCGGCGCTTGCACAATGCGAACTATGGCTTACGGAAAATATGCCGAAAGCTCACTTAGAAGAAACGCACGATACGGCAGATAGTGTGCGTTTTGTGGTTGCACATCCAGAACGAAGACTCGCCGCAATCGCCAGCAAACACGCTGCCGAGATGTACAAAGGTACCATTATCGCCGGGCCGATCAATGATGAAACCCATAACTACACACGCTTCTTCCTGCTCGGAAAAGACAAACTACTAAATCCAAAAGCAACAAAAACTAGCATTATTCTTGAAACAAACCATCAACCTGCAGCACTATACAACGCACTTGGAGCGTTTGCGAGCGCTGGCATTAACTTGTCCAAGCTCGACAGCCACCCAATAGCTACGGATAAAAATCATTATGCTTTCTACGTCGACTTCGATACCGGCCTGGGTGGCGACTTTAATCATCCTGTCCTAGACAAGCTTCGCAGTCAAGGTTGCAAAGTTACTATTCTTGGTAGCTACTTTCCGACCTAGCATTGAGTTATACTGAGTAGACCATGGCGAGAGTCAAACACTATTTTCAACTAATTATCTTTGATACCCTAGCCGCCATCTGTATGATTGGTGCCATCGCAACCGGCTGGCTACCAGGACCCGGTGGAATACCTCTGTTCATCATTGGCCTCAGCTTACTTGCCATAAATCACGAATGGGCAGAACGCTATATCAATCTACTACGAGAACATGCCAACCGCCTGGGTGATCTCATATTCATCCCTCAATTACGAATAGTCTTCGATATTCTTACACCTATTATGCTTGCTCTAGGTATCGTAATTGTGTCTCTACGAAACTCGATATGGATGTTAACCCTTGGGGTATTCTGTATTGGCTTCAGTGTGTTGATTTTCTTTGGCAATCGAGAGCGTTGGTCGCGTCTCAAAAAAAACCGCAAACCAAGTCAAAAACATTAGCGTTATAAAATGTAGTTGCATTTTTTGCAATTGGATGTACAATTCTCTCCAATAAAACTTTCGTCGGAGAGGTGAGGCATGTTAGAGTTCATAGTTTTAGGGCAAGTCCCTGGCACACAAATCCAATTATCATTTGGCGCTATTATTGTATTGTGGCTCAGTTGTATCGGCCTAGTTATATTTACTGTCAGTGTTCGTAAATACAGGTTTGCGGTGAAAACAGAAATGAACTTGTTGCGAATTTATCTAATGATTCGACTGCGCAAATAGCTAGTCCGGTTTTGCCGGTAGGACACTTTGTCCATACAGTTGTAGTTCTTCCAGAATGTATTGCTGTTCGCCAGTAAGATCAGGTTTCTTGACCAGTTCTGCCAACCTAGCAAAATACTTCGCAGCTCGACTTGTCTCTCCGCCGCCTAACAGTTTGCGCTCTCGAAACTCTTCCCAGAACGCCCTATCTGCATCATTCATGTACTTATAGAAATTCCTGACTTTATATAGTGGCAAAAGCTCACTTAGTCGAGGGTCGTGAAATTCTACGCTCAGCTTATCGATCTCCTCAAAGCTGACATTACGTACGCGACCCATCTGTGCCTTGTCTGCGCTGTCAAAGAACCCGTCATACAGTTTGCCGTCTACATCTTGCGGGCTCTCTAACAGTCGAGTTTGGAAATCTTTGTCTAGAAGCTGAAGTGCACTACCGACTCCTTTGGCAAGTTTTTTTTGTACTTTCTGCAGTTTTGTATAATTATTCATATAGATAGAGGCGTCTAACGACAGACGTTTGTGGCACTCTTCGTCAAGCACCCCAAGCGGTGCAACTGCTGGACAACGGTTATATTTCAGTGACTTTACTGGTAACCGTGGGCCAGGCTCGTCATTACGTCGACTCATAGCTGCCGCAAGTTCCGACGCATCGAAGTCTACGAACCGTTCAGGGTCATAACGCAAATCAAACACTAAAGCGCCTTGTCCCTGAGGATGATCGCCCAACACCCCCACCACTGTAGTTTTCTCAAATTCACTAGGATATTTGCCAGATGTATACACAAATGGCTTGCCTGCAGACACCAAATCCATCACAGACTTCTTAGTACGCATACCCAGAAGGAAATCAAAAAGCTTTGGCTGGTGTTTTCGTATCAACCGAGCTACAGCAATGGTTGCATTCACATCACTTAATGCATCATGCGCATTGGCATGATCAAGTCCATTCAATGAAGTAATGAGCTCCAGGCGATTAGTCGGGTTACCGTTCGTATCAAATGGCCATTTTATGCCCTTTGGGCGTAGCGCACGAGTCATGCGTACTACATCAAGTATGTCCCATCTAGATCGCCCGTCTTGCCATTGCCATTCGTAAGGGTCATAAAAATTTCTATAAAGTATGTAGCGAATAAACTCGTCATCAAAACGGACAGTATTGTAGCCAACAAAAATAGTATCCGGAGTAGCAATATCTGTAGAAAATATCTTCAGAAATTCTGCTTCGGACATGCCATCCGCAATGGTCATCTGTGGTGTAATACCAGTCACTAACACCGCATCTGGATCGGGCAACACATCATCACCCAGCTTTATCAGATAGTTGTGTGGCTCACCTATTGTGCGTAGCTGCAAATCTGTTCTCTGGCCTGCAAACTGCATAATCCTTGCTTCCTTAGGATTAAACCCAGATGTTTCTAGATCGTAAAAGAAAAAACTACTACTCATCAATCCAAGTGTACCACTCAGCAAGCTAGTACTCTATGGTTTGTCCACCAATAACGATCGTATCGCCTGGTTCAATGCCCTGGCGGACTAAGCCGTGCATAATGCCCATTTTTTTCATAATGTCACGCAATCTTGCGACAGAATGAGGATTATCAAAATCTGTACGCATAGCAAAGCGTTCGATTTTGCGCCCAGACACTAGGTACCTATCATTTGATTTATCAATATGCCACGCATCATCTGTCTTAATTGTTAGTACTGGCAAAGCATCGTCTACTTCTTGTGCCTTTAATTGAGCCTCTTGGCGTGCGACCTCAACCTGGGCTTTTATCTCTCGTAGTAGTTTCAGTAGTCCTTGGCCGTCTTTAGACGATATAGCTATAAGTTTTGTGCCCTTAGGCAGTTGCACCTTCAATGTCGACAGTCTATCTCTCACTATATCCGTATCCAAGCCATCGATCTTGCTCAATACGACAATTTGCGGTTTCTTAGAAAGATCAGTTTTATAAGCTGCCAGTTCACCAATTATTGTCTTATAGGCTCCGATCAAGTCTTCCTGATAAGCGTCAATCAGATGCACCAAAACACCAGTACGCTCCACGTGGCGCAAAAATTCATCACCAAGACCCTTGCCATCACTGGCGCCTTCTATCAGACCAGGGATATCCGCAAACAATAAAGCAATATCATCAATATCTGCTACACCCAAATTTGGAATCAATGTAGTAAACGGATAGTTAGCAATCTCTGGGCGCGCATTGCTGATAACACTAAGCAGGGTTGACTTTCCGGCATTTGGCAAGCCCACCAAACCAACATCAGCAATCATCTTGAGTTCCAATACCAAGTCTAGCTCCTCGCCTTTTTCGCCCTTTTCGGCTATTCGTGGCGCTTGCCTGGTACTGCTCTTAAAGTGGGCATTACCGAAGCCACCCTTGCCGCCACGAGCAATAATCACTTTCTGTCCATCATTTGCAAGGTCAGCCAAGAGCTTACCTTCTTGGCTGCTGACAACTGTGCCTACAGGAACTTGCACTGTCAAATCCTTGCCACTACGACCATGCATCCTACGCTTTGCACCAGGCTGCCCATCCTCTGCCACAATTTGTTTCTGAAAACGAAACGTTGCCAGAGTATTCTGACTAGAACTCGCCTGCAATAATATGTTGCCACCGTTACCACCATCGCCACCGTCAGGGCCACCCTTGTCAACATAAATCTCATGACGAAAACTCACTACTCCGTTGCCACCGTTACCAGCGCGTACCGAAACTTTTACCTTATCGACAAACATATAAAGCTATTATACCAGAAATGGTGTAATTTTTACAGAGTCATTTATCAAATTAGCGATAGATGAATTTTTGGAATTTGGCATGCACTGGAACCCAGTCACTGTAGCCGGTTGCTCCCCAGCCAGCCAAACCATTCATGTCAGAGTATTTAATCATTGTTCCGTCTGGTGAAACTGCCTCCACTACCCCAACGTGTCCAAGTCCTCCTGCATCAGTTTGCGCAACCGCTCCAGGACGCGGTACGCCACTAACCGTCCAGCCACTACCGGCGGCATAATTATCCCAAGTGTTCGCATTTCCCCAGTTGGCAGGCACCGCAACTTTGTTTGCCGCGTACCAAGTACACCAACCATAATCGTAGCCATTGTAGCCATAAATTGGTTTGTTGCCCCAAGCTGCTGCACCATACCCACCGAACGATGAAGATGCCACGTTATATGTAGTAGTTGCTTTAGTTCCATCTGGAATTACAACTCGTCGACCAACGACCAAACCCAGCACTTCCGCATCATTAAAGGCTTCTATAGCTGCTTTATCAGCGTTGTAGTCACGGGCTAGCTTATCTACTGTGTCGCCAGCCTTAACCAAATAGACTATACCGTTCACAGGCGGAATGTACAGCTCTCTGCCTACAGTAAGCTCGGTGCTTTCAATATTATTCGACCAACGAATACTATCTGAGGTTACGCCAAATTTGGCCGCCACTGTGGCAAGCGTATCGCCTGCTTTCACTACATAAACTTGAATATCCTTGTACGACTTTGCGCTAGTACTAACTATCTGCGGCTTTGCCACAATGCGACTATCAGCTGAACCAATGGCCATCTGGCCACTAATAGTGTCGGCTTGGTTGACAACGGCAGTAGACTCCGGCAGGCTAGCCATACGCGCAAGGTGAACTGCAATATCAGACGAAGATAATTGATCCAGAGGGCTTGCAGATACAACATCACTAGACAATGCGCTTTGTTTAATAGCCTGGCTAGTATTTGGACTTTTTAGTACAAATCCCACTACAGCCAACAACAAAACAGCATTGGCAACTACTAAACCAACACGAATAATACGTTTTCGTGACTTTTTGAGAGACTTACCGACTGTTCGTCGATAAGTCTTGATGATTGGCGATGTGCTAGATCTATGGCCTAAGGCCTGTGAAATGATGCGAATAACATTCTCCTGTTTCACCGCTGTGAAACAATCCGACTGACTGGTTCTTATTTGATGTTTATATCAGAGAGTTCGACCAATCTGATTTTGTGTTAATAAGCAATCAGTAGGGCAACTCCTTGAATACTTTCTTGCAAAGCAAACAATCAAGTTGCACCGCTAATTATATCAAATCTGTAAAGGTAATCAATACCCCACCCCTGTTAACTTTGGTTTCCTCAGTGGGCACTACCTAGGACAAAGCTTACTGGCAAAGTTCAGTACAGTGTTTCTTAGTTAATGCTTCGTGCTCTTCTAAGGTTCGAGAAAAGTATGTTTTGCCATCATCCCCAGACACAAAATAAAGATAATCTGTTTTAGACGGGTTAGATACCGCCTCTAGAGATGAAATACTTACGTTACTGATTGGTGTTGGTGTCAAGCCCACGTGAATATATGTATTATACTTGGAATCATAAGCCAGTAGCTGCTCCCTGTTCAGGCTACTAGCCTTACCGCTCAGAACTGCTCCATAGCTGGCCGTAGCATCCGACTGCAATAATATTCCTTCTCTAAGTCTTTTCAGAAAAACCTGCGCGACAGTTTTCTTATCGGCGCCATCACTAACTTCTTGCTCAATAATCGACGCTAGTATGACGCCTTGGTGTACCGTAAGTCCCTGTTTTACAATCCCGGCGCGTAAATCCGGAGTTAGATACTTTTGCATCTGATCTAACGACGAACGAATGATCGTTTCTGGACTGGTTTCGGCAGTCTTCTGGAACGATTCTGGATAAAGATACCCTTCTAGCCCTGCATTCTTCGGCTTATCCACGAGTGCAGGATGATTTTTGTAATTGGACGGATCTAATGCTTTATCGACCGCGGCTGGACTAAAGCCATATTTATCGATTAACGCACTACGTATCTGATCGATGCGTTGGCCTGGCACGATCGTTACCAAATCTGTCGCTATCTTTCCTTGAGTGATAGTGTCGGCAATCTCCGGAACAGACAAGTTAGGCCGTAAATTGTACGTACCTGCCTTCAGATACTCATGGAGATTATTATTCCGAAAATACCACTCAAAAGCCCAAGCTGCCCGGATCAAATCGGCCTTTTCTAACGCCACACCAACTTCTTTAACTGATGCTCCTTTTTGTACAGTAAAAATAACCGTCTTTTGGGACGCGCTATTGGGTCTTAGGTTTTGGTTATATTGACGGTGTAGCCAGAACGCAAATGCTACGATACAAGAAAATGCAAGCCCAGTAACAGTTAATAGTATCTTGGGCCAATTCTTCTGCCTACGACCACGGGTAAACACCATGTATATCTAACCTCTAGCCATTTCGTTCAAATAATCATCTAGTATATAAGTAGCCGCCAAAGAATCAATATCTGCCTTGCTGAACTGCGTCTTTCTGGAGCTCAACTCTTGTTCAGCCTTTATTGACGTTAAGGCCTCGTCCTGCATAACGATCTCGCCAGAAAAGTGTTCTTTTAACTCTGCCACAAACTCTCTGGTAGCTAAGGTCTGAGCCGTATCTTCACCATCCAGATTGCGTGGCAAACCAACAACCAAGACCGAAACCATCTCTTCGGAAATCAGGTTATCTAGCTTAGACCAAAACTCCTCGTCACGCACCAACGTAATGTGAGGACTAGACAAGCGTGCAAGCGTATTGGCCATAGCAATACCCACACGCTTGTTTCCAACATCCAGTCCGAAAATATTATTGATTTGAGTCTGCATTGTGGTTGATGCCATTGCCTTCGATCACAATTGTAATTCTGTCTGCCTTTTTCGGAGTTGATTGGACCCAAAACGGACTATAGTTAACCTCAACTTCGTTAATACCTGGACGTGCTTTTAGCATCTGCTGTATGTCGCCACGCTTTTTGCCAGTAATTTCCGTCCTAAGTGCTTCTTCGTTAATGTCCGGACCGGCTACAACACTAGTTTGCAACAATAACTTCACTTGGCCATTTTGAACCAGCTCATCCACTTTAATCACGGCTTTATCTAAGCCATTATCTATGATGACTTGTGTCTTGGGATCAATTTTGGTGCGCGCTTCTTCTTCTACCAACACCTTGAGATCATCCTTCTTGATACCGGTCATAGTAGAGATCGTAGTTGACGTAACCGTCACCTCGCTTGCCTCAGCTCCAACCTGAGGTGAACTTGATAGCACAGGAGTGCCGGCCTTAAAAGTATCGTCCACCGGCTGGTATCCCGCTTCCTGGATATCACTCTTGAGCTGTTGCTGAGCTTTATCGCCACCGCGTTTGTTGATCGCGTCTTTCGCTTTGTCAACATCTTCTTGTGTCACTACTTTGACAACCTTGTCTGTTCCTCCGGTCATTGAATCGTCATTCGTGCCCGACACGGCAGAGTATCCAGCTATCGTAAACGACTTGCCAGAACCAAAGTTGTACTCATCGCCAGGGTTCTGAGCGGTGACATCTACAGAGCCAATGAAGCTACATCCGTCACCAAAGTCAGGTGTAGTCAAACTAACAGAAGTTTTTGTAATAAAAGTCAGGTTATTGGTACTTACGCCTGTTCCTGCTGGAATCGTGGGTGGCAGGCCGTCAACATCAGAGCAAGTAATCGACATGGTGACGTTACCAGATGCTTTGGTGCCAACGTTCTTCTCGCCAGTTGCAGCAACTTTTTCGGTATCGGTACTCTTGAATTCTTTGCTTAGAGCCGGAATAGATTTGCTCTCTTTGTCCAGTTTTTGCAAGCCAGGATCTGCGACAAGCGTCAACTGGATGTCGATATTACTGGTGTCGGTTTGGAGTACTACAGTTGCCTTTGGCAAAACCACAAGTGCCATAACCAGCCCAACAATAACCAGAGCAAGCGCGGCAAAGCCTACAAATAACTTTGTGCGGAACTTTTCAAAATTTGGAATCTTAAATTTCTTTTGTGCGGTATTTTCTTTTTTGGCTTTTTTTCCACTACCGTCTTGTGTATCAGTTTTATTATTAGCATCTGGTACTTCACTGTTGTCCAGTTCAATACTTTGCTCATCATCTGGGACTCCTGATAGCTGACCAACTGAAGTCGACTTATCAAGCTGCACATCTTCATCTTGATCTGCGGTATTTGCGGCCGCCATAACCGACATTGGGGCTGGCGGAATTTCTGGCTTGCTCTGCAGTGTCTTAGCTACATGTATGCCGACTGCACCGGCCAGTGGCAACAGTGCCGTCTCTGACGTAATCAGCACCACACTCTTTTTCTCGTTTTCGGCTGTTCGTTTTAATAGTTTCATGTTTACAATACTCTGGAAAACCGTAGCTCTCTTCGGCAAGACTAAAGCAACAATCTTATTCGACGAGCTTTGCAATTTATCAATCACAGACGTAATTTCGTCGTCTACATCGATATAAATAGTATCTTTGGAATCATTCGTCATATTATGCCTACACTCTTAACATTCTATCAATTTTTTCCTTTACTGAATTTGCTGGTTTGGTGTCTTGCTGAATAGTATCAAGGCCGACGCGCAACAATCCCATGGAAGTAATGAAGGTATGATCCGCCACATCACCAGTTTTGTCTACCACGCCAACGACCTGCTCGGGCTTGATGTGCTGAACAGTTGGCTTACGTGTAAAAGGAAGTTCCTTGTACCACTGTGTTTTACTCAGAGAGTCCATTAGCATACTCAAGCTAGATCCACCGCCACACAACAAGACACGATTTGGCAAATGGTCTAATTTGGTGAACTCGCCTAGAGCAAGTTCTACGCCACTAGTCCATACATCTAGAGTCTTGCTCAGAATCTTTTCAGCTGCTGCTTGTTTGTTCTGGGGTAACCTATCCGTCCCAAGATTCAGCTTTAGCTCTTCTGCAAGTCTAAAATCAATACCTAACTCTCGCTCCAATGTACGCGTGTAAGCTCGTCCGCCAATTCCGAACATCTTTGTGCCCTGAACGCCACCTTCATTTATTACCGCGATGTCCGTTGTTCCACCGCCAACATCCATCAAGATCGCGCTCATGTTCGCATTCGGGTCATTGCCAATCACCGACCTAGCAACAGCAAAGGGCTCTGCGGCTACGGCCAGCAGATCCAGATCCAATTCTTGGGCGGTACGCTCTAAAGCCCCAATATGCACAAGTGGCGCAAAGGCAGTATATAACTGCACAATCACGTCCTTTCCCGGAAAGCCAACCGGATTGGTTACTTTGTAGCCGTCAATGTCGATACCAACAAGCGCGCTGTTAACCAAACGTATCTCGACTTCTTTACCGCCCAACTCCCAGGCTAACTCTTGCTTGGCTCGCTTCTCAGCACGCTGCTGCACCAAACCTATAATCTTCTCTAGCTCCTCGACATCCAACGGCTTACTGGCATTTTTGCGGGTACAACGCACTGTGATAGTAGTACCTTTGACCAACTCGCCAGCGATACCAATTACTGCAGTTCTAGCACTGACGCCAGCCTGTTGCTCCGCTTGGTTCAATGCCTCGTCACAGTTGGCAACCACTGCACCAATATCAGCTATTGCCCCAGCGTGCATATCCGATAATTCTTGGTGCGCACGACCAACACCTATAATCTCTAATTGGTCGTCATTTACTTCTGCTACCAGAGCCTTTACAAACTCAGTACCAATATCAAGACCTACGACGTACTGCTTGTCATTCGGCACAGTTGGCTTAGCTTTCTTCAATACAGAGCTGGAAAGACTGGAGAGTTTATTTAGCATAATCGACATAATTATAGCACGTAGAGCGCATTATACTCTATCGCAAAACCGCCTTGATGCGCCGTACTCCAGCCGAGGAAGCCTCTTCTTTACGGCTCCGTCTCATGAGACAAACCTACGGTTTTTCTCATCGCGCGGTGCACCGAAGTAAATTCGGTCGCCCGGCTGCTCTTTTCCCTCACATTTACGGCTATTGCAAAACCGCCTTGATGCGCCGTACTCCAGCCGAGGAAGCCTCTTCTTTGAGAATCTTGAAACGCTTTCCATCTTCAAAAAGCTGCAAGGTATGGTCGACGTGCGGGCCACCACAAATCTCAAAACTAAATGGTTTTTCGGCATCGTCAGCAATCATTTTGTAAACTTTGACCGTGTCGCCGTAGCGGTCACCAAACTGACCGAGTGCACCCAATTCACCAGTGGCCTTGTTTGTTGGATACTCCGCCCATGAAACTTTCAAATCCTTGGCAATCTGCTCATTCACAATAGCCTCGACTTCGTCGAGCTGTTCACGGGTAACTTTCTCGGTATGAGAGAAGTCAAACCGCAAGCGCTCCTCGGTAATATTGCTACCCCTCTGTATAACGTGGTCGCCAAGTACATCTCGCAGTGCTTGGTACATCAAGTGCGTAGCCGTGTGATACTTTTTGTGTTGTAAAGTCTGACCGCCCAAACCACCCTTGAAAGTCCCTTTTGCAGCAGTCTGCGAACGTTCCTGTTGTTCTTTCATCAGGCCATCAAACTCAGCCCGCCAATTATCCGAAACATAGATGTCTTGTTTGAATGCTTCTTCCACACTCAGTTCTACCGGGAAGCCGTAGGTGTCGTATAGGGTAAATATTTCTTTGCCGGTCAATCCACCTTCAGTTAGCTTACTGAATTCTCGAATACCTTTGCGCAAGGTCTGGCGAAAAGCCTTCTCCTCGCGCACCAGCACATCAACAACTTCCTGTCGTTTCTCTGCCACTTCTGGATAGTCATCTTGATATAAGCCCGTGATGACTGGCACAATTTCTTGCAAAAAATTCTGCTCAATACCCAGATCAAAGGCAAAACGCACCGCCCTGCGTACCAAACGTCGCATCACATACCCCTGCTCTTTGTTGCTAGGCTTGACATCATCAACTGCCAAAAACGTTGCTGCTCGCAAATGATCGGCGATCACACGCATGCTTGCGGTATGACTCTCGTATGTCTTACTGCTAATTTCTTGTAGCTTTTCGATAATGGGCCACATTATGCTTATCTTAAAAACATCTGGACTATCAATAGCGGCGGCTCCGATACGCTCTAGCCCGCCGCCAAAGTCTACATTCGGCTTGGCGAGTGGCTCAAAACCAGCTTCTGTACGACGATACTGCATGAATACTTGATTACCTATCTCCATAAACCTGCCCGAATCACTTGCAGGATGAGCCAATCCATATCCTTCGGCATGATTTTGTTCACCAAAATCATAGAACACTTCACTGTCTGGACCACAAGGGTCGCCAATTGGCGTCTTCGCCAAGCCACCACCACGACTCCACCAGTTTTCTCCGTCGTCGTAGAAAAAGATGCGCTCGCCCGGCTTAATACCACGTTTATCACCATCCGCCTGACTACCAATTTCGACAATCTGAGCCTCTACACCCTTACTCAGAAAAAGCTCCTGCCAAATCTTAGCTGCTTCGTCATCCCTTGGAATTCCATCTTTTTCACTTCCAATAAAGCAAGTCACATATATCTTCCAAGGATCCAGACCAACAACGTCAACCAGAAACTCAAAGAACCAACGAATTTGCTGTTCTTTGAAGTAGTCACCTAAACTCCAGTTGCCAAGCATTTCAAAAAAGGTTGTGTGTCGATTATCACCAACATCGTCGATATCTTGAGCACGCAGACAAGTCTGGCTATTAACTAGTCGTGTGCCACTCTGGTGAGGCTCCCCCAGTAGGTATGGTATGAGTGGTTGCATTCCGCTACCAGTGAAAAGTGTAGTTGGGTCATTGTACGGAACTAATAGCGCCCTAGGAATCTGCGCATGCTCACGATTTTTAAAGAATTCCAAATAAGCTTTTCTGATTTGTTGTGCATTCATCTCTGTTATTGTAACAGAAACCTGTAAATTCCAAGCGCCAGAATCCAAACCGCAATAGTCAAACCTACAAGAACACCTCCGCTTGGAGGTTCAACCCTCAGAACAACCCCAGGACTTCCTGGCGGTGTTATAGACCGCTTACTACTTGACATTCGAATCACCTGGCTGATATGATTCCGGTAATACTTCAAGTAATTGAACATTAATCAAAACCAAAACAACGAGGAAAAGGAGAGGGAAATTGTATTCCTCATATTTAAAAATATGAAATTATTACTCCATAATAAATATCTAAATGCTACAAATTCCATACTCATGTTACGTTCGCTAAGAACAGGTATTAATATACAAATACTCTACATGCTTATAGTACTCTCGACGCTAGTAGTAGCGTTATCTCTGCCATTATCCGTATTCGCCGCACCCGCCCCGAATGATACTCCGACCTACCTAAGAACCCTTGGAGGTGCCCAGGCCCCACAAGCCGTTACCACAGACTCTGCAAATAATGTATACATTACCGATACCATAAACAACAGGGTACAGAAATTTGATAGTACCGGCACCCTGGTTCTTCAGTGGGGCACGAGCGGCACCGGCAACGGCCAGTTTATTATGCCCTTGGGCATAATTGTCGATTCCCTCGGCAATGTATATGTATCTGATACTTTTAACCATCGTGTGCAGAAGTTTGATAGCACTGGAG
>JAGQNK010000013.1:38802-40811 GCA_020428105.1 Candidatus Saccharimonadota bacterium
GAGCGGCACCGGCAACGGCCAGTTCGATGTACCTTCAGACATCGCTATTGATGATACCGGGAACATATACATATCAGATACTTTCAATGATCGTATTCAGACATTTGATAGCACTGGAGCGTATGTTAGTCAGTGGGGCACGAGCGGCGCCGGCAACGGAGAATTCAACGAACCGGTTGGAATTGATTTCGATAGTATCGGCAATATATATGTTGTCGACAGGTACAATAACCGAGTACAGAAATTTAATAGCACCGGAGCGTATCTTGCGCAGTGGGCAACATTAGGAAATAGCAACATGCAGCTTAATACACCGACAGATATCGCTATAGATAGTAACGATATTGTTTATGTTACCGACAAACACAATGACAGGATCCAGTTATACTCCTACCCTACCGAAGAAGCTCCAGAGGAAAATGTCAACGATAACAAATCACCAGGCACTCAAAGCACGACAAATACTCAAAACCAAGGTGACAACAGTATCTTGGCAAATACAGGCAACAGTTCCTTAAGGATTATCGTACCGGCAGTTTTGGTGATTTTCGGCGCACTCTTTGTTGCATACGGTGGACGTAAAATACACTACAAGATCAACCAACGAAATTAGACAAAACTATAAATCTGTAAGCTGAACTTCCAAAAGGTGGAAAATGTTGTTTGGGATGGTTTTAGGCAACAATTCCGCCGCCAACAACGTACTGTCCGTCGTAGATAACAGTAGACTGACCAGGGGTTATGGCACGGATTTTGTCAGAAAGTTTGACCTGCAACTTGGTAGTCCCGGTACTCTTTTGCTTCTGCCAGCACCAGATGAGCAGCCAGAGCTTCTGTAGCGACAAGTTGCTGCCACGGAACCACGTAGTTGCCCGGACAGAATGCTTGATGCGGCAAACACGACACCGGGCGTATGAACGGCGGAACAACAGTCTGCCCGCACACTCCGGGCAGGCACTAGACCCATGCAGTAGCTTCAATAGTGCAATATGACACTGCCGCTCTGTTGGCAGACTTGCTAGACTGTTCATTGGAACAAGCCCTCCTTTTGTAAGTTAGTTGACACTACCTACTTTAGTGGCTTGTTCCGCTTTAGTTCAATGAACCCCCCAACCCAGTATTGGGGGCAGATACNNCCTAGGACGGCTAAGCCTACAGGGTCTACTATGGTACCGTTTAGGGTATTGTCTAGGTCTAGGTTACCGCCATCAGTAACTTGGTAGGTTACTTTGGTTACTGTGTGGTTGTCGATGGTTGTAGTTGTAATAGTAGGACTATCTATGTTAGAGAAGGCATTAGTGTTAGGGTTATGTTTTCTGAGAACATAGTTATTACTAGCTAGGTTGTAGTAGTAGAGGTTTATAGTAGCTGTAAAGCCTGGGGTATTACAGTCAGTAGTGAAGTTAGTTAGGCCTACTGGGTAGTCATAGCCAGAGTCTTTAGTAGATAGGCTATCTTCACTAGTTGTAGTAGTGGTAGTAATACTACATTCACTAGATGTTTGGAGTACTACATAGTTATTAGTTACTGGGTTTAGGTAGCTAGTTACGTTAGTTTGGGTACTATCGGCTATACCATCATTGTTAGCATCGCCAGAGTTAGGGGCATTAGTCTCTACGGAGTCAGGGATGCCATCGGAGTCGGAGTCAGAGTTAGTGTCTATTTTGTAGGTATAGGTTATTTCGTTAGCTCCTGTGTTATTTAGGGTTAGGGTACTAGGAGGAGTAGATACTATACTGTAGCCTGCAATACTTGGGGGAGTAGGTAGATGAGCAGTACTACCTACTTTGTGGTAAAAGCTCATATTACTGGTTGGGTTGTCTTTAGCTAGGTAGGTTGTTAGGTTGGTGCTGTTGTCTGTGTTATAGCCTGTTACTTTGGTAGAGGGGGAGATGGTGTTACCTGATTGATCCTGATAGTTGATTTGAGCGTAGGCTGGGTTGATGAGGTGACCGCCAAAGAAGAGTGGGTCAGTAGTGTTGCCGTTACCGTTTACATCAACTTCAAAA
>JAGQNK010000014.1:0-32418 GCA_020428105.1 Candidatus Saccharimonadota bacterium
CCTGTACTGTAGGGTTGTGGAGAAATGGTTTGTTTACGAAAAGCTTATGCTATACTTATTTTAAACATGAGTTCCATGTTAAGGATATACGGGATTCACATAAGTGGGCAATATGATACAGACAAGCACTAAAAACATACAAGAAAGTTACACTAGATGAGTCTTATAAGTGGTGTTTCTGACTTTTTTGGGCTAGATATCGGCACTACGGCGGTCAGGCTTGTGAACCTAAAGGGAAGTGGGCCCGTCAAGTCATTGGCCAGATACGCATATGCACCGATAGATAGCAAAATCTCCCTAAGTGATGCCAAATCAGACCAGCAGAGACTTGCTGGAGTTATAAGAGATTTATTATCCGAGGCTAGGTTGTTGACTAGAAATGTTGCGGTTGGACTACCGTCACAAAAAGTGTTTACAACAGTTGTGGACATTGACCGGATGTCACCCGGTGAACTGGCAAAGTCGATTCACTATCAGGCAGATTCTTTGATACCAACACCAGTTGATGCGTCTAAGATGGACTGGGCAGTGATTGGCGATTCACCAAAGGACAGTAACAAAGTAGAGCTGTTATTGACTAGTGTACCAAATGATTTTATTGAAAACAGACTAGATATGCTGGAGTCAATCGGCTTGAATGTTATTTCTTTTGAGCCTGATAATTTGGCGTTGACACGTGCAATGTTGGCACCCGATGCTACATTACCGCAGATGGTGTTAGACATAGGCAACAAGAGCACGGATTTGGTTATTGCTATGAACGGTGCCCCTCGCTTAACCCGCTCAATACCCACGGGATCAGAAGCTATTATTCGCTCGGCTGTACAAAACTTGAATATTGATGACAAGCAAGCAGAGCAATTTGTGTTCAAATTTGGCTTGAGTAAAGAGAAGCTAGAAGGGCAGATCTATCAGTCGATTATTGGTACGGTGGATCTGTTGGCAGGTGAGATTGAGAAATCAATCAAGTTCTTCCAGACTAGATATGGCGACGTAAAGCTAGATCGTATTATTGTTACCGGAGGCGCTTCGGCTCTACCAGAGTTTCCATTATATATTGCAAATAAGTTCGGCATAAGTGTGGAGATTGGTAATGCGTGGCGCAATGTCAGCTTCTCCCCAGATAAACAAAATGAGCTCCTAACGGTTTCAAATCACTTTGGTGTGGCCGCTGGACTGGCGGAGAGGGCGGAGTAAAGTATGATTCAGTTCAATCTACTGCCTGACGTAAAGCTAGAATATGTAAAGGCAAAGCGCGCAAAACACCTGGTGGTTCTTGTGTCTGTTGTTCTTGCGTCTCTAGCGGTTGGGGTGATGATGGTTTTATTCTTTGGCGTAAATGTTGTCCAAAAAAGACACCTGAACAACTTGAGTAAGGATATTACCGAAAAGAGTGATCAGCTCAAACAAGAAAAAGATATAGACAAGATTCTAACAGTTCAGAATCAACTGAATAATTTGAATAAGTTGCATGATGCAAAGCCTGCAGCAGAGAGGATGGGTGACTATCTAGAGAAAGTAACTCCACATGATGTAGCCATCTCAACTCTTTCCGTCGATTTTGGTGTTAATACACTAAAATTTGATGGCAAAGCAACATCAGTCAAATCTGTAAACCAGATGATCGACACGATGAAGTTTGCTGAATACAAACTGACCGAAAAGGGCGAGGATGGTAAATCTACTACAACAACTGGTAGTGCATTTTCCAGTGTAGTTCTTGCATCCTTTGACAGAGCTGATGGGGAAGAAAAAATGCCCGTAACTTATGAGATTACTGCTAATTTTGATCCGCTTATTTTCAATGTTACGAAGAAGATTTCATTAGTTATACCCGCATCAAAGATTACCACTCAGTCGGTTACTGAGCGCCCAACGCCACTTTTCCAGCCAACATCTACTAGTAAACCGGAGGATCAATAATCATGGCAAAGGGTACTCAGCGTCTTTCTGTAAAAAGGATCCAGATAGACAAGGCAAACTCTGTTATTGTGGCTGCTGTGGGGACAGCGGCATTCCTGATTGCTTTTTCATTGGTGTCTACCAAGTCATTGTTGGCTAGAAGGGCGTATCAAGAAAAAGTAGCGAATTCTAGAGAACATGCTAGGAATGAGCTAGAAAAGAATATCAATGCTGTGACCGATCTGAAGACTCGTTACTATGAATTCGTGGGCAGAAGTGAGAATATTATCAAAGGTTCGAGCACTGGCAAAGGCCCACGCGATGGGGATAATGCACGTATTATTTTGGATGCTCTACCAAGTAAATATGACTACCCGGCTTTGGCGTCTAGTCTCGAGAAGATCCTCAAAGATAAAGGGTATACCATACATTCAATGTCTGGTGTTGACCAAGAGGTAGAGCATAATAGCTCTCAGACAGATGCCGTGCAGCAGGCCGTTGAGATGCCTTTCGAGCTTACAGCAGGAGGGTCGTATAGAGGCATCGTTGATTTGCTAGTCGAATTTAGGCGCTCTATTCGGCCATTGCATATACAGACATTGAGTTTTGAAGCTGAAAAAGAAGATGTTGATTCTATTAAACTCACTATCCAGGGAAAGTCGTACTATCAACCACAGCGAACCTTAAATATATCTGAGGAGATTGTACAGTGAAACAAAAAGATATAGCCCTGATCATAGTTATAGTCTTTATAAGTGGTGTGTCGTCATACTTTATTTCAAATAAGTTTATTAGTTCGCCAAAGCATGATCTGAAATCGGCCAAGGTAGAGCCTATTACATCTGACTTCTCTGAGCCTAGTACGGCATACTACAATGATAAGTCAATTAATCCGACTCAGTTGATAAAAATTGACGATAATAACAACGATAAGCCGTTTACAGAAGGTCAATAATTTTGTTGCAAGCGTGAGGAAAGTTTAAGATGAGTGTTTTATCGGCAGAGGCCCAAAAGCAAGTCGAAGAAAAACTGGTTGCCGATAAGCTTGTTAGCGCAACCGAGCTTGCGAATATAAAGAAAAAAGCCGAAGCTGACAATAAGCCGTTTATGAGCTTACTCGTGGCAGATAGTAAACTTTCCAACGAACAGCTTACCAGGACGATAGCGAAGGTTACGAACGTTCCATACGTCAACCTAACAAATGCACAGATTGATCAAGACATTCTAACCCTGCTACCAAAAGATATAGCCGAACGCTATATGGCTGTGCCATTGGGCGAAATGCAACGCCGTTTGGTGGTAGCGATGCTGGATGCCGGTAACGTCCAGGCCGTTGACTTCCTAGCCAATAAGATTGGTCGACCGTTAAAGGTGTATGCTGCCAGCGAAGAGGGTATCCGTAGCGTCATTAAACAATACGAAGGAGCAAGTCTCGGCAAAGAGATGGAGGCTGCGCTTGGCGCACAGCAACAGCAGGATCGACAAGAGCAGGAAGAAGAAAAAGCTAGCAAACCAAAGGTTAAGCAAAACACCAAAATTCAAACCATAGTTCAGGATTCTCCGATCAGCAAGGCACTGTCTACTATCCTAGACTATGCCGCTAAGAATAGAGCAAGCGATATTCATATTGAGCCTCTCGAGCATGAGCTAAAGATTCGCTGTCGAATTGATGGTGTGCTTCGCGAGATCATGAAGCTACCAAAGAGCACCGAGCCGCCTCTAGTGTCTAGAATCAAAATTCTTGCAAACCTCAAGATCGATGAACATCGTATTCCGCAGGATGGTCAATTTACCATCCAGTCGGACGATAAGGCTATTGACCTGCGTATTGCTATATCTCCAGTCGTTTGGGGCGAACAGGTAGTTATTCGTTTGTTGGACAAATCCGGCACAACTCTAAAGCTAGAAGATATGGGTTACAAGGGTCGTGCGCTCCGTGCTATTCGCGAGGGAGTAAAGTCTTCCAACGGCATGGTGCTGACCTCTGGACCTACTGGTTCGGGTAAGTCGACTTCTATGTACGCATTGATTCAAGAAATCATGAGTGACGGTATAAATATCGTTACCCTAGAAGACCCTGTTGAATACAAGGTGGGCGGGGTTAATCAAATTCAGGTTAATGCAGATGTCGGACTAACCTTTGCTGCAGGCTTGAGGTCAATATTGCGTCAGGACCCAGACGTTGTCATGGTCGGTGAGATTCGAGACAAAGAAACCGCTCAGCTGGCTGTTCAGGCTGCATTGACTGGGCACCTTGTCTTTAGTACGCTTCACACAAATTCTGCAGCCGGTATTTTGCCCAGGCTTTTAGATATGGGCATAGAGCCGTTTTTGATTGCAAGCACTGTAAGAACGGTTATTGGCCAGCGTTTGGTGCGCAGAATAAATGAAGAGGGAAAACAGAGTTATCAATCGGAGCCAGCCGAAACAGATGCTCTGCAGAGTGTTCTTGGTAAGTTGTTGCCCGAGAAAGAATCTGCCGTTGCAACTGCTGCAAAAGATCTTGGCTATGAAAGCTTGCCACTGAGGGGTCAAAGCGCTTATACTTTGTTTAAGGGCACAGATAGTCCTGCTTCTCCCGGAGGATACAAGGGTCGAATGGGGTTATACGAAGTATTTCCAGTATCCGACACTATCAAGTCACTAATCCTCAAGCGAGCAACAAGTTCAGAGATACAAAAAGTTGCCGAGACGGAAGGGATGGTGAGTATGAGAGAAGATGGTTATCTAAAGGCCTTAGCAGGCTACACAACATTATCAGAGGTCAACCGCGTTGCGGCTGCCGATAACGCATAGCGACAAGAGGGGTGGGTAGAATAATATGGCAGGACAGCAACCAAGGATAGAAATCCTCCTAGAGGAAGTCATCAAAAAGAAAGCATCCGACCTTCATATTCAGGTGGGTTTGCCGCCAATGCTTCGTGTCGACGGTCAGCTACTGGCGATATCTGGCACAGAAACATTAACTGAAGAGACCGTAGAGGCGTTGATTTTTGCCATACTGGACGAGGACCAAAAGCAGATTTTGCTCAAGGATAAGGAGTTTGACTTTAGTTTTGCCTTTGGTGATCTTGGGCGGTTTCGTGTAAACGCGTTTCACGAAAGAGGCAACTTAGCTGCTGCACTTCGATTAATACCAAACGAAATTCTTACCATAGAACAGCTCGGTTTGCCACAGACAGTTAATAAATTTGCAGAGTACCCCAGGGGCTTGGTGCTGGTGACAGGCCCAACAGGTTCTGGTAAGTCTACGACTTTGGCGGCTCTTTTACACAAGATCAACATGGAGCGCGCGACTCATGTCGTGACTATCGAAGACCCTATAGAGTTTACTCATACCTCACAGAAATCGGTGATTGTTCAGCGAGAGGTGCACTACGATACGTATTCGTTCTCGGCTGCGCTTCGTTCAAGCTTGCGCCAGGACCCAGATGTAGTTCTAATTGGTGAGATGCGCGACCTAGAAACAATTGCTGCTGCGATCACCATTGCCGAAACCGGCCACCTTGTATTTGCAACCTTGCACACAAACTCAGCTGCGCAATCGATTGATCGTATGATAGACGTTTTCCCACCACACCAACAGCCGCAGGTACGCTCGCAGTTGGCCAACATTCTGATGGCGATATGCGCACAACGTCTGGTGCCAGCAATTGGTGGCGGTAGAATTGCCGCAGCAGAAATAATGGTTGCTACGCCTGCAGTACGTAACATTATCCGAGAAGGCAAGAGCCACCAACTGGAAGCAGTTATTCAGACTGGTGCAGAGTTTGGCATGCAATCGATGGACAGAACACTGGCCACGCTTATTCATAACGGTACAATAACCTATGATGAAGCGCGTATGGTGGCTGTAGATATCGACGAGCTAGATAGGTTAATGAGAGGTTAATGACGGAATAATTCGATGCTTACATACAAATATACAGCCCGAGATGTAGCCACTGGCAAAAAGATGACTGCCGAGGTTCAGGCGGCCAGCGAGCAGGCAGCTGCCAAGTTGTTGCGGGACCAAGGCTTATCGCCGATTGATATTACTCCGCTTACAGATGGGGGTAGCAACCCAATAGCACGTTTCAAAAACCGCATAACTATCAAAGATAAAATCTTGTTTTCTAGGCAATTATCAACGCTGATTAATGCAGGTTTACCCTTAGTGCAGTCGCTCCGTACGGTTATGGGCCAAACCCAAAACAAAGCCTTCAAAGTTGTAATTACTGGGGTGATTACAGATGTTGAGTCAGGGCAGGCATTGTCGATAGCACTAGGCAAGCATCCAAGGGTCTTTAATGACATTTATGTCAGTCTAGTGGCTGCTGGTGAGGTGTCGGGTACTTTGGATAAGTCCCTTGAGCGTCTAGCGAATCAGCAGGAGAAAGATGCCGAGATTATCAGCAAGGTAAAAGGCGCAATGGTCTACCCGATTATTGTACTTGCAGTCATGTGTCTTGTCGTCGGGTTTATGCTAGTCAAAGTAATGCCCCAGGTAGCTATGTTATACGATGGCATGGGTGGTGGGGCACAACTTCCACTCATCACCCGAATTTTATTATCAGTGTCAAATTTATTGATTAAGTTCTGGTACGTGGCGGTAATCCTTATTATTATTTCTGACTTTTTGGTATCGCGCTGGGCAAGAACATTTGGTGGTAAGCGCTATATTGATAGGTTCAAGATGCGAACACCACCGTTAGCTAGCTTGTTTATGAAGATGTACATGGCACGTTTTGCTAGGACTGGCGCAACTCTTGTAGCTAGTGGTGTACCACTCATCCAGGTGCTAGAAATCACGTCCAAGAGCATCAGCAACGTACATCTAGAAGAGTCAATCAATAGAGCAATAGAAAAGGTAAAGGGTGGTAAGGCCCTCTCTGAATCAATCTCAAATGATCCGAATTTCTTGCCATTAGTACCAGATATGCTACGTATTGGCGAGCAGTCTGGTGCAATAGAACAAATGATGGAAAAGACAGCCGACTATTACGAAAAAGAAGTCGACAACGAGATCAAAGCCATCTCTACGATTATAGAGCCTGTACTTATGGTCCTCTTGGGTGTGGTGGCATTCATTATTGTGGCAGCCGTGTTGCTACCAATCTACAGTCTTGCAGGCAAGGGAATAAGCGCCTAATAGCTGCAAGAGCAGTTATACACAGGTTGAAGTGTCTATGACATAAAATGCTTGTGTTTTTGGTTACGAATGATTATCATTCTTCTATGAGTAACAATAATAAAGTGTCTCAGGGGGGCTCTAATACTATGTATAAAAACTTAAAAAGTAAAAATCAAGGCTTCACCATCATCGAAGTCCTTATCGTCTTGGCAATCGCCGGACTGATCATGCTGATTGTATTCTTGGCGGTGCCTGCATTGCAGCGAAATAGTCGCAATAACGCACGAACGCAGTCAGCCTCCAAAGTAGCGGCGGCAATGACGGATTGTCTATCAAACCGTAACTATGTATTTACCTCATGCGCAAGTGCGGCTGCGCTGAATAACCCGGTAGGTACCGGTGATGCGCTCAGTACAGTTAGCTTCGGTGGTGCGGCCTACTCACAGACTGATGCACGTATCGTAAACAGTGGTAGCGTGGTATGTAATACCGATGGTAGCGCACCCACAGCAGGTGGTGGCCCACGCTCATTCGTCGTTACCTTCCAGCTTGAAGGTGCTGGCGGCGGTGCCGGTCTGAACCGTTGTATAGGCGCATAGTCTTAGGCTAACCTGCATAAATCTAAAACAGTATTGGTGGATAACCGATACTGTTTTACTATATACTAGTACGTAATGAATATTCTTATTCTTATAGTGTTCGGCCTGTGCTTTGGTAGTTTTGTGAATGCGTTTGTTTGGCGTCTGCACGAGCTTCAGACCAAAAAGCCCAACACAAAGCAGAAGAAGGCTCTTTCACCACTAAACGGCAGGTCTATGTGCACGAGCTGTCGACATGAGCTTGCATGGTATGATCTACTGCCGGTATTTAGCTGGGTCTCTCTTGGCGGAAAGTGTCGCTACTGCCACAAAGCAATTAGCTGGCAGTATCCGTTGGTAGAGATTGCCACTGCTTGTTTGTTTGTACTGTCTTTTGTTGTGTGGCCATTAGGGTTTGGTGTCACAGGGAACGCATTGTTTGTGGTCTGGCTGGTATTTATCGTGGCATTTATGGCGTTGGCGGTATACGACATTCGTTGGATGGAGCTACCGAATAAGATTGTTTATCCATTTCTAGGCCTTGGGGTATTCCAAGTGGTTTTGCGCATGGCTCACTCTGGTGATGTTGTTGGTACGCTTCTTGGAGCGCTGTTTGGCTTTGTGGCGATTGGTGGGCTGTTTTGGGCACTGTATCAGATCTCTGACGGCAAATGGATTGGTGGTGGTGATGTAAAGCTTGCTTTTGTAATTGGACCGTTGGTTGCTTCCGGGGTACTTAGTCTGATGGTAATTTTCTTTGCTTCATTGTTAGGCACTATGTTCGCGGTGCCGTTCATGGTTCGTGGCAAACTAAAGACAGGTAGTCGCATACCGTTTGGACCCTTTCTGATTGTCGCAACAATCATCGTCTATCTTTTTGGCAGGCGTATTCTGGAGTGGTATCTGCAGGGCATGGTATAAATACCAGGTATTTTATGTATAAATCCCTGTTGTATTTAGTGCTTATGCTATATACTTATTTGTATGCTAGGCCGTGGGAGCCATATCAATCAAACCAACAAAATTTCTGGCAGTACGTCCAGGGTTTTTAGTAGGGTTTTGTCAGGCCACAAAGGATATACTATTACAGAGGTAATGATATTCTTGGCTGTGACGACGGGTATTTTTGTTATGGTGGCAAGTACGTTCAGCCAACGTCAGCGAAGCACCGAATTTAACACCGCTGCGCGGGAAATAGAATCCCAGGTTCAGGATATTGCAAATGACATCACCACTGGCTTTTATGGCAGCACTGAAAGCTTCGGGTGTAATACCACTGGGCCTCTTAGCGATAGGGTGCCCAATATCACACCGGCACCTCCAGGAGGTGGCCAACAAGGGACGAATCAGGATTGTATACTGGTGGGGCGTGCGATACATTTTGTAGGAGCTTCGGCTGGTGAGTCATACAATGTCTACTCGGTTGCCGGTGCGCGTAGGACGTCGGTTTCTTCTGATGAACGGGATGTTGAGAATTATAATGAGGCAAATCCTAGAGCTATAACGATCTCCGGCATGGTAGAAACGAAGCAGGTTCCAAGAGGGCTTACCATTAGGGGTATGCGCATTGGCGGTGGAGGTGGAACCAGTATTAATGGTGTAGGATTTTTCACGACGTTTGGTGCGGCTGCCTCTGCAAATCCAACGGCGCTGAGCGTGAATCTGATTCCCCTCACCGGCAGTACTTCCGCCAATATGGAATCAGCTATTAACTCGGTTTCAGATACTACGCCAATGAATCCGGCCAGAGGTGTTGTGGTCTGTATGGATGACTCAGGTACAAATCAACGGGCCTTACTAAGGATAGGTACCCAAAATAGCCGGTTAACTACAGAGGTTGTAATGGAGAGTGGGACATGCGCAGCGGCAGGTTTTTAAGGCGGTTGAGTGAAAGCGGCGATACTATCGTTGAAGTTTTGTTGGCGATTGCAGTGGTGTCAGCGGTTTTGGGCGGTGCTTTCGTGTCCGCCAACAGATCACTTAACGGTACCCGCGTATCTCAGGAGCGTTCAGAGGCAACCAAGCTGGTCCAGGGCCAAGCCGAGCTGCTGAGTGCAGCCACCAAAGACCCCGTTGCGTCGGCTGATATCTTTACTTATGTCGGGGTTAGCAATACCTTCGTTCTGAACAACGACCTAAGTCGAGGTGGTGCCAGCACTACCAGAGGCATTTATACTATTTCGATTCGTCGAGAAGCACAGAACACCTTTTTGGTCAGAGCACAGTGGTCAAAGGTCGGAAGTGGCTCAACAGAAGAGATGTTCATAAGGTATAGGGCATATCCAAACCCATGAGGCAACACAAACTTATTAACCAAAAACAAGAAGGTTTTACCTTGGTAGAACTTATGATAGCCAGTGCTGTTTTCGCGACAGTATTGCTGCTATGTACCTATGGACTTCTGGAGATAGGTCGGTCCTACTATAAAGGTGCCACAATTAGCCGGACTCAGGAGACTGCCCGATTAATTACGGATGATGTGATCGAAGCGATTCAGTTTGGTGGTGGTGGAGTTTTTGGTAATGAGGCAGATGGATGGTATTGTATTGGTAACAAGCGCTATAGTTTTACGTCTAATGTGCAGCGAAGGGATACCGCGCCCGTGAGGTCGCATGTACTAATGTCCGAAACAGTCCCCGCATGCAGCAGTACAAGCGACAAAAACACGTCAGTCGATACAAGTACGCTCACCGGAACGGATACGAAAGAGCTCATGAACATGAGAATGCGACTTACGAGGTTTTCTATTACACCACTAAATAACGATCTATATGAAGTTACAGTCAGAGTTGTAAGCGGGGATAATGACATGTTAGAAACGATTAGTGGTGAGACAGTATGTCGCAATGACAGGATACTTTCACAGTTCTGTGCGGTGTCTCAACTAACAACAATTGCACGAAAGAGGGTGTAGGGATGATAAGACATATACAAAAGAGTAACATTACCCATAATGAGCAGGGACTTGTATCGTTTATGGTCGTGACGGTGATTATGGCCATAACAACCCTTATAGTCATGTCTTACGCCCGTGTTGTACGGCGCGAGCAAGTTCAGACGGCCGATCGTCAACTAAATGTACAGGCACTATATGCAGCGGAGTCTGCGGTGAATGATGCTATGAATGCGCTAAATACGACTCCATCTTTAGCCACCGGTGGACCATACAACAATTGCGATGACTTCACTACGGCAGCAGGTTTAGCCTCGAACCTTGGCAACAATGTGGCTTACTCATGTTTGTTGGTCGATACATCACCCACTCGGCTAGATTATGATGGCGTCAATACTAATAGCTCGACCGTTATCCCACTTCGCTCTACGACAAATATCGATACAGTAGAGATATCCTGGGATAGCGATGTACCCAGCCCCACGACGAACGGTTGTGCAAGCAACCTGACATTACCAGCACCTTGGCCCAATGATTGCCAGATAGGCATGATTCGTTTTGAGCTACTACCGTTTATTGCCACCGGAATGACTCGCGATTCTATTATTTCGGACACAGCAGTAGGCTTTTTGAAACCCTATGACACAGGTGGTGCAAACAATAGGTCGTTGAGTTCTTTTCAGCAGAGTGCAGGCAGCAACGACAAGGGTGAGATTGTTGGCGTGCGGTGCAACAGTACAAGTCCTAGACGATGTGTCTTTCGTATTACCGGTATCAACACAAATCAGGCTTACCTTCGGGTGAAGTCTGAATATAGAAATACGCCACTAACTATCAGAGCATTTGATAATGCGTCAACTCCCTTAGGACTACGAGGTGCGCAGGTAGTTTTTGATGTAACGGGTAGAGCAGCGGGTGTTTTGAAACGCATTAAAGTCAACAAGCAAGTTCCAAATGGCAATACGGGTATTGCTCCTGAGTTTGCACTGCAGTCGAAGAATACTCTTTGTAAGCAGTTTACATATAGGCCGGGTGTTGTCGCTCCACAGAATGCAGCTTCAGAATGTGATCCCAGCCAGCCATAGGTCGGATAGTATTATCCATGGCTTCTATGAAATCTATTATGCACATCCTTTAAATGAGGGTCAGTGATATGCGTGTAAATCTGGGTTGTTGATATATTGCTGTGGCCAAGCATTGCTTGTACAGAGCGTATATCCGCGCCGTTCATAAGCAGATCGGTTGCAAACGAATGACGTAGAGTATGTGGGCTGACGTGTTTTGTGATTCCGGCCATCAGGGCGTAGCGTGCCACCATGCGCTGAATGCTTCTTGCGGTTAGCCTGTGATAATTGCCGGACAGGTCTACCTGTTTGCTTCCGCTGTATCGAATGAAGAGTGGCTTGGTGGTGTCGGTGCGCTTGTCGACATATTTTTGTACCCAGTTTGCGGCCTCGGGGCTAATAAATACTGGTCGGTCTTTTTGCCCTTTGCCCCGTACCATAAATTCTCTGCGCTTTAGGTTAATGCGACCTCTGTCTAGTCCGACCAGTTCAGATACACGCAGTCCCGAAGAAAAAAGTAGTTCAAGTATGGCTCTGTCTCGTAATCCCGGCAAGGTTGAAATATCTGGCTGTTCAAATATTCTGGCCAATTCCTCTTGATTCAGGAAAGTAACTTGTTTCCTTTTGGTTCTAGCCAGCTCAATCTTGTCTGCGGCAAGGGTGGGTATGTCTCGTTTGGCACAAAACTTCAAAAAGCTTCGGAGAGCAATCAAGTGATAGTTGGTGGTTGTCTTGCTGAGCTCATCACTCGTATTGGTGCCTAGTCGGTTGAGCCAAAGACGCCATTTGCGCACAAGCTCCTTGTCTATATCGGACACTTTGATGTCTCCGGCAAAGTCCACAAGCCTAGTCAGGTAATGATCGTAGTTTGCAAGAGTTTTGTTGGAACGGTTTTGTTCGATTTCTAGGTATTCAAGGAAATCAGTTTTGGCTTTGGCAAATAACATAACAATATTATTGTACGTCATGCGTCAGCAAACTTCATCTGTTATACTTAGTACAAAATTTAACAAGAAGGAAACGATATGGAACGAACTTTGATTATTCTAAAGCCCGATGCAGTTAAGCGTGGATTGTCTGGTGAAATATTGTCGAGGTTTGAGCGATCCGGGCTAAAGATTATCGGTGCCAAGATGTTGAGTCCAGATTATGAACAGTTTTTTCAACACTATGAGGGTATCAGCAAGATGGTTTCTCGTAGAGGCAAAGAAGCCTTTGATGTAACCCTAGAGATGATGCAAGAAGGTCCAGTCATAGCATTTGTATTAGAGGGTATTGGCGCAGTTGCTTTGGTGCGCAAAATGGTGGGTGACACCGAGCCCCAGAAGGCACTGCCCGGCACTATTCGTGGTGATTACGCACATATGGGCTTCGACTATGCCAATAAAGAGGGTATTGGTGTCCCAAATGTTATTCACGCCTCTGGTAACGTCGAAGAGGCCGATCAAGAGATATCACATTGGTTTAGCGATAGCGAACTGTTCGACTACAAAACAGTTCACGAAGAATACACTCAGGCCAAAAAACGCACTCGCAAGTAGCGCTACGTAGTATACAGTTAGTGTAATTCAAGGGGGCGCAGAGAAGAATGCAGGGCGACAATAATACCGAGAGTAGTGATACTAAAATTCCGCAGGGTAGTATTTATCAAAATTCTCCGCCCAACGAACAGTTTCCCCTGTCAGCGAGTGAACTAGGCTATTTAGACATGCAAGCAAGTCGACCACCTATAAGTCGCAAGAAGATAATTATCGGGGCGATTCTTGTCTTTGGGGTGCTGGCGGTGTTTATTGGTTTGCTGTTATTTATGAATATTATTTCATTCAGTAAGTTCAAATCTGTTTCTTACAACAGTAAAGGGTTTCATTACAAGTTAGATTTCTACGGTAGGTATAAGTCTAGCCATCTCACTTCTGGGGGTGAACAGTTGATATCGCGGGTTTCTGTACAGAATAAAATACCGATTAGTATTTCTATTACTTCTAACACGAACGCTACTGGATACAGTATGATAAAAAACTGCGCAAACTTTAAAAAGCTCTTTAGTGTATATAATGAACATCTCAAGCAAGATATCGCTGTGTGTGATGCTGCAGGCAGCAACCCACAATACGCCGGTGGTGTTTACTTAGCAGGTTTTGTCTATGATGGCGCCTATCACGTCATTACTATTGCTCAAGATTATAGTCAGGTTGACATTTCCGATCATAATGCAGCCAAGGCAACTTTATTACGATTTGGTCTAGATGTTTACCACGAAGATATTAAAAAGATAATAGCTTCCATAGAAATTAAGTAATTATTCAACTGATTGTGATGATATTTTTGGTGATCCGGGAGGGATTCGAACCCCCGACGCCCGCCTTAGGACGGCGGCGCTCTATCCAGCTGAGCTACCGGACCACAACTAAGGTATAAGTATACTCACAATTAAGGTAAAATAAACCCATGACTTCGCAAAAGACAAAAAACGAAACACCTCAACAGTTTGCCGATCAACTTGACGGGGAAGAAGTGCTTCTAATGTTTCGCAAACATCCTGTAGTCATGCGCAAGGGCTTGGTTTTTGGTATGTTTGGGCCTCTGGTTGGTGTTTTGCCGGCTGCAATATGGCCAACACTGGGTTTTGGATGGTTCTTTGGGGGGTTACTTGGAGGGGTAATTTTAGGCTTCTTAATTCTGTTTCCGTACTGGATAAATTGGTACTACAGCATCTACATCATCACCGATCAGAGATTTATACAAATAAGTCAAAAAGGTCTATTTAGCAAAAGTTTTGTAGACATTAGCCTTAAACAGATACAGAGCCTGAATTACCAGATTAAAGGACTACAGGCAACGCTACTTGGTTATGGTACAATACTCGTACAGACCTATATGGGAGACTTGGTCATTCATGAAGTACATCATCCGGCCAAGTTGTATAAACAGCTTATAACGATCATGCGAGACAAAGGTATAGAACCAGAAGCAATAACACCAGCAATTGACGAAGAGGAAGCGATAGATCTTGAAGAAGAAAATTAAAAAGTTACTCGACAAACGTCCACGTCGTAAACAAGGTACGGATATTCGTGATAATGCACCACGAATCACCAATGAAACTGTAGCAGCCCACCGTGAAGAAGTATTAGGGACTGCGCGTAAGTATATTTACCCACTTCAGCATTCCAAGCATCGCATTGTTCTGATATCAACCGGCCTTTTTATTGTCACTGTAGTGGTGTTCTTTACATATGCAACACTGGCTCTTTATAAGTTTCAGACAAACTCAACGTTTTTATATCGTGTTACCCAAGTGCTGCCTTTTCCTATTGCTAGGTCAGGCGGGCGTTTTGTGTCGTACGAGAATTATTTATTTGAACTACGACACTACACACACTATTATGAAAACCAGTTGGATACGGACTTCTCTGACCCCAAGAATGCACCACAACTAGAAGATTTCAAACGTCGTGCGCTCGATAAAGTTGTCAACGATGCTTATGTGAAGCTTTTGGCTCAACAACATAACATCAGTGTTAGCTCACAGGAAGTTGATGATCAGATAACGATTGTGCGCAACCAAAACCGTCTGGGTGGCAATGAGCAGGTCTTCGAGGATGTCTTAAAAGATTATTGGGGTTGGTCAGTTGGGGATTTTAAACGATCATTGCACCAGGAGTTGCTTGCTCAAAAAGTAGCCTCTACCCTGGATACTGCCACCAAAACCAAAGCAGAGACAGCTATAAGAGAATTGCGCAAAGGTGCAAAATTTGCCGATGTGGCAAAAAAATACTCCGATGATAAGCGTACCAAGGATAACGGTGGGGAAATGCCAGGTCTAGTGGAGCGAACTGACCGAGATTTGTCTGCTCAGACTACCGATGCACTGTTCAAGCTCAAGAAAGGTCAAACATCAGAACTCGTTAATACCGGTTACGCACTTGAGATTTTAAAAAATCTTGATACGGAGGGTGACAAGATTAAAGCGGCTCACATATTGTTCCAGTTCAAAGACATATCAGAGTACATAAATGATCTCAAAGACAAAAAGGGCACGCGTCTTTATATCTCCTTAGGAACAAAAGAGAAATAGTCTAAAAATACATACCTTACTATCAACTTAAGGCAATAGTGTCTTGAGTATTTTGCTTAACCACAATTGATTTATCAATGAATATTCTAAATCGTTCATCGGTGTGTTCGCTTGGTAGTGGAGGGACGTGAGGGTCGCAACCAGGCAAAAATCTTATTACGGATAACTGGGGTACGCTGGTTGCAATTGCTGTTACAGGTATGTCGGTGCCTTCTAGAATATCCCCCGTCTCTATGTCGAAGCAGTCTGCATCGAACTTACCCTTGTAAAATATAGTTGTTGGTCCAGTTACAGTTACCGCATACCGTACTGTATTGTCGTCGAAAGTATCAAAATGTGTCGTTTCTGTCTGCTCTGAATAATTTCCAAAAGAAAAGTACGATATATACTCATAGAATTGACTGTTGTGCGGAAGTCTGGACATATCCGCCTCGACTATGTCATTAAACTTTTGCCATATATCAAGGAGCTGTGCACGTATGGTGTCATCTTCGATAAAATCTGCTGCTTCACGAGTTGCCGCAATTCTTGCTACCGAATGGTCAGGGCTGAATCTTTCGGGATATTCTGTCGGGAAGTAGTCATATTCGTTGCCAAAATATTTTATGATTTGCGAAATTGATTCTGGGTCAATGTCTAGTCGGCCAATTTCTGTTGGCCCGGCACATTCTCCAGTGCGTTTCCATTGTTCGCGTCGTGCTAGCTCGTGCTGCATGTTGAGTTCTGTATCTGGGAGTAAGCCGTCTGTAATATTACCCATAAAAATGGGTTCAGCTAATGTAAGAGTGTCAATGTTTTTCATTTTTTATTTCTAATCCAACATGTTAACAATACCACAAACAAATGGAAAAATCAAGTACACGTAATGGCACGTAACCCTTGGGTCGACATACTAGGTATGTTTGCTTAGGTATTGCTCTAATGCGTCTGTGTCAAGGAGTATATTATGTTTGTGTAGTTCTAGCATTCCGGCATCTTCCAGTTTATGTAGTTCACGACTTATTGTTTCTCTGGCTAGCCCACTGCGTGCAGCTAAGTCGTGACGTCTAATATTGATCCGAGTCTTACCGTGGTAATGGGGGGATCCAAAACGCTGTGCTTCAATTAGTAGTTCAAGGATTACACGATGCTTTGCTATGCCACTTGCAGTAAGTACAGATCTCTTGAGCAATGCATCAGTGCCCCTATAAACTCTACTCAATAAGTCAAACATTACATCTGGATTATTGAATACAAAATCTATGATTTCATCTGCATGCGCACATTTAAGAACTACATCAGCAGTGGCAGTGAATAAATATGTGTTGGGGGTTTTATTGATAGCCCAGGACATAGGGAAAAATGCCCCAGGTCCATATACGTTTACAGTTACTCGATTTCCTGCAGGGGTTATGTCACTTTGTTCGACAGTTCCGTCGATGAGCAAGTACACGCCTGCAGGATCCACATCGGAGTGAATAATAATATCGCCTTTTTTGTAGTGCTTTGATCCATATTTTGAATAGAAATTTTGTATTTTTTTCGATACGTTCTGTTGCGTCATTGATAGCAGCCTGTATATAATATGTGACTTCAGTCACATATTTATTCTACACATATGAGTAACATAAGAACAATGATTAGATGAATAAAAGGACAGGGTGTGAAAAAAGCGACTAAAAATCAAGAGAAGGTCATCAACAGTGTATTTATGTACTTGTCAGTTGTAGGTGTCGTAGTGATGCTGTCTATTGGTGCTTTGGCATTCTGGGCACATAGCTTTACAACTAGTATGGTTCGCACTGAGCTTGCCGCACAGAAGGTTTACTTTCCAAACAAAGGTAGCCCCGAACTAGATTCAGCTACTTACCCCGGGTTGCAAAAATACGCTGGCCAATTAGTAGATACTCCCGAGGAAGCCAAGGCTTATGCCAACGGTTATATCGGAGAACACTTAAGACAAATTGCTGACGGTAAGGTTTATGCAGAAGTAAGTTCTGAGTCTATGAAAGATCCCAATAACAAAGAGCTACAAGCCCAAAAACAATCGCTATTTCAGGGTGAAACTTTGCGAGGTATCTTGCTTACGAGTGGGTATGGGTTTGGTACTGTCGGTAAGATTGCGGGAATTGTGGCATACGTTGCGGTTGCTATGAGCGTTGCTCTGGGCTTGTTGGCGATGTTCTTTAAGAAAAGGTCTTAGCTGAGTGCTTAGTATACGAATCAAAAATTTATCTCTGGAAAAATGTTTGCCATATGTACTGGTTTTGGCAGGTCTTGTCGGTTTTCTTGCGTCATTTGTGCTTACGTATGACAAGATACAAATACTGCAGAATACAAATTATGATCCGTCGTGTAACATTAATCCAATTCTGAGCTGCGGTTCCGTTATGAAAACAGAGCAAGCAAGTCTATTTGGTGTTCCGAACACGATTTTTGGTCTGGTCGGGTACAGTATGCTGATTACTTTCGGTGTGTTGCTGGCAGGTGGAGCAAAGGTCAAGAGATGGGTATGGCTCGGTGCTCAAGCGGCGGCTACTATAGGCGTTATATTCATGCATTACTTATTTTTTCAAGGGGTATTTAGGATTAACGCTATTTGTCCATGGTGCTTTACTGTCTGGATGGCTACTATACCAATTTTTTGGTACATCACACTATATAACGTAGGCGAAAAAAACCTTAAGGTACCCCAATATATGCAGAAAATAGCTATTCTGGCTCGTAGGTACCATGGCGAGATACTGGTAACCTGGTACATGGTGATTTTGGCTATATTGTTACAGCATTTTTGGTACTACTGGTCGACCCTCATTTAGTACGATAGAGATTAGTTCGGTGGTGAGTATTTTTATGGCCCCAAATCGGTTGCGGCGAGGTGTGTGACGCTGTGGCTGAAATATAACTTGACCAACACGCTATGGCTTAATTAACTCTTACCATATATGATCGGATCACAGGATTCACTGCCATAGTGGTGCTAGAAGACGCAGAATACGTAGACGGTCTTGTTGTGTGTGGAGTGATGCGCATATCTGGCGGCTTGCCAGTAGAATTGGGTGCGGTATAAAAAGGCAGGTTGGTAGCCTAACCTGGAAGCTGGGGGATGATCCGAGGCTCTTGTTTTGGCGGTGGGTTTATGCCTTGTTCTTGTGCGCGGCTTTGTATGACAGCAATTAAAGCTAAGGTAGTCTCCTGGCTAATTCCAGCCGTAAGACCAAGTTCGATGGCACTGTCATGACAGTAGCCTAGCTCGTTATAGATATCTGCAAGTGCATCAGTATACTTGTCAATCGCACCTGTGGCTTCTCTAACAGCACTGTCTCCAGCACTAAGAGCACGGCTTGCTGCATCAGCAAGCACTGACCTAATTTCTGTACCTCCAAGCAACATTACCTTAAGGTGAGTAGCGGCAGCATCATGTCTATAGTATGACTCTGTTGCCCCAGAAACAGGGAACTTGCCATTTGCTAAGGTATTTAGATAATCGGTAGGTGAAATTAAGCCTTCTTCAAATATCTCTATATCTACCCCAAGTGCTTTGGCGGCAGTTTTTATAGTTTCGGGTGTTGGAATAGCAGAAGGAGTGAGTTTACCGTCTACTAAAGTGTCGTCATCAAATTCATAGCCTAATTTAGAGAAATATCGTGCGGTCGGGGGGTCCATTCCCAGCAGGTCTGGACGAGAAAAAGACTTTGCGTCTATAGCTTTGCCGTGTTCACTATGCCGTATGCTAATTGTGCGAGTATATGGCTCTGTGCTAGTTTGTGAAACGTCAGCAGGATCTTCTGTAACCGTATATGTTCCATCTGTTAGTTCGTCTAGCCTAATGGGCGAGAGTTCAATCTCAGATAGTGCACTCTGGTCACCATGCTCAGAAAACGGATAAATTCCTTCAGGTAGGTTAGTGTTATAGCTATGGCCTGCAATCTCGATGCGCCTTTCCTCATTTGATTGATCTATGCCAATTACCAGCCCTCCAAGTGTGCTATATGTTTCTGCACTTGGAGGGGTTAACTGTTCAACAGGTACTGGATTTTCTAGGGTGGTATTCATTTTTATTTTCTATCCTTAGAATATCAATATTAACATATATACTACAAAAAGTCAATATGACCATAGTCCTTCAACAACTATACATGTACGGAACTGGTAGCCCGTTACCACGCATCTCTTATCGGTAGTCTACAGAATAGTGGCTTTGTAATAAGTCTGCTTAATGAGCCCGCGCAGCCTAAAACTTTAGCTTGATTGGGTATATCAGTGTCCATATATTGCTTTCGGTAGAGTTAGGTCACTTCGTCTCAAATACCTAAAGAAAGCCCATGTAGTATTAGACGAGGCGCTGGTGAGTGATACTATTGACAAGCGATTGGTATTAATGGCTAAGTTACGGCAAAGTAAGAGTAATATTATAGCTATCACTAGCAAAATATACTTTCTCGTGTCGATAATCTAAGTGAAGTGTTCTAGGGCGCTATGACCATAACAACTCATGATGTATCTAGGTTAGAACTGGCATCTAGATAATAAAAAAGTGGTTCTAATACCTATAGAACCACTTTCTGTGCTGTGTCATGACAGCGAAAATCCTAACTGGCGGGCCCGACCGGATTCGAACCGGCGATCTCCTCCGTGACAGGGAGGCATGTTAGGCCTCTACACCACGAGCCCGTATTGTAGACCAATTTATGCTATCAAAATATGACTGTTTATGCAATGGCCTACATCTGTTAATATATCTTTTGTTAATTAGGCCACCTTAGCTCAGTTGGTAGAGCGACGCATTCGTAACGCGTAGGTCGCCGGTTCAATCCCGGCAGGTGGCTCCATTAGAACATTGAGATTGGGCGAATTCAATAAGCGGGTATCGTATAGTGGCTAATATGCAACCTTCCCAAGGTTGAGAGCAGAGTTCGATTCTCTGTATCCGCACCACTTTATACTTTTGGGGTTTCGCAGTACACTTATATGCAAATGCACGTACCAAAAAAATACATCCATGATCGAATTGTAGTTTTGCTACTGAGCATCAATACTTTTCTTGCGCTTTTAGGAAGTGTACTAGTACTCTTGCGACTAGATGGGGGCTCTGATGTCTACATTACACAGTATCGAGCAAATCTGGGGCTGAGTGGCTTTATTCGCGGCGGTCCTGAAACTCTCTGTAGTTTTGTGCTATTTGGCTTCCTGATATTGGTGATACATACAGTCTTGAGTATCCGTGTTTATTCCGTACAGCGTTATTTTGCTATTGCTGTTTTATCCATGGGTACACTTTTGATCAGTCTTTCTATTATTGTCAGCAATGCACTGCTAATATTGAGTTAAATATTGTTTGGACGATAAGTAATCATGAAAAGCATTGAAATACCGTACCAAAAGAACAAGGGTCGTAGATATCGTTTCTTCGAGATGCTACCCGGGCTTTTAAGTTGGTCCATATTAATTATCCCGTTTGTATTGAGTTGGATTAATCCAACTCTTTGCGTATTGGTAATTATTGCATATTTACTACTCTGGTTTGTTAAGTCTGCCGGTCTGACTATAAGGTCACTTCAGGGATACAAGGTGATACAGGATCATATGAAGTTGCCATGGCCACAGATGTTAGTGGAGTTGCAGTCACGAAAAGTGACTCAGCCTGAAAAGAGTGTACCTACTTGGCACTACGATAATATTCGTCGACTTCAAGACCACGGACCTGTGATTGAGCCTAGTGCAATGATCCATGCGATTGTCATTGCTGCATACAATGAGACGAGAGAAGTGCTAGAACCAACCATTCAGTCAGTCTTGGCATCTGAATATGATATGCAAAAAGTCATCCTGGTTTTTGCGTATGAGGGTAGGGACGGCGCGCAATCAGAACAGGCAGTATTGGACTTGGTCAAAGAGTATGGCGGTCAGTTTATGAAGGCTATGGCTTTCAAGCATCCCTTGACCGAAGGTGAGGTGCGTGGCAAAGGTGGCAATATCACTTTCGCGGGTCGTGGTTTGGAAAAATACCTGACAGAAAACAAAATTGATCCACTTCGTGTGATCGTAACGACCCTAGACTCTGACAACCGTCCACACAAATACTATCTGGCGGCGCTTAGTTATTTGTACGCAATGGCACCTGATCCGGCAAGGGTATCATTTCAGCCAGTTCCGATGTTTACAAACAATATCTGGGACGCTCCTGCTCCAATGAGGGTGATTGCTACGGGCAATACATTTTGGAACGTAGTTCTCAGCTTGCGTCCGCATATGATTAGAAACTTTTCTAGTCATGCCCAGAGTATGAAAGCTTTGATAGATACAGACTTCTGGAGTGTTCGAACTATTGTAGAAGATGGACATCAATTTTGGCGTACCTATTTTCGCTACGATGGTGATCACGACGTTTATCCAATATACCTCCCAATCTTTCAAGATGCTGTTTTATCGAGCACCTGGCGCAAGACAATAAAAGCTCAATTTATTCAGATTAGGCGCTGGGCGTGGGGGGCATCGGATGTGGCATATGTTATGGAGACAGGGTTTTTTAAACCGAACAAAGTTCCTAGGCTGGACCTAACTTTCAAGTTCTTGCGTTTACTCGAAGGGCACGTTAGCTGGGCGACTGCGCCATTACTGTTGGCTTTTGCGGCATTTGTGCCGGCGTTTTTGAACTCGGACGATTTTACGTCTAATCAGTTACCAATTATTGCGAGCCGGATACAAACTTTTGCTATGGTGGGTATTGTAGTAACTCTATTCCTGAGCCTGAAGCTCTTGCCACCAAAGCCAGCTCGTTATAAGCACCACCGGACGCTGTTCATGGTGCTGCAGTGGGCGATTCTTCCAGTAACTACCATAGTTTTTAACTCTCTTGCTGCATTGAACTCTCAGACTAGATTGATCTTTGGCTGGAACTTGAACAAGTTTGATGTTACAGATAAGGCTGTAGTCAAAGAAGACAAACAGAGGGTAATGTAGCAAATCGGTGAGATTGCTTAGGTCAAACTTCAATGTGGTGGACTGTTGCTACCTCGTCTTGGTTTACGTTAATGGGTGAAATGCTTGGTAGTGGGTAGCAGCTACTTTATCAAATTTAAGAAGAGTATCTATGACAATTTTCTTTATCTCTAGTTTATTGATTGATATATTTTGCATGTAAGGGAGAAGTTTGTTTAGAACAGTATCTGTGAGGGCTGTAGCGTCGTGTATAGCGGCTTTTCGATGCTTTAGGCTGTCAAATATGCTCATGAATAATTTATCGCGTTGAAACGGCTCTAGGCCCTCTGGGCAGTTGACATGGATACTGCTACTCAAATCTACGGACTCTAGCGATGTAAACATGGCCCCACAAGATAAGCAGGTACGTCTTCGCCAGACACGATTTGAGCGCTTTTGATGACGTGAGTTAGTTACCTTTGTTTCTTTGCCGCAGTATATACAAACCATGTCAACATATTGACACTCAGCTGACAAAAATACAAGTGGAAAACTATTATGATGTGTGGGAAAAGTCTATTTCAGTAAACAAAAAACCCTAGGTGTCTCTCTTGCCTAGGGTTTCGCTCGACTTTACTTCTCTTGAAGTGCAGTACGAGCGCGTCGTATTCGACTTATTGATTTCGACGAGGCAGCAAATTCTTCATAGAACAGCTGGAAACCCTCGAGCGAACTCGAATTGGTACTCAAGTATGAGCGCCTCCCAATTAACCGCACTAGTATATCTAGGCTATGAAATCATGTCAACACTAAGTCAATAGCATTAGCGTAATAATGTGCTAATATAACAGGGATGAGTGAGTATTTTGATTTACTTTCTGAGTTTCACGGCGCAAGGGCCGGAGTGCTGAAAACACGTGCAGGTGATGTTCATACCCCAACTTTTATGCCAGATGGCACAAGAGGTGCTGTGAAAGGATTAACTCCGGAAATGGTACGGTCAACAGGGGTGCAAGCAGTTTTGGCCAATACCTATCATTTGCACTTGCAACCTGGAGAGGACACGGTTGCAGTTCTTGGTGGATTGCACGAATTTACAAAGCAGGTTCTGCCGCTATTAACAGACTCCGGTGGTTTTCAGGTTTTTTCACTAGCCCATATAAATAAGATTACCGAAGATGGTGTACACTTCAAGGATCCAAAAACCGGCGATACTGTATTTTTGTCACCAGAAAAATCGATACAAATACAAATGAAGCTTGGTGCTGATATCATGGTAGCTTTTGATGACGTAACAGCATTGGACGATAAGGGACGAACTCGCACCAGAGAAGCATTTGATCGAACGCATCGTTGGCTCGCGCGTTCGTTGTCGGAATTCCAGAGACTCACTAAAGGTATGGATCTCGGGGAACGACCTCTGTTATTTGGTGTTGTTCAAGGTGGTTTGGATAAGGAATTACGAAAGCAGAGCTTGGAGATTGTTCAAAGCTTACCGGTTGATGGTATTGCCATCGGCGGTTTGTCAGTTGGAGAATCGAGAGAAGAAATGCATGGTATGCTGGGGTATCTAGCTGATCACTATGATAGTTCACCTAGACCCAGATTTTTGCTCGGAGTTGGTGATCCGATTGATTTACGATTTGCGATACAACATGGCATCGACATGCTGGACTGCGTGTTGCCGACTCGTAACGCCAGGCATGCAACAGCATGGGTCGCGGGTGATGAGAAGATACATCTTACAAACGCAAAATTTATTGCAGACAGAGATGTCATAGATCCAGGTTGTGATTGTACGACGTGTAATTTTGGTTATAGCAAGGGGTTTTTGCGCCACCAGTTTAAGGTAAATGAACCATTAGCAGGTACACTAGTATCGATCCACAATATACGATACTTACAGCGTATCTGTGAAGAGTATCGAAAAGAGAATTGATTTCTACCCCTGTTCTTGGTACTATTGTTCATACATGATTAGGGCGATTAGCTCATTTGGCTAGAGCGCAGCATTGACGTTGCTGAGGTGATAGGTTCGAATCCTATATCGCCCACCACACCAGAGAATTTTTCAATTTTCTCGTCGTAAGGTGTATTTTTAGATTCACTTCTTGGAATTCTGAATAATGTCCAAACCACCTTTTTGTCTCTTTGAAAAAGTATTTTTAGCTCCCAGTCCCTAGTGTTTTTTCGATTTTGGGTTATGGTTTTATCTTTTAGAAATAGGTTTGAGTCGTAGATTTCCGCCATTTTGTTTTTAGCTACTAAAAAACAGTACTATAAACAACTTTACAGAGAACGTTGATGCTTTCTAGCTAATTTCACATAGGTTTGACCTAAAGGACTATCGTTCCGCTGTAAATTGGCATTTTTTCTTCAAGTGTTTTTCCTCGCCCAAACCGATACTACGGATATACCATATATGGTAATGTTTGAAATTAGTTATCCCCAGGTGGAAATGTAAGAATGACAATACAAAAATACTAGCACTATACTGCTAGTATGCTAAGATAGGAGTACTGATTTGCTTGGAGGCGAATCAGTAAGGCGAAGTTTTGCCGAGGTGTTTTAGCGAAAAGTGATTGAAGACAGTGCGAGAGCCTTCAATCACTTTTTATATTTGATAAGATATTGATATGCATATTCTTGATATAGCTACGATAGTTGCTCTCATGGCGCTAAACATTGATATATTTCTACAAAATCAGAAGGTGTATCGACGGAAATCTTCAAAGGATATATCTCTACCAGGCTTATCGGTAAGATATATCGCAATATTTATCATACTCACAAAATACGTGGCTATTAATGACAAGGTATTGGTTTTTGGGCAGTCGTTAATAGCGCTTAATGTTATGGTCTACATCGTACTTGTTTATAGATATCGTAGGTCTAGTGTTTGATATCTGATTCAAACAGAGGTATATTAGTGTGTAAGCGATGACGTGGATTCACCAACTACCGAGCTTCGTAGGCGACGCAACAGAGGTACGATAACCAATGGTGCACGAGTAAAAGATTTCGGTGGAACCGTCTTGGGCTGCCCAGGACCCGAAACGCGTAAGATATTGAGTATTCATATCGAACGCGTTTTATTATTTATAAGGAGAAAAATATGAGCCAACCCGATGACCAACTATACGCAATGAGACACAGCCTTGCACATATTACCGCCACAGCGGTTCAGCATTTATGGCCAGAAGCAAAGTTTGGCATAGGCCCAGTGGTGGAGAATGGGTTTTATTACGATATTGATTTGGGCGATACGACTATTTCCGAGGCTGACTTTGAGCGTATTGAGGCGGAGATGCACAAGATTATTGAGGCAGGTGAACAGTTTGACAGATTTGAGCTTCCAATAGACCAAGCGATTGATTGGGCAAAACAAACAAATCAGCCCTACAAACGGGAGTTATTAAACGACCTTAAACGAGCTGGAACAACTGTTGCCAAAGATTTAGATAAAGACGAGCTAGGTACGATTGCCGAAGGAGATGCTGCAACAGAAAAGGTGTCGTTTTATAAAAACGGCGACTTTACCGATCTATGTAGAGGGCCTCATGTAGAGTCGACCAGTAAAGTAGGTGCATTTAAGCTTATGCGAGTGGCGGGAGCTTACTGGCGTGGCAAAGAGGACAACCCACAGATGCAAAGGCTTTACGGCGTAGCATTTGCGACCGAGAAGGAACTGCGTCAGCACTTGAATATGCTGGAAGAAGCCAAAAAGCGTGACCACCGCAAGCTAGGGCAGGAGCTGGATTTGTTCTCGTTCTCTGATCTGGTTGGTCCAGGACTTCCGCTTTACTCACCCAGGGGCGCGATACTAATAGAAGAGCTCAAGAACGCTCTAAAGGATATTAGTCGTCGATACAATATGCAGCAGGTTTCCATACCTCATCTTGCGAAGTTAGATTTATATAAGATATCTGGTCACGCAGATAAGTTTGAGGATGAGCTATTTCGAGTAAAGAGTCACTATCAACAAGAATTTATCTTGAAGCCAGTAAATTGTCCTCACCATACGCAGATTTTTGCATCTCGGCCTAGAAGTTATCGGGATATGCCCTTACGTTATGTCGAGCAGACTATGCAGTATAGGGATGAAAAGCCTGGTGCTATAGGTGGCTTGCAGCGTACTAGAGGTTTCACCGTTGACGATGGACATACTTTTTGTCGAGTAGATCAGATAGAGGATGAGGCTTCAATGATTGCAGAAATCATACAGGAGTTTTATGAGAACGTTGGCCTCTGGGGTCAGCACTGGGTATCCTTGTCGGTTCGCGATCCAAGGAGTCCAGAGAAGTACATCGGTGAGCCGAAGGACTGGGATGAAGCAGAGATAATGCTTAAAACGGTTTCTGATAAGTACGGACTTGATGCTAAGCGTATGGAGGGTGAAGCGGCACTGTATGGACCAAAGTTGGACTTCATGTTTAGGGATGCATTGGGTCGTGAGACACAGCTTGCTACTATTCAACTGGACTTTGCGATGCCTAAGGGCTTCGGTCTGATCTATACCGACGAAGAAGGACAAGAAGCTACACCAGTAATGATTCATAGGGCTATCCTTGGGTCATTCGAGCGGTTCATAATGCTACTTATTGAGCATTTTGCAGGTAAATTCCCGGTGTGGTTAGCTCCAGAGCAAATTAGGGTTATTTCTGTTAATCAAGAAGAGCCCATAGTAGAATTCGCTAATGGGATTGTAGAGCAGGCAAAAGAGTTAGGCCTACGCATCTCTGTAGACAATGACAATGAGTCTGTTAGCAAAAAAATTCGAAATGCTGAGATATGGAAGATTCCATATACCATTGTTGTTGGCGAAAAAGAAATTGTTAGTGGTGAAGTGGTGCCACGTGTTAGGGGGGATTTGGAAGTTCAAAAGTCTCATCAAGCGCACAAAGTTGGAGATTTCTTGCGGACCGTTGCTAATGAGGCAAAGTCTCGCGTTGTAAAAACCTCATTATGAAGCTAGATATCCCACAAATAGGAGGTGGTTTTAGGGAGCGGGTTGAGGCGATTGTTGTACAAATTCCAGAAGGTCGGGTTATGACATACGGGCAGCTTGCTGCTCTATGTGGAAGCCCCAGAGCGGCAAGGATTGTTGGCGGGATCGCTCATTTCGGAGATCCAAAATTGCCGTGGCATAGAGTTGTCAAAAAAGATGGAAGTTTGGCTGAGGGTTATCCTGGGGGTATGCCAGGACATCGCCGGGCTCTTGAGGCGGACGGTGTGTTATTTGGTAATTCAGATAAAGTTAATGTAGAGAGTCTATTATGGCACCCGGTGGACTGATATCCATAGTAGGCCCAACTGCCAGCGGAAAGACGGCCCTAGCTATTCGGGTTGCAGAAGAGTTATCTGGTGAAATTATCTGTGCAGATAGCCGGACTGTATACAAAGGGTTAGATATCGCCACGGCAAAACCGAGTAGAGATGAGCGCAATAGGGTACCCCATCATGCGTTAGATGTAGTGACACCAGATGAGCCGTTTACTGTTGCCGACTTCAAGCAACTAGCCGACAAGGCAATCAAGGATATCCAAGACAGGGGTAAAATACCTATTTTGGTAGGAGGCAGTGGTTTGTATATCGATGCGGTTTTGTTTAATTATAGTTTTTCTCCTCATGGTTCCAAGCGTGATTTAGTAAATACGCGACATGTAGACAAGGCATCACAGGGTAGCAGACAAGAAGTGCGCAGAGATACTTTGATTATTGGTCTTAGGATCTCAAGGGAAGTGCTTAGGCTACGGATAGAAGAACGAATCCAGAATATGATTGAGTCAGGGTTGAACGATGAAGTGCGTTGGCTAATGACAAATTATCCAAATAGTAAAGCGTTAGACTCACCAGGTTACAAAGCATTTTATCGATATATAACCGGGGAGATTAATCTCGAAGATGCGACTATTTTATTCACTCGCAACGATTTTAGCCTAGCCAAGCGTCAGATGACATGGTTTAAGCGAAATAAGCACATTCAGTGGTTCGATGATGCTAATGATGCCTTTGCGTCAGTGACAAAAAGCTTTATAGACAGCAAGAAAATGGGCAAGAACAATGCCATCATTACCAAGCCATAGGATAGGCTAGGAAGTATTCCGATGTTTTGGGCTAACTTACTGAAAACTATGGCTAGCCATATCTCATGCAGTAAGCCAAAGTTACTTATAAGGGATAGTAAGGTTGCCTTGTATCGCTTTTGCCCATATAGCTCTAGTATGTAATGTTGGTACATTATTTTTTGAAATCTCCACAGGCTCATGTTAATTACGAAAGCACCTATCGCTAGTGGAAGAGATTTGAGTATCCCAAAGCTAATAAACATTGTAGAGCTTACCATTACATCTAGTGTCGCATATTGTCGAAAACTGAGTCTTTTGAGGTTATGCACGAATAAACCAACGATTGCTCCAACTATGCTTGCCACTCCAAAAACTATTCCTAGTAGCTTCGGGGGCATACCAAGTTCAACAAACCCTAGGTTAAATATGTCCGTAATACCACTGATAACTGAATAGATAAATCCTGCAGAGACGAAGAATAACAGAGTTTTTCTATTTATAAGCTTGCGCACTGTGGCGAAGAAACTATCCTTTTTTGCATCTGACCGGTGTTTTATTGGCGGTTCTGTCAGCAAGCTAGACAATGTGAACAGCACTAAATATGCTATAAATCCTGCCACAAACGGAAGTCGCTTATCAATAGGGTAAAGCAAGGGGATGGTAGTTATGAATATCGCATTAGCTATTAGACTGAGTGATTGAGCTCTGGATGCTATTTTTGCGTAATCTTTCTCTTTTCCCAGCACTATCAGAGAATCATGTATAAGTGCTTCCATGGCGCCACTCAAGAATGAATAGCCAATGGCGATAATTATCGAGGCACAGAGTATTCCATAGAAATTCTGGCCGAATACGTAGAATACAGTACCCAATGCCGCTAACAGAGATCCGATTTGTGCACTTTTCTTTCGTCCGTGTATATCCGCCCAAAAACCAGTAGACGATTCAAAGAATAGGCTAACACCAGAAGAGAAACTAGCTATCAAGCCAATCTGAGCAACACTCAGGCCGGCCGCCTGACTAGCATATATTGAGGTAAGGGGAAGGAAAACTCGTTTTGTGAATATTTTGTATACACCAAACAAACGGATGTTTCGATCCATATACATTTTTGTTATCATGTTCATCCATATAGTATCACAAAACTATCCAGCACGTTTAGATTACCAAATATATACGGTATACCGTAGATATTAGCACAACATTAGTGAACAAAAATCAGATGTAATGAGTGATTTGTCTGTTACAATATGATTATGATTGATCAACTATTCGGGTCCAAGACGAGGGTAAAATTATTACAGCTTTTTTACAGCAATCCCAATCGTTCATTCTATGTTAGGGAGATTACGCGCAAGATTGACGAACAAATTAACTCGGTTCGCAGGGAGCTATCCAACTTATTAAGCATTGGTATAATTTCATCTGATACCAACAACAACCGCCTATACTACGAGGTAAATCAGAGCTTCGAGTACTATAAGCCACTTCGTGAAATATTTGGAACCAGTGGATTAAAGGCAAAAGTATCGTCCACTACTGTTTCTGCAACTCAGTCACAGGATCTAAAGATATTAGGAAACGTAGATTTGGTGATATATTCTGGTCAGTTTACCAGGGATGAATCAAGTGGGATAGACATTCTTATTGTTGGCGACATCAACCAAACGCAATTATCTAAGTATATTGAAGATCTAGAAGCCAAAGAGTCTAAGGATTTGCGGTATACTGTTATGACGCCCAGGGAGTTCAAGTACAGACAACAGGTTAACGATAGGTTTTTGGCATTACTGTTATCGTCAAAGCACCAAGTACTCGTAGATAAACACAACACTCTTGGTCCAAAGACACCCAAGAATAATCAATCAGAGGAGGAATAATATTATGGACGTTCAGTATTATGGAGCAAACTGTATTCGTTTGAGTACCAAAAAAGCATCAATTTTAGTAGACGACAATCTAATGGATCTTGGTAGTAAGTCAGTTGCTAAAAATGGAGACATAGTGTTGTTTACAGGGCCACATGGCGATTCATCTACCAATATTGAAGAGAAGATAGTTATTGATAAGCCCGGGGAATATGAGGTATCAGAGGTATCCATCCAGGGTATTGCTGCCCGTGGTCATATGGATGAAGAAGGGCAGAACAGTGCAACAATATTCAAGATCATTGACGACGATATTAAAGTTGTCGTGGTGGGTAATGTTTTTCCGGAGCTTAGTGACGATCAGCTAGAATCTATCGGAATGGTGGATGTTCTTGTGATACCAGTAGGAGGTAATGGCTACACCCTAGATGGTGTCGGGGCTCTCAAGCTCATTCGTAAGATTGAACCAAAGGTAGTCATACCAACCCACTTTGAAGAGAAGGGGCTTTCGTTTGCTGTGCCTCAACAGCCACTATCGGAGGCTATTAAGGCGTTGGCTATGGAACCTAAAGAAACGGTATCTAAATATAAAGCAAAGCCGCTGGAGCTAACCGATAATACTCAGCTGATTATTCTAGAGAAGTCTTAGTTTGCTGATAGGCTAATCATCTAATGACTCGCTAATGATTAAATTTTCAAAGCTTCCGTACGGAAGCTTTGAAATATTGAGACGCTACGCAGATTATTTTGCGGATGCTTCTGTGGTAACAGGAGTGAGTAATCCCTTTTTCTTCAGTGTGCGAATTGCTTGTGTGCTAAGCTTCATTTTGACTTTTTTGCCATCAACTATAACAGTCTTCATCTGAAGATTTGGCTTCCATACTTTTTTGGTGTGGCGCTGCGAAAAGCTGACGTTGTTGCCGAACTGTTTGCCTTTGCCGGTTAATTCACATTTTTGCATAAATATATCCTTTAATCTCGTCAATTCAAGGTGTAATTATATCTGCTTTGTCTCTAACGGTCAACACGTTATAATACTGAGGCATGTTAGACGCGTTTATCAGTAGCCCGATAGGAATTGCCACAGTTATTATCACTGTCCTCATCTCTATTACGTTGCACGAGGCAATGCATGCCTTTGCAGCCCATTGGCTAGGGGATGACACGGCTCAGATGCAGGGAAGGCTTACTCTGAACCCGATCAAGCATATCGATCCTTTCTTGACTTTGGGTATGCCAATATTGCTTGCACTGATGGGTGCACCTGTTTTGGGCGCAGCTAAGCCGGTGCCATTTAATCCAAATCGGGTTAAATATGATGAATTTGGAGCGGCGCTTGTTGGTTTGGCCGGGCCTTTGACAAATTTTGTACTGGCAATCGCCGGAGCGTTTTTATACAGGGCAATCGGTGCGTTGGTGCCTGATGTTGTAGTTTTATCAATACTAACATTTATCCTAGTAAATCTTGGGTTTTTTGTATTCAACATGATTCCATTTCCACCACTAGATGGTTCGCGGGTTTTGTATGCAGTTGCGCCAGAACCAATTCAAAAAATCATGTCACAGATAGAAGCATATGGATTGTTGGGTTTTGTGCTGTTCTTCTTTTTGCTGTTCAAGTATATTTCGCCAATGGTAGCTGATGTTATAAACACTCTATTTAGGTTTCTGGTTTAAAAGGCAGAAGAGTTATAATATCAGTAGGCTGAGTAGTCGGCTAAATGATAATCTGAATACTTATCATTCGGGATTCCAATATTCGTGCGTGGCTGTGGTTGCGCCGTGCGGAGACCCACCTGGGCCTATATTCCAGGTTGTCATGTCGGCCTCAGTCAGCTAAATAAAAAACCATCATTTATAGATGGTTTTTTATAATTTACGCTCAGCCAACAGGTGGTTTAAGTAAAATCGTAATTTAACTTTTATCCATTTCTGGTCGGGGTGACAGGACTTG
>JAGQNK010000014.1:32460-50821 GCA_020428105.1 Candidatus Saccharimonadota bacterium
CTAGCCAACTGCGCCACACCCCGACAACAGAAGTATTTTATCGTAGATCAGAGAATCAGCATAGAGTCACCATACGATAGGAACATGTACTTTTTGTTCAGGGCTTCCTGATAGGCATGACTAAGGTTATCCCACCCAGCGAAGGCGGCAGCCATCATCAGCACCGTTGATTTAGGGGAGTGAAAGTTGGTAATCAAAGTATTTACTATCTTGAACTTGTAACCAGGGTATATAAATATGTTTGCTTCGCCGGAAATATTTAAGGCAGGCTTTTTAAAAATTTGTTCAGCAGCAAATTCCAAAGTGCGCGTTACTGTTGTACCAAGAGCTACAATTCTACTAGAGTTAAGGATAGTATTTTGCAGAATATTTACAGTTTCCGCAGGAATCTCAAAATACTCGCTGTGCATGTCGTGATCCTCTATCTTGTCGGAACGAATTGGCAGAAACGTACCAAGTCCTACATGAAGAGTGAGGTAGGCAATCTGTACGCCTTTTGCCCGTAGTTTTTGCTCTAGTTCGGTCGTGAAATTTAATGATGCGGTTGGAGCTGCCACCGAGCCTGCCTCTTTGGCGAAGATAGTCTGATAGCGTTTGACGTCTTCTGCCGTTGTCTCGCGGTGTATGTAGGGAGGTAGGGGTACGGCACCTTCATGGTCGGCTAGCTCTAATAAGTTGATAGCAGAGCTTATTTCGGCAATTCCTCCGTCAAGTACGTCTTCTACGGTAATAGGAGTTTGCTTGACCAAAAGAGTTTCGCCGGCGATTATCTTCCCTCTGTATAGTACCTTGCGTCGGTGAAAATCTATATTATGATGATCTTCCAGTAGAAGCAATTCGCGCTGTTGGCCAGATGTATTAGTAGCCAATAGCCGAGCCTTGATGACTTTTGTATTGTTCAGGACTATTACATCACCTTTGTTGAGATAATCTGATATATCGCTATATTTTTTGTGCGATATTTGCCTAGACCGTCTATCAAGGACTAGTAGTTGGCTAGAGCCACGTTCTTTGGGTGGGAAGAGAGCAATCTGTTTGTCTGGAAGCTCATAAGAATAATCTGAAATACGCATAGATGTCATTGTATCAGCTTTATCTGATAGAATGAGACAAGATATGTGGCAAAAAAAAGATAATCAGCTGTACAAAGAGTTTAAATTTAAGGATTTTAAGCACGCTTTTGCTTTTATGCAATCCGTTGCGCAAGAAGCGGAGCAGCGCCAACATCACCCCAGGTGGGAAAACAAATGGAATGAAGTGCGTATTTGGCTGTCGACTCATGAGCAAGGCAATAAGATAACAGATAAGGACACTTCTTTGGCGGATGCAATTGACGTTATCTATGATCAAGCCCAGAAGAATTCCTCTGATATGGCACCTACAGAAGCGGGCGTTTATCAGAAGATTAAATTATTCTCTGATGGTGGCTCAAGGGGCAATCCGGGACCATCAGCATCTGGATACGTACTGTTTAATGATAATGATGATGTTATCTTACAAAATGGAGTTTATTTGGGGATTACAACAAATAACCAGGCTGAATATCAGTCGTTAAAATTTGGCCTTGAGGAGGCTCACGAACTTGGCGCTCAAGAAGTAGAAGTTTATATGGATAGCTTATTAGTAATAAATCAGATGAAGGGTATATTCAAGGTTAAGAACAGGGACCTATGGCCAATTCATGAAGCTATCAAAGACCATATGAAGGTTTTCAAGAAGATTAGTTTCACTCATGTTCCTAGAGAGCTAAACAAGCTTGCAGATGCTATGGTGAATGAAGTCTTAGACGCTGAAGCCTCGAAGAGCTAGAGAGATCTCTGATATAATAGAGGTGCCAGATTGTTGGCTAATCGCTTCGCATTACTAAATTGTGGAGAGGAAAGTCCGGGCAGTATAGGGAAAGACAGTCGTTAACGACGACCGGGGGCAACCCTAGGGAAAGTGCCACAGAAACGAAACTACCTTGGGTAACCAAGGAAAAGGTGAAAAGAGTGGGGTAAGAGCCCACAATTCTAAGCGGTGACGCCCAAGAATAGGTAAACCCTGTTTGCTGCAAGGAGGCACACATTCATTAAGGTTCCCGCCGAGTGTGTGCCATAAAATCCGCTTGATCTGCCGAGCAATCGGTAGGCTAGATAGATGATTGGCATTCTGGTTCGCCAGAGTACAGAACCCGGCTTATAGACGATCTGGTAAAGAATATCATAGTAAAAAAGCCACCCAAACAGGCTGGCTTTTTTACTTAGATACACCTATTCTATATTTTTGCACTGCTAGTATGCCCCACATAACACACATGATTGCGTTCATTAGGGCAGATAACCACAGCTCTAGGCTCGCATAAGTGAAAACCATAATGAACAATATTGAAGCAGTGATTATACTTGTCTTAAAAGCCGGTTTGTCCTCGCCGATAAGAGAAGGAATAAGTGCTACAGCGAAGAATACACCGCCCAAAGATATTACAATGTCTTGCCAGGCCATCCTAGTTGGTTGACTTAGCGGTTTTTACAATTGCTTCAAAGGCTTTCGGTTCGTTGGTGGCTAGCTCAGATAAGATTTTTCGATCAAGGATAACATTGGCTTTCTTCAGGCCATTTATTAGACGGCTGTAAGTTGTGCCGTTCAAACGAGCGGCAGCATTAATGCGCGTGTTCCATAGTTCTCGGAAAGTACGCTTGCGATTACGCCTATCGCGGTAGGCGTATTGCAGCGATTTGGTAATGGCTTGTTTGCCGCGCTTTATAGAAGAGCGGTTGCCTCGTGTCATGCCTTTAGTAGCTTTACGAATCTTTTGGTGTTTTGTGTGGGTAGTCACGCCTCTCTTTACGCGCATTATGATACTCCTAGCTTTCGTTTGATGTTTTTGGCATTTTTGCCAACCACTTGTACGGGTACTGCAAAAGTACGCTTACGGCTAGCGCTTTTCTTCTGTAGTAGGTGATTGCCACCAGCTCGTCCTTGCAGTACTTTACCGTTTTTTGTTACTTTCATGCGGTCTTTTGTGCCACTATGAGTCTTTAGCTTTGGCATATATTATCCTCCTAGATTTCTTTGCTTTGCGTGTTATTCATTGATGGAATTGATGTTTCCGCTTCGGTAGTTTTTTTGTTTGATTGTTTTGCAGATGAGCTTGCTCTAATAACAAAGTGTAATTGTTTTCCAGCCATCTGGGGTTTTTGCTCAACAGCGATAGTTTCTCCGTAAATATCAATCACTTTATCGGCAAGCTTAAAGCCCATTTCTTTATGAGCCAGTTCTCGACCACGATAACGGATGGTGATCTTTACTTTGTGTCCAGCCTCGAGGAAGCTGGTTACTTTTTTAAGTTTCACCCCTAGATCGTGATCACTAATCTTGAGACCAAATCGCATCTGCTTTATCTCCGATGCTTTGACACTACGCTTATTTTTCTGTGCCTGCTTGGTCTTTTGATAGTTGTACTTACCCCAATCAACAATCTTGGCTACCGGCGGATTAGCGTTTGGAGAAATTTCTACCAGGTCGAGTCCACGTTGTTCGGCGGCTGCAAGAGCCTCACTCCTGGACATAACACCGAGCTGATCGCCTTGTTCATCAATCACGCGTAAGCTCGTGGCCCGAATATTATGATTCAGGCGTGTGTACTTGTCGATAGAATTGTCTCCTTTATTTACTAAACGCTGGTTAGGAAGCATTTTAACAGATGAATAAACAGAGGTCAATAAACTTTTTGAATTATATCAAATCCAAGGTAGGTTTGCGATATTGCAACGCTTCGCTAATGTGTTGCGTATCTATAGAGTCTGATTCAGATAAATCAGCAATAGTTTGTGCCACTTTGATGACTCGCATATAACTTCTTGCGGATATATTCAGGCGTTTGGCTGCCTGGTTTAGGAGTTGTTCAGCCTCGTTAGTCAGCTGTAAATACTCTTTGATATCTCGATTTGTGAGACTGGCATTATGCTTGAGATTGTCTTTAAATCGATCCTGTTGATGCATACGGGCCATGATAACTCGTTTCTGGATATCTGAGCTTGGTTCTTCGGTGTCGCTACGAAGAAGTGATTTATGTTCAACTTCATCGACATCAATGTATAGGTCAATCCTGTCGATGATAGGACCGGATAGTTTGCGGTGATATTTATTGATTGTATGGGGCATACAGGTACAAGGTTTCGCTGTGCCGTAGTATCCACAAGGACAGGGGTTTGCAGTTGCAACTAGCATAAAGTTTGCCGGAAATCGCAGGTTGTCACGTGCCCTTGAGACTGATATGACATTATCTTCCAAGGGTTGCCTAAGGGCCTCTATAGTTGACCGACTGAATTCTGGAAATTCATCGAACATCAGTATACCGCGGTGGGCGAGGCTAATTTCTCCTGGTCTTGGGTGCTGGCCACCGCCAATTATAGATATTTCGCTTGCACTATGATGAGGGGAACGGAAAGGACGCTCTGTGATGATCTGTTCGTAATTTTTGTCTGCCAGACTATGCAGGTGGGTGACTTCTAGTATCTCGTCTGGTGTCATTGGAGGCAGAATAGATGGCAATGCTTTTGCGAGCATACTTTTACCTGTTCCTGGGGCGCCACTCATGAGAATATTATGGCCACCGGCTGCAGCTATTTCTAATGCACGCTTTGCGCGCTTTTGACCAACCACGTCTTTGAAGTCATTAGTATATTGAATCGCATGTGATCCGTGCTTTGTGTTGTCTGAGGAATAGCGCTTAAGGGTTGATGTATTTGTGAGGTCTAGATATATCTCTCGTATATTCTTAACAGGTATTACCGTAATGCCGGGTACGAGTAGTGCTTGTCTCACATTATCTATTGGTACGTAAAATGTTCGGAAATCTACCTTCCTACCGGCCAATAACTTGCCTATAATGCCTCGTACGCCCCTAACGCTACCATCGAGTCCAAGTTCTCCAATAAATGAAGTGTGAGTTGATGGTGTGTTTGAAATTTGTCCGCTTGCTAGTAGGATTGCTACGGCAATTGGCAGGTCGAAGCTAGTACTGTCTTTGGGTATATCTGCTGGAGCTAGGTTAATGGTAATTCGCTTTCTGGGCAGGTCCAAACCACTGCTCGCAAATGCACTGCGAATACGCTCTTTGGATTCGTCAACGGCTTTATTCGCAAAACCAACGATCACAATACCGGGCAGGCCATTAGAAACATGACACTCGACATTAATCGTAACTGCTTGGCTACCGGCATCCAGTACGCTGCGAATACTAACACTCATTATATTTACTATTATTAAGCAATCTAGAGGAATTGCAAGGCTAATAAATGATATACGCCCGTTGACTAGATGCTGGGCCGACAAAATCTATAAAAGAGAACAACGGCTTGCGAGAAGCCGTTGTTACAGAGTCATTTTTGTTTTTGAGCACTTTTTTTATTCAAGTGCTACGCATATATTATCGAACTGTTCAGAGCCCGTCAATAGTGATTATGACTATTTTTTCCAGCCTGTGCATAACTCGTTGTTACGTCTATTGTCAACAAACTCACGGCCGCTACGGCAATATGGAAAAATATGTTGCCAGTTAACATAATTACGAATAATGAATGAGTAATGCAGGCAAGTCTAAATAGTCTAGACTGATAATGAGTTCAGGTGGTTCGACAGCTAATTCCTGGTGTATTCTGTACTAATCAAATGATTCTATTAGGACGGAGTAGCGATATGGTGACGTATCAATGCTGCTATTTTGGATGGTGAAAAGTGGCAGTTCATAGGTCGTAGTGATACGTCTAATGGAGGCACAGTCATATGTAAAACAGCAACCAAATCTCTACAGTCGTAATATACGCCTCCTGGTTTGAAGATTGTATGCTAATGAGCAGGAAAGTTAATAACACGAACAAAAATATTAAAATATACGTTGCAGTTACAACAACACAAATACTATTACAAACCTACAAACCTAGCGCGCATATAAGGATATACGATGTCAAAAAAGCTACAATAAGTTATTGACTTTATTTAATAAAAGTAGTATATTGGTACAAGTAAGTCGAACACAAAAACTTACAAAAACGGCTTCTGCCGATATCGCTCAATCTGCCTAGCGGCAGAAAGAGCGGTCAGTCAAAGCTAAGGACGGTAAGCGCTCAAAAGTCATTTATAGTAGCGGATTTACCGTCCTGGCACCAAGAAACACTATGGCTGAAACTATGGTGTTTTTTGTATTGTGAGAACCTTTGAGTTAAAGTTTAAATACTTATGATAACCAGCAAGAAGATTGTCCAGTTATTCTGTCCGCCTTTGTTATTCTTGGCTTTTATATCTACTACAAATCCAACAAAATTGCCATTACCAATACTGTTATTCCCATTTCTTCTTATAGGGTTAAGTCTGTATTTATTTATCAGAGAGCTATTAGTGCTTACTCCAATTTCTCAAAGAAAAATTAAGTTAACTGCCTTAACGCTCACGATCATCATTTTAATAGGGGTATTGTTGCAGTCCATACGCCAGCTGTCTATTAAGGATTTTCTTATACTTGCGACACTGGTGGTATGCGTCGCTCTTTATCTTCGCAAAGTTGAAGTATAGGGCCTTCTCAGTTTTACATATATAGTCCACAACACATCTGTTAAATATCGGTCCTAGTTGATATAATAGTCATTAGAAATGAATCCTCAAGAATATCCATCAGCTTTTGAATTGCCGCCTGCCCAAACTACAGAGCAGAACGGTCAGCAATCCCATGAAGCAAAAACTGAATCCGTTAATGAAAAGCAAGGTGCGATTGCCATTGAACAAGGTGTTGTCGGTCAGGCTGCATTACAACAAGTATCCGCTGTTGTACCTCCGGTTCAGGTTGGTGATGATGGTCAAGTTACACAGACTATTAGTACTGTTACTATGGGCTCTCCTCAGATCGCGGACGATAATGACCTTATCGAAAAAGAGTGGGTGATTCATGCAAAAGAAATTGTTGCACGTACTGCCCACGACCCTCATTTGCAGAACAAGGAACTTAATAAGTTCAAAGCAGACTATCTCAAGAAGCGTTATAACAAAGACATTAAACTAGAAGAAGATACGTAAAATTTATGGGCACCGTACTAATCATATTTATGATCTTTTTACTACTAGTAGCTATTGCTGCACCAATAGTTTTTTTACAGGCACGAAAGATATTTCGTGAGCAAAAGAGTTTTGAGCGTGGGCTCAAGATGGTACCTCTGTTAATACATTTACCGCCGCAAAGCGATGATACTGAAGGTGGTGGACGTGATGCCCGAGATGTCGTAGAGGAAAATATATCAAAAGCTCAGATACTCTATAACATTATTGCTGGCACCGTTCAGAAGGGCCTCAAGCATGACTTCTATGGTCAGCGGCATTTCTCTTTTGAGATTGTTGGCGCAAAAGGTTTCGTGCATTACTACGCCGCAGTACCAATAGCACTCGTAGAAGTAGTAAAGCAAGCAGTAGTTAGTGCATATCCTGCAGCACGACTCGAGGAGGTTGCGGAGCATAATATATTTAGCCCAGTAGGGAAAATAAGCGGTACTGTGGGGGGTGAACTTACTCTTAAGGAACACTTTGCGTACCCCATAGCCACATATCAGGACTTGAAGCGTGATGCCATGCAGTCTTTACTTAATGCGCTTTCTACACTGGAAAAAGATGATGGAGTTGGAATACAGATATTACTAAGGCCCGCTAACCCAGGTTGGCGTAAGGAGGCTTCGGCGGTGGCTAGCAAGAAGCGTAGTGGCAAGAAACATCATCAGGGTAGTGATGCGATAGCTTGGTGGATAAGGAATCTCCCCAAGGCTTTTTTTGAACCACCAGATGAGGGCAAAGAAAAGTCGTCGGAAAAATCTGATCTATCACCCATGGAACACTCCATCCTGGACTCTATAGATGAGAAGACTAAGCATCCGGGTTATGAAGTTTTGGTGCGTATAGTCGCCTCTTCTAATGTGTCACAGAAGGCTCAAGGTATTTTGAATAATGTCGTAGCTTCATTTTCTCTTTTTGACGCACAGGGCAGAAATGGTTTTAAATACACACCCGCAAAGGATATTGAACGCTTTGTTACTTCCTATATTCTTCGATTTTTCCCTCAGACGATGAATAAGAGTATCCTTAACTCAATAGAATTAGCGACACTGTTCCATTTCCCCGATCAAAAGAACATACCCACATCTCAGTTAACTAGGCAAGCTTCAAAACAAGTCGATGGACCACGTAACGTTCCAGAAGAGGGTATGTTGCTTGGATATAACGTATTTAGGGGAACTAAAAAACCTATTCGCTTAGCTTTGGGTGATAGGCAGCGACATATGTATGTTGTCGGTCAGACCGGTGTGGGTAAGTCTGTATTCCTTGAGAATATGGCCCTTCAAGATATGCTTGATGGTGGCGGGTTCGCTTTTGTTGACCCTCATGGAGATACTGCCGAGAATCTTTTGGCAATGGTGCCAAAAGAGCGGACCGAAGATGTAATATATTTCTGCCCATCTGATATGGATTATCCAATGGGACTGAATCTCTTTGAATTTTACTCACCAGAACAGAAGGATTTCATCATCCAAGAGACACTTAATATGCTATACAAGTTGTACGACCCACAACGTCAAGGTATTATCGGGCCTCGATTTGAGCGTATTTTTACAAACTGCGCTTTGTTATTGATGGCTGATCCAAAGGGCGGAACTTTTGTGGATGTACCAAAACTGCTTATTGATCCACCATTCATGAAAGAAAAGTTAAAGTACGTAACAGATCAAAACGTCATAGACTTTTGGACAAAAGAGTGGCCAAATTCACAACGTTCAAACGAAGCTGGCGAAGTTATTAGTTGGGTCGTTAGTAAATTTGGTGCATTCCTGAGTAATGAGATGATGCGCAATATTATCGGCCAAACGAAGAGCTCTTTCAATTTGCGTGACATTATGGACAACAAAAAGATATTGATTGTCAATTTGAGCAAGGGAAAGACTGGTGACCTTAATTCAAAGCTTCTTGGAATGATCTTTGTCATGAAGTTCCAGGCAGCCGCCATGAGTCGTGCCGATATACCAGAATCCGAGCGAAAAGATTTCTGTTTGTATGTTGATGAGTTCCAGAATTTCTCAACCGATTCATTTGCAACAATCATGTCTGAAGCCCGAAAGTATCACCTGAACTTGGTTGTAGCTAACCAGTTTACGACCCAATTATCTGATGAGATACGAGATGCCGTTTTTGGTAATATGGGTACAATTATTTCTTTCCGTGTAGGTCAGAATGATGTAGATACTTTGGCGCGCTACTTTCAGCCCCTGTTTGACACCGAAGATTTGCTTCGCGTACCAAACTGGAATGCGATTGTTCGTACTTTGATAAATGGGGTGCCTACGCAGCCATTTAGCTTGGCGGCACTGCCCCCATTAGGTAATCCCAATCCTGAGCTTGCTGATGCGCTGAAACAGCTAACGGCTGCAAAATATGGACGACCAAGAGCAACAGTCGACTCAGAAATAACGGAGCGTCTAGCGGTCAAAGAACCGCCTAAGCCGGCATTTGGCGGAAACGGGCAATTTGCTGGACGAGGTAATGCATCCGCGTCAAGTCAACCCTCATCATCTGCCCTGCAGGCAGCCACGCCAAAGGCCGGTGCTGGATCGTTCCTAGACAACTGGCTAGCAAAGCGCAATACAGCCGCTAAGACGACGCCAGCCCCACTACAGAAGGCTCCTGTGGCTAGTACTACTACAAACACAACTACGCCAGCACCTGTGACTAATCAGGGCAGCGCAAATGCCGTACAACCTCAGCAGTCATATGTACAGCATTCTGTTGGGGTTCCCGCGGCTTCGCCTGTACAGGTGGCTGCGGTTATGCCTAAGCAGGCAGATCCTATGGTTCCAACAATAGCGACGGATATTAACGCAGTATCACCACAACAAGTCATCCCTAACGTTCAGCTAAATGAAAACCATAGCCCTCGACCAGTAAATAAGACAGAAACTAACGTAGTTGCGACGACACCAGCAAATGAAGTAGTCCATAATGTTAGACAGAACGATGCTGACTCTGATGATACGATATTTATTGACCCTGAGGGCACTTTACATCTTCGTTATCAGGAAAAGTCACAATCTAGCAACGATACCTAACGGACTGTATTCTATACGCGCTTACGGTGGAATATTCGCAAGAGTAACTCTATGCTTATGCCAGCAACAAATCCTACAGTCAGTAGTATGACGAATACCGATAAATTGTATTGAAAACCATAGTGTTTGGACATTAATAGAACTATCGAACTACCGACTAGGGCGGTTGATGCACCACCAAGTATACCTGATGGGCGCGCTATAGTTTTTGAACCTATTTCACTTACTGGCTCAATAGTACGATGATGGATTACTTTGCTGAAAGTACGTTCAGTAGCATTTAGGTTACTGCGCACTTTGCGTACGGTTCGTTTGTAGGCATCTAATTTGAGCTGACGCTGGGTACCTAGTATTGGAGCAGGTGCGTCCTCATTCTTATCTCCAACAACAATTTCTTCGGCGCTCAGAGCTTCTCTGTGGATACTGTCTTGGATTTTGTCTATATTGTGGTTATGCTCATCTGATTCGACTTCTTGTTTAGTTTGCTCCGCCTTGTGTTCTGGTACCTCGTGGAGATTGTCTAGTTTCTCGTGGCCGATCTCTAGGTTGCTTTGCGGTATTCTTTCGCTCATCTATATTCCCCCCGTAGAAGTAAAATCTGTTTTTACTATATCTAGTTCTTTTGCTAGCAATCGGCTTCGTGCAAAGAAGTATGCTACGAATACAGTTACCGCAAAACTCAAGGCGATTGTTGTACCAGGGCCAGTCTCTGGTAGTGTTTGCACAGCTAGCTCTGTAGTCTTGGTAATGTTTGGCGGGAGTTTAATATTTACTGCGTTGCCATAGTATACGTTTGCCATGTTCATATCGAATGAACCTGGGTCAGATGAAGATACTGGGGTTTGAGGTATCGGGTCCTTGATTTTAACTGATATTTTTTTGGTCAGAGAAGCATTGGCTGCAATAGTTTGTTTTGGCCAACTTACAACGTGGTTGTCGTCCATGTCGCCACCGTGCAGATTGACGATATCTGCATACTCGAGCACGTCTGACATATTTTCTTCAACGATGAAATCCTGAACTGCCTGATTGCCCTCATTTGTTGTGGTGAGCGTATATTCTATGACGTCATTGGCTTTGGCGATTGTGCCATCGGCTTTTTCAATATTTTGTGTTTGATTGCTGGCTGTTTTGTGCATCTTTAAACAAGCCGTAACCGCATTGTCTTTCTTGGCCTCCGGACAAGGGTAGCATTGGTTTGTGTTATTTTGATCACCAGGTACATTTGGACAAACATCACACTCTGCTAGTGTCGTCTGTATTCCCTCGATGTTTGAGCATACATCTTTCGGTGGTTCGGGTTTCTGTATAGGAGGTGTAACTGGTGCCGGCGTAGGAGTCGGTGCTGGCGCAGGAACTGGCGTAGGCGCAGGAACTGGTGCCGGCGTAGGAGTCGGTGCTGGCTTGGGTGGTGGAGGGGAATAGTGACCAACGGTTACAATATTGCCACAGTTATACATAATCATAACGTCTTGGCCGAATACATTTTTCATGGCTAGCATTTTGTAGGTTGAGTAGGATCGACTATCCCATGCCCAAAGGTTACGCATGTAGTAGTTTGTTCCAGCTATATTAAGTGTTGATTCATTGGTGGGTTTGCCCGTCCTTGCAATTGTTTGTCCTTGTGGTACACGACCCATGGAACGAAGGCTTCTGTTGTAGTCTGTTGATTTGAGAGTCTTTATTGTTGATCTAGCAACATCTTCACAAGTTAAGCCATGGTATAGCAGTACTCCTGCGAAGCCTTGAGTATTGGCACGACAATAGTTGACTGCTTGTTCCTTGGAGCTAAAACCACCCCGTAGGATGTCATTATTAGACTCCGCTAAGGTAGATTCTGGGGGCGATATTATCGCAAATATCTGGACTAATATAGCTAGCACAAGGATTATAAAACCTGATCTGCGCATTGCCGCTTCTCCATGCATTCTTTTGGCATAGAATGAAACTTCACCTATCAGGCTAGGATTAAAGGGTAGATTACTGAGAAGTTTTTTGAACATTTTTAGTTTCCGAATATTTTTTATATTGCTATTGCTTATTTAAACATAAAGCCGTGTGTTCATACAAGTGTATTACAGTTGTAGGCAGTGGATAAATCGGTTATACTGGTATTTGACTAGAAAATAAGGTGTTGGAAGAGGGTTCATTGGAAGTGGCGAAACAAAAAGGCTATTCTGCTGATCAGATTCAAGTTCTAGAGGGGCTGGAACCGGTACGTAAGCGACCGGGTATGTATATTGGTGGCACCGGTGTTGAGGGATTGCATCATTTGGTATGGGAGATTGTAGACAACGGCATAGACGAGGCTCTGGCAGGTCATGCAACCAGTGTCGAAGTAACACTCCTAGAAGATGGAGGAGTTAGGGTCTATGATGACGGACGAGGCATACCGACAGACATTCATCCTAAAACAGGCAAGAGCACTGTTGAGACGGTGTTAACAGTTTTGCACGCTGGCGGTAAGTTTGGCGGTGGCGGTTATAAGGTTTCTGGCGGTCTTCACGGCGTTGGTGTTAGTGTTGTTAATGCACTTTCCACAAGATTGATAGCAAGGATTTATCGTGATGGAAAGATCCATGAACAGGAATACCTCACTGGCGTACCCCAGGGAGACCTTAGGGTCGTAGGCAAGACTGACAAAACAGGTACAGAGATAACATTCTACCCAGATGGCTCAATATTTGAGATTACCAAAATAAACTACGATACCGTGCTGGATCGCTTGCGCCACGCAGCATACCTGACCAAAGGAATCCGTACTTCCATTAATGATGAGCGGACAAATACCCGCTACGGTTTCTATTTCGAGGGTGGTATTCAGTCATATGTAAAACATTTGAATGTTGGCAAAGAGGTCGTTGACGACGATGTCTTCTATGTAGACAAGCAGGTAGATGATGTTCAAGTGGAAATAGCCCTGCAGTATACAGATGCATTTAATGAAACCATTAAAGCTTTCGCCAATAATGTATTCAATCCAGATGGTGGAACGCACATGACTGGTTTTAGAGCTGCTTTGACTCGTGTTATTAACGATTATGCTCGAAAAAATGGCCTACTCAAAGAGAAGGAAGAGAACTTATCAGGAGAGGACACAAGAGAGGGGTTGACTTCTGTTATTTTAGTTAAACTGCCTGATCCTCAATTCGAAGGCCAGACGAAGAACAAACTAGGTAACCCAGAGATTAGGGGTTACGTAGAGCAGGTTCTCTCGGAGTATCTGAGCTATTATCTAGAAGAGCATCCAGGTGTTGCGCGTAAGATAGTAGGCAAGGCGTTATTGGCTGCACGAGCGCGAAAAGCAGCAAGGGCTGCTAGAGATAACATCATTCGCAAAGGTGTGCTTGAAGGTTCTGGTCTACCTGGCAAGCTTGCGGACTGTTCGAGCAAAGATCCAAGTAATTCGGAGCTATATATCGTAGAGGGTGACTCTGCGGGCGGTTCGGCAAAGAGCGGCCGAGACAGTAAAACTCAAGCAATTTTGCCCTTGCGAGGCAAGGTTTTGAATGTTGAGCGGGCTCGTTTAGACAAAATGCTGGCAAATAATGAGATTGTGGCTCTGATTAAAGCCTTAGGTGTCGGTATAGAGGAACAGTTCAGTATTGATGGGCTTCGATACCATCGTATTATTATCATGACTGACGCCGATGTGGACGGATCTCATATTAGTACTTTGCTATTGACGTTCTTCTTCCGACACATGCAGGAGGTTATTGACGGCGGTTACCTCTATCTTGCAAAGCCACCCCTGTACTTGCTCAAAGCATCTGGCAACAAACGCTGGTATGCTTATAGCGACAAAGAGAGGGACAGTATAGTTGACCGGCTTATTGACGAGCGAGCCAAGCGAGGCACTGCTATTAATCCTAAGGAAGATCGCAAGAAACAGGCTGGCCTTACGGATATCCAGAGATATAAAGGTTTGGGTGAAATGGATGCCGAACAGCTTTGGGAAACTACTATGAACCCCGAGAATCGCGTTCTTGTGCAAGTTAGGTTGGAGGATGCAGAAAAAGCGGATGCAATCTTCAATAAATTGATGGGAACAGAGGTGGAGCTTCGAAAGAACTTTATTCAGACACATGCAAAATTTGTGAAAGATTTGGACGTATAGTATGGAAGACAATAAACAAAATAACTCGGCAAACAACACAGATAATCAGTTCGATAACGCAGAGGTTATCAATAGCGATCACTCCAGGAGCCTTGAGCTGCGAACTGTCGAGGACGTTATGGAGGATAGCTACCTCCGTTATTCTATGAGCGTAATTGTCTCTCGAGCTTTGCCAGATGTGCGTGATGGCCTGAAGCCCGTACACCGCCGTATCTTGTATTCAATGGATCGTAACGGCTGGAAGCCTGGTAGTAAGTTTGTAAAAAGTGCACGTATAACAGGTGATGTCATGGGTAAGTATCACCCACATGGTGACACTGCAATCTATGATTCTATGGTTCGTCTGGCTCAAGACTGGTCTACTAGATACTTGTTAGTAGATGGTCAGGGGAACTTTGGCTCTATGGACGGAGATCCACCAGCTGCTCAGCGATATACAGAGGCGCGTATGGCAAAGGCTGGGTTAGCTTTGCTCGAGGATATAGATAAGGAAACGGTTCCATTTCGCGATAACTACGACGGATCAGAGAGAGAGCCAGAGGTGTTGCCGGCCAAGTTACCAAACTTATTACTGAACGGTCAGATGGGTATCGCGGTAGGTATGGCTACTAATATACCTCCACACAATCTAAACGAGATAGTAGATGCAATTATACAGCTTATCAATAAGCCAGATGCTACCCTGGAAGACCTACTGGAGCACGTTAAAGGTCCAGATTTCCCAACGGGTGGCATTGTATACGGGGCAGATTCTATCCGGACCGCCTTTGCTACTGGTAAGGGTGGTGTCGTCGTGCGTGGCGTGGCAGAGATTGCAGAGGGCAAAAAAGGGCGACATCAGATCATCATCACAGAGATACCATACTCTCTAAACAAAGAGAGTCTTATTATCAAGATTGCGGATCTGGTCAAAGAGAAGAAAATTAGTGGCATTAGCGACATTCGAGATGAGACAGCTAGAGGATTGGTGCGTATTGTCATTGATATCAAAAAGGATGGATATCCAAAAAAGATACTCAATCAATTGTATAAAATGACTCCACTTCAGATGACATTCCACTACAACATGCTCGCATTGGTGGATGGTATACAGCCTCGTGTGCTTGGGCTACAGGATATATTGCAGGAATATATTAAGCACAGGCAGAATGTCGTTAGAAGGCGTACAGAGTACGAGCTAAAGAAAGCCAAAGAGCGAGCTCATATCTTGGAAGGTCTCAAGATTGCCCTTGATCATATTGACGAGGTTATTGCTACTATTCGCGCCAGCCAGACAACAGATGAGGCACAGTCGAACCTTATGAAGAAGTTTAGTCTGACAGAGATACAGGCTAAGGCAATTTTGGCTATGCAGTTGCGTACTCTGGCAGGCTTGGAGCGACAGAAGATAGAAGATGAGCTGGCTGCGCTACTAAAGACAATTGCCGAACTAGAGGCAATCTTGGCCGATGAGAACAAGGTTCTGGCCATCATCAAAGATGAACTCAAGGCTCTAAAAAAGCAATATGGTGACGACAGGCGAACAAAGGTTGTTCCTCAAGAGCTAGGTAAGATTAGCGATGAAGACTTGGTACCGGATGAGCAAGTTGTAGTAACGCTTACATCAGCAAACTATATAAAGCGTAGCCCAATCGTCGAATACAAGAAGCAGGGCCGTGGTGGCAAGGGTCGACGAGGCATGGCAACTAGAGAAGAGGATGTAATCGAACATGTTGTAAATGCCTCTACACACGACTACTTACTCTTCTTCACAAACAAGGGTAGAGTATTTCGTATCAAGACCTATGAAGTTCCGGCTGCAAGCTTGAGTGCAAAAGGTATCGCTATCGTTAACCTTCTACAGCTCCAGCCTGAAGAAACAGTTAGCTCCGTAAAGAATATAAGCAAAGAAACAAATGGTGGTAATCTACTGATGTGTACGGTTCGTGGCGTTGTAAAGAAAACACCTTTTGAACAGTACAAAAACGTTCGTCAGAGTGGATTGATTGCTATCAATCTAGACGATGGCGACGAACTAAAGTGGATCCGTATGACAAATGGCGACAATGAAGTTGTTATTTCTACACAGCAGGGTCAAGCTATTCGCTTCCACGAGCAAGATGTTAGACCTATGGGAAGAGTTTCCAGAGGCGTTCGGGGCATTCGTTTACGTACTGGTGACCGTGTTATTGGTATGGACGTTGTAGAAAATGATTCAAACATCTTCGTTATTAGTGAGTTTGGCTATGGAAAGAGAACAAAGATAGCTCAGTTCGCGGCTCATAAGCGTGGGGGGGTAGGTATTCGATCGGCGGTTGTGAACAAAAAGACCGGCGACCTAGTTGGCGTAAAGACCTTGATAGATGATTCACAGGAAGTAATCTTGATATCTCAAAACGGACAAACAATCAGGCTAGGACTGAAAGATATACCAGCTCTAGGCAGGGCAACACAAGGCGTACGTATCATGCGCTTAAACGATGGTGACAGTGTCGTGTCTCTAGCTCTAGTGGACAAGGCTCTGGAGGAAGACCTAGACGCTTCTGAGTAAGATTTTGTTCCACAGATTTAGGGAATATATATAAATACTACCTAGAAGGTCTATGAGGTGGACTGTGCTTATGCTTTTATGGTAAAGTTATCGATGTAAAGATTATTGGTGTGATTCTGTAAAAAGCGCATCACAGAGTGTTAAAGCGAATAATCTAAAGCCATATGGATAACCAAGGATTTAAAGTATCATCTGGTAGTGGTCAAAGTTTAGCTAGCGATACTGCTGGCCATGCTTTTAGGCGCTTGTTAGTTATAGTCATTATAGTGAGTGTTGCATGCCTTGCGATGCTGTCGGCTTTTGTGATTTATCATAGAAGCAATGTTCATGAATCCAAAAGCGCTCATGATGACCTGCAATCAAAACTTGCAACATCCGATTTACAGAAAAAGGAGAGGCTAGACCAGCTTGCTCTCGAGATAGAGCAAATAAATTCGGACATCAAGCAAGACTTAGACCGGGATATTAATCAAAAATACGAATCCATATCTAAAGAACTCAAAGATTTGGCAAATGCATCAAACAAAGAGATTGCAATATCAGCACTGTCGCTGATGCAGTCCTTATCAAATGTTGCTGGAGAAGGAATTTCCGTATCTGGAAGTAATGGCACGACTATTAGAAATACGGGAGTGTTGTCTGTAAATCAACAAACTGGCGAATTAAGCCTACAAGGGGTAATGAGCCAAACAACAGTCAATCAATCAGGAAAAATTACAACAATAGGCACAGCCCAGGATATCTCTCCTGGCTCTAGCCCAACTTTCAACAGTCAGACATTGAACGGCAATCAAACCATAGCCGGCAATGGTGAGATTCAGGGTAATATGATTGTTCAGGGATCTATCACTGGTGATACTCTCGCAATTGGTACTTCGGGAACACAAAATGGTTATGTAATTTGTGATGCCTCAAACAACTGTGGATATTCTGGTGCAGGTAGTTCGTTTGTGCAGGGTGGCAATAGCTTCGGAAACCCAGCAAATATCGGTACAAACGACATACAACCGTTAAATGTCGAGACTAATGGTGTTACGAGGTTGAGTATTGACGCGTCTGGCAACTCAGCTTTTACTGGAAATGTTTCATCTAATGGGACGATCTCAGCAAATAGTTTGAGTGGTAATGGCAGTGGGGTTACGAATGTAAATGCTACTGCGCTAAATGGCAATACTGCAGGCAACAGCAACGGACAGATAGCGATAAATAACGGCACAGTAAACACAAACTTGAATGCAGACCTGCTAGATGGGCAGCACGGTAGTTTTTATCAAGATGCTTCAAACATCAACAGTGGTGTTGTGGCTGACGCAAGGCTCTCGGGGAATGTTACGTTACAGGGTAATGCATTTAACGGTGCTAATCAGCTAGTGCAGCTAACCGCTAGTGGCTTGCTGCCAACTCTGGATGGTTCTAGTTTACAAAATCTCAACGCCGGAAACGTAGGCATTGGCACGTTGACGGATGCTCGACTGTCCAGCAATGTAGCACTCAAAAACGCCACAAATACATTTATAGGAACGAATAACTTCGCGGGACTTACGGCAACCGGCATATTGCAAAATGGCTATCAAGTCTGCGATGCCAGTAATAACT
>JAGQNK010000015.1:0-231 GCA_020428105.1 Candidatus Saccharimonadota bacterium
TTTCACCAGACCAGCCGTTCATGCAGAGGCTGGTCTTTTGATATAAATGCTTCGAAACTTTGACTTATCAAAATAGCACCGTTTCCGGTGCTATTTAATTGTTCGCTATTCGTTAAATATAGTGAACTAGGCCGCGTTGTTAGTTGCTCGTGCCAGAACAAATCGTACGATTATCTGTGCCATTGCCACGATAATAAGACCCACTATTGCAAAGAGGATTGTATTCTTTGC
>JAGQNK010000015.1:250-1132 GCA_020428105.1 Candidatus Saccharimonadota bacterium
CCAGAAATATTTCCAGAGTCACCACCGGAGGTAATGTACTTGAAGCCGCCAAAAATTATCATAATAACAGCTACGATACCTACGATAACTGAGAAAATATTAATAATAGTTGTTACCAAGTTATTCACTGTTTCCTGTGCTTCACCAGTTTCTGCACAGTCACCAGTCGCACCAAATTGAAGGTTATTTGCCCCACCACAGAGACTTCGTGTTGGATCCGGCTGTGCATACACCGTAGCGGGTGCAAGAGCAGGGACAAGCATAATGCTTGCGATACCTAGGTTTGTTATTAATACTTTTAGCTTTTGGATCATTTCTTTAGTACCTTTCTAAATACTTATGTTCTTTTTATACCATACTGGTTTCTGATATCACAATAGTTTATTGCCTAAGTTGCTCGGCTCAACACAAAACCAGTGATTGTCTTAGCCATTGCCACGATAATAAGACCCACTATTGCAAAGAGGATTGTATTCTTTGCAGACTGAACGTTGGACGAATCACCGCTAGATGTAATGTACTTAAACCCACCGATTATAATCATCACAACCGCAACAATACCCACGATTACACTAAACGTATTGATGGCTAGCTCAACCACCTTATTGACTGTTGTGCCGGTCTCCGTACAGCTTGCACCCGCAGCCGAAACACCCTGACAAACATCTGCTTTGGTCTGTGCCAGAACAGTTGGCGCACCATACAACACTAGGGCAACACTAAAAGCAAATACTGTAATGAGTTTTTTCAATCTATTCATAAATACTTATTTCCTTTTGTTTAAATTTTACTCTATAACCTGCTCAACACAAATACAACAATTGATTGCGCTGCCAAGGCGACCAAAATACCAACAACCGCATACAGGATAGTATCTTTGGC
>JAGQNK010000015.1:1208-50288 GCA_020428105.1 Candidatus Saccharimonadota bacterium
ATAACAGCTATCAGACTTGCTACTTTGGTCAACACGCCGTCTGGTCCATATATTGCGTTGCCAGATGTAGACTGGTTGGTATTATCCCTACACGCAGAAGCATCGGCATTAGAGCCACGACACGCAGGAGCTAACACATCTACTGCAAAAACTACTTTTGGTGCTATGAACAACCCTAGCAAGCTAATAATTAATGCGAATCGAAGCAATATTCTTTTCATGTCAATGCCGTTACCACAAACCCGATTATGCCACTTGCTGCAACTATGATACCTAGTCCGATTAAACCATCCAGTATTGTGTTCTTAGCCTTTGTAATCTCCTGAGGATTGCCTTGAGAAAGAACAAATTTTAGCGCACCATATGCAATAATTATAAGTGCAATACCTCCTGCGATACCTCCTGCAATAGCAAGACCTTTGGTAACATTTGCATTAGTAATGCCGTCTGGCAGATCCCTGACATTCTCTACATCTCCACGAGGAACTCTGACTTGTGCTAAATAATAAGCAATTTTATACATCATCCTATATTCCTACCTATGAGGTTTACTATTACTGTAGCAAACATCGCAATCATCATACCTACTAACGCATTTATTATAGTAGTTCTGGCATTTTTTGCTTTTTCGGGCTCCCCAGTACTAGTCAAGTATTGAAACCCTCCGACGACTACGAATATTACTGCCAGCATTCCAGCAACTCGTATTAGTATCTCGAAAATGGCCAACACTATATTTGGTATAGATTCTGGAATTGATACATCAAGCTTGCATTCGGTGCCATCAAAAGTTGGGTTTAGGTACTTGTACCAGGTAGGGAAGTCGAGAAACTTGCCGGACTCCCTGGTGCAATATTCGGCACTTTGCGCAGCAGTAGTCTCGGTAGCAAACATAAATACCGTAAAAGCAGCTACTGCAAAGAAAAGAGTGATCATCAACATCGAAAATATACGCTTTAGCATATCAGGTAAGAACTCCTCCCGGTATTAGCCAGTTTAATATAGCAACAAAGAAGATATACATAACCAAAGCCATAACAGCATTAATGATGTGTTCTTTTGCGGCAGCAGTTTTCTGGGGATTGTCCCGAGAACTCGTATACTGTATACCACCCCAAACTATCATTACAACCACCACTATACCCACTGCGCCGGATAATGCCTGAATTACCTTAACTATGATGTTAATAATTCCGCAGTTATTGGCATTCAGGGACTCACCACCGGATGAGTTGTATTTACAATCTGCCACCTCGTTTATACTATCAGTACTCTTGAGATCAGCATTCTCGCTTGAAGAGCCACCAAATTTAAAGTCGTTTATACACTTTTCTTTGTTCGCATCATTGGCACAAGCTTCTTCGGCTCCTGCATTGAGTTGCGCTAAGCATGTGTTCTTCTGATTCTCGTCTGGCATATCAGTACACTGACGAAACTTCGACCCTTCGTTAGCAAAGGCAACCGAAGGCACGAAAAGCAGTGTCGTCAATATAAAGAACGAAGAGACTAGCTTAAGTTTGTTGATTGCTAACATTTCAAAACGATTATACTGTCATAGCACAGTTGCTTGCAAGGAAATAACCATGAATATTTTCGTTGAATAGAAAGCAATTAATGCTATAGTTTTATGAGTAAGTACGGTTGCAATGACTAACGGAATACAAAATGATAAATAACACCCCTAAAACAAGACGCGTAATAATAAAACGTAGACTGCACTTTATTTCCATTGGACTAATTCTTTGTGTTTTCACTGTTCAGCTAATTACGGCTTGCGTAATAAATAGTGGTGTGGTTCATGCCGCTGAAGAGCTAGAGCCTAAGAAATTAGCACAGATATGGAATGCCGGAATGGCACTAGCAAACTGCTCTAGGGACGCAGGATGGGACTCTCCTCAAACCGCGAGTGATTTGAATAATGGAGGGCTGTTTACTACGAGCACTGACCTTTCTGATTGGAATGGTGACCCGAAAGAAGTAGGTATTGTAGTAGATCCTGATGACGGTCAAATTAAATGTGATACCGACGAAGAGATAGTTGATTTATTCGAAATTTTGGATGTCAAGCCAATAGATTTTCTGCGTGATGCGAACATATACAAAATCAATAGTGACCATACTGCATATGAAGTCACAGCAGATAATGATACTCTAGGGGCAAGGATAAAAAACTACATAGAGAATAAGTATGGGATTAACTATAGTGGCGGGATGCCTAAGGCATCACAATACGCCGCCCTTCTTGATGCATTTAACAAGCAGTGTAAGCAGGATAAGGATGATAATGGTACTGCTGTAAAAATTGTGAATAAAGAGGGTGTGGTAGAGACCATTAAGTATTCGCTCAATGGTGGCGCTAACGATGTAATTAATATTGGGTATTCTATTGACGGACATGGAGGAGACCAGCAGGCCGCTTGTCCAAGAATTGTCGAATTGATGAGTGACACAGCTCAAGCATATGCGGATCGTATTATTGAGTTAGGTGGTATTTCTGGTGACACAGATGAATCAGCAGGAGAAACCAAGCCCTCATGTGAAAGCGAAGGTGGTAGCATGAGCTGGATAATGTGTTCCATAATTGACCTAGGCGACAAGACTATGCGAGTACTTGATGACGCACTTATTTCTCTATTGACTACACCGAACGAGTATTTGACAGACCCCGGGCTTCGAAAAGCATGGGCAAACTTAAGAAACCTAGCGTACTTAATATTGGTTCCCGTGACACTCGTAATGCTCATTGGCACTGCTATGGGCTTTGATTTTGTAAGCGCGTATACCGTAAAACGCGCACTACCTAGACTACTGGTCGCAACGATATTTATCGCTCTGTCGTTTGATATTGCCAAGTTTCTCATCTTACTTACCAACGGGGTGGGAACGGGTATTTACGGGATGATAACCTCGGCAGTAACCGACCAGCCCATTACTTTAGCAAGTATATTTGCTCCATCTCAAGGCACTGGAGTGTTTGCTGTAGGTGGCTTTGTACTTGCTGCGGGTAGTGCCTTGGCTCTCGGAAGTATTGGCGTTATTCTAAGTTACCTTTTTGTAGCTCTTCTTGGTTTGGGCATCGGCTTCTTCCTGCTTGCCCTTCGTCAGTTCATAATAATTGCATTGATGATCCTAGCACCAGTCGCTATACTTTCATGGATTTTCCCAGGGAATGATAAGCTTTGGAAACTTTGGTGGCAATCATTTAGCAAACTGCTTATGTTGTTTCCGCTTATCATGCTATTAATCGCAGTCGGAAGGGCTTTTGCTGTACTGGTAAGTAACGTACACTAAAGGATATAAGATATGCCAGAAGATTTAGTCATCACGCTTATTAAACTCATCGCTTATGTAGGTCCCTTCTTCTTAATACCGGCGATGTTCAAGTTTGCAGGTGGCGCCTTTGCAAACATAGCAGGTATGGCAAATAACAAAAGTCGTGGCCTCTTCGACCGTAGCAAGAAATATCGTGCCCAGAAGATGGGTGAAAACTGGACGGCCACCAAAGCTGGTGAGAAAAAATTCCGCCCACAAGCCTTCAATAAGCTAGGAGAGCGCATGGGTGTTGGTGCCAGTGGAAGATTTGGCTTCGGCAGGCAGGGTAGAGCAGCCGTACAAACACAACGCCGCAACCTTGCAGCCGAAAGAGCTGCAAAAGATGAAGAACTAAAACAGCTTGGACTAGCGAGCGATGATGGTATCGCTGTTATGTTTGGGTCAGGAGGTACCGACGCAGGAGCTAGAGCTGCATCAGATGACTTATACAACTCCTGGCTAGCCGATGACGCAGAATACCGACATGCGCAAGACAATGGTGATCAAGCTGGCATGAGAGCCAGAGAAGCGCATTTCAGAGATCGTGCCGACCAAGCATACCGGGAAGCCAAGGCAGTTGGTTTTACACGGTCTCGCGCACAAGCCGCTGGAAGTATTATGATGCAAAACAAGGCTCGTGCAATCGTTGGCGGTGCCGCAGGCAGAGAGTTTCTACAGCGTGGCCTAGAACGGCTGCATGGTGATGGCATGGATAATGCTGCGGCAACCGAAGAGACAAGACAAGCAATGGCATTCTTTGCTCGTGGCAGTGGTCGAGCAGATTTAGGCACACCAAGAGATGACCTAGACGACAGACAGGCGACCATCGACGGCTTTGACCGCGCTGGTGCCAGTGCAGTTGCCCATGGCCACACCACTGGTGTTGAGTCCACGTCAAGAGCGTTAGTCGCAGAATATCAAGAAGCTATGGATTTGGGAGATGAAACAAGAGCAGTCGAAGCGGCTTCGAAGCTCACCGCTTTACGTAACGCGATGACCCAACAAACCCCAGAAGAAAATAAAGCTATTATTTTCGAAGCCCTACGCGACGCAGGTGTAACCCACATGGATTCTGTCGATTCAGAGTTTGGAACAATGATTGGTGGCCTACAGGGAGTGCCCGTACCACAGCCGCCAGCACCTCTAGGCCCAAGCTACACGGAAGCCGAAAAGCAACAACATGAATATGATACAAGAGTTTATCAGGAGGCTCTGGCCGCACATCCTTCACAAACCATGACAAGAGTTATCCGTGGCCGAGCAGGTCTATTTGACCAAGGCACAGGTAGGCCAACTGATCCTGCTCTGTTGGCCGCACAGCAGCAAGGGCAGCAGCAAGGGCAGCAGCAAGGACCAGGCGCTGGACCATAAATCATCTGGAGCAACACATCCATGACAGATACATGTATACAGCATCATTGACAGCTTGTATCTAATGTGTTAATATAAATAATATGGAAGTTTTAAATCCTTCAAATCAAAATAACGAACCTTTATCCCACCATAATATAGATGATATTGAAAATCTTCAAAATCATGAAGTTACTTCAACCGTTATAGAGCAGATTCAATTAGCACACCATGGCGTTACTGCATGGGTAGCCCAAAAACGTATGGAGCGAGCTGGCAATCGTATGGAGCGCATGGACCATAAAAGCGCACTATATAATGACATGGCAAATAGTGTAAATGGCATTGAAGCTACGCCTACCGAAACGGCTCTTGGGCAACCCGCAAAACCTCGCACATTCATAGAACGTCACATGGATAAAAAATTAGAGGGTAAATTATGGAAAGCAGAGCTCAAAAAAGCAGAAACAAAACGAGAAGTTTCTCAGTTTGGCAACAAGGGATTTACTCAAACCAGAAGACGTGACAGAAAGAGGGTTCAAGAAAACAGGGAAACAAGAGGTCGCAAAATAGCCGAGGCAGCCCAAAAACGTCAGATAGATTCCGACTTCATTCTTGGTAATATTAGCCGGGAGGAAAGACTATCCCGTCTATCAGATATAGAACCTATGTCAAGAAAGATCGAAAACAAACGAGTAAGGTCGCTTAAAAGGCAAGGAAGTCGCATAGACAAAAGTGTAGTAAGATCTGCGAATCAGCCGGTCTTGAGTCGTTGGCGAAACCGTAGGCGGGAAAATGCTATAGAATCCATCAAGAAACATCATCACCGTGCTGAACATCACAAAGCAAAAGCTCAATCAATCCGTACCGGAGAAGATATAATATACAATATACCTCAATCAAAAACACAAAAACGCTTAGGCGGCTTTGCTAAAAAAGCAGGTCAAGCTGTCAGGAACAGGCTGAAGGAGAGAAACCAGAACGGTAGAGTCACAATTGATTTGCCTGGTGTTGCTGCACCAGATATAAACCAAGAAAGACAGTATCCACCGCGACCTAGTAGACAGGGTAAAGCACCGCAAAATAATAGACATAAACGTCCGGCTCGCACAGAACGAGGCCGAAGGTACCAAGAGCAACAAGCAATCAACCGACGCGGTGTTGTTTAACCTATACGTTACGGACAGAGGGGTAAATTCAAGTTGGGTTTCTGCAATTCATCTTTGTTGGTACTATATACACTATGGCACTGAGCAAACAAGATATTGGACAAATACGACAGGTTTTTAACGATGGTATTGAGGCATTGGTTTTGCCGCGTTTGGATGGTATTGATGAACGCCTAGATGGTATTGATGAACGCCTAGATGGTATTGATGAACGCCTAGATGGTATTGATGAACGCCTAGATGGTATTGATGATAGGCTCGACAAACTAACTATTCGTGTAGCGCAAATCGAGAGTGAACAGCGCAACACCAATACAATACTGAGAGAACTAACAACCAGAGTAGATGTGCTGGAATCAAAACTTGAAGCACTGGAAAATGACATCAAGGATATTTACCTGATGCTACATGCCATGACAAAGAAAGAAAGATCAAGCAAACACGCTTTTGCCAACCTGGGCGTAGAAGAGAAATTGGTAATACTACATTCGGAATTACTAGAGACCGCAAAACAAGCTGGAGTAAAGCTACCTAACCATCCGTAAGCTCTAACCTATATCTATCTGTCAGCGATATGCCGAAGCCTGTTACTTTTAATATGTTTGGTTCGTACGTATAAGTTAGTGGCAGCAATAGCTCTTTGCGGTATACTAGTACATAGATGGCAACATACAAAGTAATCCAAGATATCGAGGCCGAAGATAAGCTAATCGGCCCCTTTGGCATACGCCAGTTTATCTATCTAATAATAGTTGTAGTGTCTGGGTTCATTATGTTCAAACTGGCTACAGTAGCGTGGTTTTTGGCGATACCACTACTGCCGCACACTTTATTCTTTGCTCTTATCGCGATGCCATTTGGTGGAGATCAGCCAACCGAAACATGGCTACTGGCAAAGATTCGCTTCATGATGAAGCCTAGGCGCCGCATCTGGAATCAAACTGGCATGCTCAACCTCGTGACAATCACCGCCCCAAAAAAAGAAGAGAAGGTGCTGGTCAATAATATGTCGGAAGGCGAAATACGATCCAGACTTCAGGCGTTGGCAAACACCATCGACAGCCGCGGATGGGCAATCAAGAATGTAAATATTAATGTATTTAGCCAACCAGCATTCGCAGGAGCTGGTGGTGTAACCTCTGACAGACTGGTACAGATCGATCCAGTCCCGCAACAAGTCCCAGACTATGCTACATCACCGATAGACGATATGATGGATGCTCAGAACAACCCAACAGCTCAAAACCTAGACCGTATGATTGATGCATCGTCCAAAGCGCACCGCGACAAAGTGATTAACAGTATGAGAAACCCCGAACCCGACCAAAGTGCCATCCTTCCAACGCCGACTGCCCCGACAGCCACAGCCCCACAATACGTAGCTAACATTGCTCAGCCCGCCGCAAATACAGATTATTGGTTTATGAACCAGAGTTCACAAAACACAGTCAATACTACAGCCCCAACAAGATATGACAATCCTGCGTCAAGCGCATTAATCGCGCCTGATCCTGTGTTCAGTTCGCCAGCAATACCTGAGCTATCACTAAAGCCACTTGCGCCGTCAAGTGATCCTATTACCGAGGAAGAGTTATTAGACAGAATACATGCTAAACAGCAAAACAAACCGCAACACCACAGTAGCCTAAAGGTAATAAAAACCCTGGAAGAGCAACAAGCAGAAGCTGAAGAAGCTCAAAAATTAGCTGCCACAAAAATACCAGAACCGCCGGTGACACCAGACCCAGACCCTGATATAATCGAACTTGCTAGAAATGACGATTTGAGCGTGGAGACGGTAGCTCGTCAGGCAAAGAAGTCCAAAGAACAGGATTTGTCAGACGGAGAAGTTGTTATCAATCTTCACTAGGTCAAATCGTAACCCTCGATTGGTAGGGGTGGGAATTATATAAACGTTCATGGATCCAAATACATACAACCAACAAGCCGCGAACCCTGCTGCTATGCCAGGTGGTCCTTATGCCACACCTGGTCAACAACCTCAGAATATGGCTCCAGGACAGTATCCACAGCCCCAACCAAACCAACCTCACAAGCAACCAATCACTAAAAGTAATCCCAATAGCACCCAAAACTCCTTGCAGATTGCGGAAATTCGTGACGGAATAGTAATTATGAATGATGGGTCATTTCGTTCGGTAGTCATGACCAAGTCTATCAACTTCGACCTCATGAGTGGCGAAGAACGGGAAGCAGTAGAGTATGGCTATCAGGGGTTTTTGAACTCGTTGTACTTTCCTATACAGATCTTCATTCGCTCACAAAAGATTGATATCCGCCCTTATATGGAGAAGTTGGACAAAATCCGCCAAGAACACGACAACATGCTACTTGCATTACTGATGGAAGATTATTTGGGGTTCATCGACAACCTATCTATGCAAACAAATATTATGGATAAAAAGTTCTACGTTGTTATTCCATATTTTCCATCAGTAGATGTTCAAAAAGCTTTTACGCAGAGCAAGAACTTCTTCACCGGTCTAAAAGGCCTATTCAACAATACCGAGCAGCATGTGACAGTTAATGAACAAGACCTAAACGCAGCCAAAGACGAACTGCGCAACCGTGTTCAGGCTGTGCTAGGCGGCCTACAACAGACTGGAGTTCAGGGGTTGCCACTTGATACCCAAGAACTGATAGAGCTTTATTACGACACCTACAACCCAGACACCGCCACTCGCCAGCAATTAAAAAATTTCAATGACCTAAGTACTCCGGTGGTCACCAAAGGTGAAGGTATGGCGCCGCAACCAAATCTGGACAGGAGTTTACAATAATGGCCAAAAATCCACCCCTTGACCCTGTTGCAATTGCCGAACAGCAAAGACTAGCCGAACAGCAAGAAGTACAGGCCGCTTTCCAAAAGGGAATTACCGCCCTCCGCGACTTCATCGCACCCGCTTCGCTTGAATATTCATCAACTCACTTCCAGTTAGGCACACGATTGGCGCGCACATATTATGTCTACGGCTATCCTAGGCAGGTCTATACTGGCTGGCTGAGCTCTATGGTCAACCTAGATGAAGTTATGGATATGTCTTTGTATGTGTATCCTGTTGAGAGTCAGGTAGTACTAGAAAACCTACGAAAAAAGGTTTCGCAACTCGAAGCCGGCATCCAAATAGACGCCGAAAAAGGCCGAGTTCGCGACCCAGGCAAGCAGGCAGCTATTATGGACGCCGAGGAGATGCGCGACAAACTCCAAGTTGGCGAAGAGAGGTTCTTCCGCTTTGGCTTCTATTTCACACTTTATGCCGGTAGCCAGGATGAACTAGATTTTGTTACCCACAAAGTTGAATCTTTACTTGGGCAACAGTTACTATTCTCCAAGCCAGCGACATCTCAGCAAGAACAGGGCTTCAATAGCACCGTTCCACAGCTTAGCGATCAGCTACAAATACGACGCAACTTCAGTACTGGTGCATTGAGCACTAGTTTCCCATTCACCTCTGCTGACCTAACCCAAGACAGTGGCATCTTGTACGGTATAAATATGCACAATTCTGGATTGGTTATCTTTGACCGCTTTAGCCTAGAAAACGGCAATGCAGTGGTTTTCGCCAAGTCTGGTGCCGGAAAGTCGTTCACTGTCAAACTAGAAGCACTCAGGAGTATGATGTTTGGTACCGAGGTGTTCATTATCGACCCAGAAAATGAATACCAACGCATGGCCGAAGCCGTGGGTGGTGCGTACGTTCGTCTAAGTTTAAACTCACCGACTCGTATCAATCCGTTTGACTTGCCGAAAGTTATTGATTCCGACGATGCCGACAACGCCCTAAGAAGCAACCTCATAACTCTACATGGTCTGTTGCGCCTAATGATGGGTGGGGCTCAGACACAAATGATGGGTGGTCAGGCGGCGGCTATTCCAGCACTCAGCCCTGTAGAAGAAGCCGATCTAGACGCCGCACTGATTGAGACCTATGCCAAAGCAGGCATAACCAACGACCCACTAACTCATAATGCGCAACCACCGACAATTTCGGATCTGTACGACACTTTACTGCATATGGGTGGCACCGGACCTCAGCTTGCGCAACGATTGCGCAAATACACTACCGGAACATTTGCGGGAATATTCAGCCAACAAAGCAATATTGACATTAATAACCAGCTGGTGGTGTTTAATATTCGTGATCTAGAGGATGAACTTCGTCCTGTTGCCATGTATATTGTTCTAAACTTCATCTGGAACAAAACCAAGACCGACAAAAAGCGACGACTATTAGTGGTAGATGAAGCTTGGCAGCTCATGAAGTACGAAGACTCGGCCAATTTTATGTTTAGCTTGGCTAAAAGGGCCAGGAAGTACAATCTTGGTATTACGACCATCACTCAGGATGTTGAAGACTTTATGGGCTCTCGTATGGGGCGCGCCATTGTCGCCAATGCCTCAATGCAGATACTACTCAAGCAATCGACATCGGCAGTAGATGTATTGGCTGACGTCTTCAAACTTACCAGCGAAGAACGTAAGCGTTTGGCCCAGTTCCCGGTCGGGCAAGGATTGTTCTTTGCTGGGCAAAACCATGTACACATTCAGATAGCTAGTAGCCCGACTGAAACAAGCCTAATTACTACCAACCCCGAACAAGTTGCTCAAATCGAACAACAAGGCGAAATGGCCGGCATGCAGGGAACCATTGATTTAAATAATAGGTTGCATCCTGGGTTATAATAAACACCAAAGAGGGAATATAACATAGTGCCTGCTGTCTACGACGACGAAAAAACCAAAGAAGACGAGCTCCGAAGCATTACCGGCATAGATAAAGCTGAAGAAAAGGCCATAGAAGCACGAGCTCACGATGGAATAGCCAGTGCAGAGGCGGATGGTGGAACCCCAGAAAACGATAGAGCAGCGAGAAATGAGCAAGGAAAGCTAGACGATCAAGTAGGCGAAGGCTATACAGAAAGTGGTAATAATGGAAATTCTAGTAATAACGCTAGAATCAGTGGGCGGCGCAAGCAAGGCATTATTGCTGGTTCGCTAGTCACACTTGCTGTAGGTGCTGGTGGCATGGGATTCATGGCAGCACCAAATTTTATCGTCAACCATCTTAGAGAATTGATGTTAGGTAAGGTGTCTCAGCTACAAAATTTTCACACCAGACGATACCGAAGAAGCAAAATGCATAAGATACGTGACATGTTCACCGCTGATGGCAGAAGAAGTAGCAAAGTTATTACTGACATGGAAGCCAGGGGCTACAAATTCGACTGGGGAAAGCCGAGGGGCAAAACCATACAAGGGATAAAACCTCCAGGGGCAGACGATTTTATTAGAGGTGATGACATGAGTACTCATATAGAAGAATATATGGAGGTAAGACATCCTTTGCGAACGTCCAGGTGGAAGACCAAGAGGACAGAGTCACTATATAGAACCAGCAAACTACCTCGTAAATCGCCTGTTGTAGATGGACAGGACTATGACGACCCAGAAAAACAGATGAACAAAACATTGGCCAAAGAAGCACTGGATGAAGCAGACATAAAGCTTAGTGCTGATGTTTCTGATCCGCCCGAAGATACGCCCGAAGATGTCGTTGCAAAAACGGATGAAGAAATAAAAGACATGATTCAAAGCGATGGTTCGCTCGATCCAATAAAGCAAAAGCTACGGGCAGGAACGTCACTAGATGAACTCACAAGTACCGAGAGAAGGGTTGCTCGTATTGGTGTCGATTTTGATGATGAACTAGCAGAAATTATTGCCAATATTGCAAGCAGCGGCAGTGTCGCGTCAAAGGTGTCCAAGGGTATCAAAAGTGCAACTATGAGTACAGAAATTCTTGATCGAATTTGCACAGTAAAAAAACGATTACAGGCCGTGACATTGGCAGCAAGATTATTTAGAGCAAGGTCCTTGTTACGACTGGCGGCAAGCTTCGTAAAGGCCTCTGATGACACAAGACGAGGTAAAGTTGACCCGAAGCTCATGAATGCGTTATTTAAGCGTGTTACTACCACCGATTCAAACGGCTATCCAATTGGTGCATCAGAAGGATTTGCCTATATCATGAAGAACAAATTTAGTAAGTCTAAAAATGATGAGTTCAAAGGTAGCTTTGGTGTTGATGGAAAACCTACTGGAGTAGTCAAACGAATACAGGACACAACAAACATTCCTGGATGCTCTGTTTTCCAAAATGTCGGGTTTCAGGTGGGTGTAGCAGTAGTGGAGGTTGCTGTAGCATTCTTCTCAGGAGGTTCGTCTGAAGCAGCTGCTGAACCGGTAAAACAAGGATTAAAGGTAACAATAAAAGAAGCTATTGAGAGAGGCATAACCAAGGCCATGATAAGAAAAGGTCTGATGGAAGTTGGTAAAACTATCGCTATAGAAGTGACTTTTGATATGGCTATGACCTATGTTCAGTTGCTTGCCGAGAAGTCTATGTCATTAAACTTCACAGGACAAGAAAAGGGTGGTGAATTGGGAAATATACTTGCCGCTGGATCAGGTGTCCTAAATAAACAACGAAGTTTACGGGCAGGCCAGGTACCCTCCACGGTAGGCCAATATGTTCAAGCACAAACAGAATATATTGCATGGAAAAAAGAAGAAACCAAAAAACAAAGTCTGTACACAAGAATATTTGACTATAATAATTATGATTCTGTAGCATTTAATCTAGCTTCAACTGTTGCATTTATGCCAATGACTCCGGCAGCCATTGGAGCATCTGTCGGTAACTCTTTTAGCAGTATCGTGTCCATGGTACTAACCAACCCTGCACGTATAGTTGCGAAAGTTGGCGCAGTTTATGGTGGAAGTACCTTTGCCCAAGATTCAGACGAAATTAGTTTTGAAACTCTTAAGATTGGAGACAAATCACTTGCGACCGATCCCGCCGGCAACCTGCTGCCTATCATGCCTAGTGGAATTGAAAATATAGACCCTGAAAAGAATATTGAAGAATTAATAGAAGCGGGTGAAATAGAAAGCGAGTCCCTTGAGCCTGTAAAAGGTAGTAATTTCGAACAACACATTGCAAACTGTGTAGACGCATTAGATACAATTTCAGTCATAGAGCATGAGGACCAGTCCAAGCCGGAGTTCGACTGCCTCGCAACTCAATCAATGACAAAGAAGTTTAAAGCACATCTTGCTTATCTTGATATGGTTGACGGAGTAGATGCAGAGTTCTTCCCTGATGAAATTGGGGGTAAATCCGGGGCATCAGCGAATCCAACCAGTGGCAATCTGACAGAACCCAGCTACGCTAAAAATCCAAGTGTCAAGGTCGATGGAGCACCACCCGGAGCTCATAAAACGTCAAACTGTACTGGTACATTTACGACGGGTGCAGCTAGCTTGAGGACTGTTATACTTGAAAAATGGCAGCCTCCAGTTAGCTCAATCGGTGGATACTCCTGTAGAAAAAACACGGCATCCCCAGGCACTAGTATCCATGGATTAGGAAGAGCTCTGGATGTAATGATAGACTCTACTACTCCGGAAGGTCTCGAAAAAGGAAATGAAATCAGAAACTGGGTGATCAACAATGCAACTCAGCTCGGGGTGCAGCGAGTTATCTGGAACAAATACACTTGGGCGGCCAATAAAGATGGCTGGCGACCCTATGGTGGCCCCAACCCCCACACAGATCATCTCCATATAGAAATAAATCTAGATGCATCTACGAAAGGAAACCTTGGTAGATGACAAAGAACAATACATTCAAAAGTGCAATAGATATGTCTAAAACTATCTTTGTTGTGTTGCTTTTACTAAGCACATGCTTCCCACTCGCTGCTTTTGCACAGAAGCAAGACTGTAACGAGGCTAGGTTACGAGATCTACAAATTGCCATCGTAAACTGTACTGGCGAAAACGACTGTACGTTACCCACAGCTACACCCGGTTTTGGCTCTATGAAATCTGGTGACTCTATTTATATTCTCGGAGATTCAATAACAGTTGGAGCCACGCCTCTGTATGGTGCGAAATTCTCAGAGAAAGGCATATCTACCCAAATAAATGCGTTCTTGGGCAGATCCTGGACTTCCGGTGGAGGTTTTTTTGGCGGCACTCCTGCTAGGGATGCAGTACAGACAGATGCTGCCAAGATACAGTCTTCGAAAGGTATTGTTATCGCCCTTGGCAGTAACAACGGCATAGCAGGTAATCCTATTGACCAGGTTATAAACGGTATCCGAGAGAAAAACCCTAACGCTCCGATTTGGTGGGTCAACACGGCTAGCACGAGAGCCGACTTGGGTAATTTGGGTGAATTTAATGCAGCTCTCGAGTCAGAGGCAGGGAATAGAAACTTTCGCATTATTGACTGGTTCAAAACTATAGACCCTAGCGGCAACCCCAAATCACCTCCAGTAAAAGACACTATCGGACTCCTTGGCGACGGACTGCATCCAAATCCAGAAGGACAAAAACGGCTCGTTGATCTAGTTGTAAGTTCGGTTACAAGCGAGTCGCCGAGTGGCACTCCTACCGGTGGATGTGAGTGTAGTGTTGGGTCAAATGGCCCCATATCAATGACGGCATCAAACAATATTCCTGAGCCTCACAAAGCGGTTTTCGAGAGAGCTGCTTCTAAGTTTGCCGTTAATCCTAATCTAATCGCGGCATTGTTCTTGAGTGAGCAAGGCAATGTATGGAAGCCTTTTGATAGCCCTTGGGCCTCCTCTCCCGCAGGCGCAAGCGGTCCGTTCCAGTTTATGCCCGGGACCTGGGGTGCGTATAAAGAGGACGGCAATGGAGATGGAGTTACTGATATCATGAACTTTGAAGATGCAGCATATGCCGCCGCGAAACTTGCCGCTACAGGTACAAACCAATCTACGCCCCTTGGGGACCTCAATAAGCCCTTTGCACCCAATACTATGATATTTTTCTCGGCAACCTACAACTGGGGCGGGGGAAATGTTCAAAACAAGACCAACCCTGACTCACCAATAACTGCTGCCCCTAAGGAAACGCAAAACTATATGAATAATATCCATATGGTGATATCTTCTGATTTTACCAAGAGCGGACACTCGGCATACGGCCCTCCTCGTATGCCTGGACAGACAGTCAATCAAACACCAGCCGATGGTACCAATACTTCTAGTGGCAACTGTGTGAGTTCTGGGGGCGACACCGGCCTTGCGACCAGCAATCCTACCGAAGCCAGACAGAAAATATTATCTAGCTCTAATGTCATGTGGGGAAACTATGGATCTGCTACTAGCCAAAAATCTGATATTGAAGGATGTATGACCGACACTGCCTTAATATCTATAGCTACTATCATACAAAACTCAGGTGTTCAAATACCCGTAAATGCTCTCGCCACCGATCACGGAGGCTGCTCAGCTTCTGGCGGTAGCCTACATAACCATGGCCGTGCAATAGACATTGGTTATTATGGCAACGCTAGTGCTGGCGCTGATAGACACAAGCCGGAAGGAGACACATTGTACAAATTCCTGTTCGATAATAGAAATGTCTTAAAAATAGATGAGCTCATATGGCAATATCCACCCTCTGGCTATAAGTGTATCGACGGTGGCAACGTGGGCGAATGTGACACAATCTATAATGCCGCAACTATGAACCAACACTACCACCACATACATGTTGGATTCCTAAATTAATCAAGTATAGGAGAGAGTATGATAAGGATTAATAGAAAATACATCCCAGCTATGGGACTGTTTGTTGGCTTGGCTATAATAATTTTTCTCTATAACACTTTTTACACCAGTAAACAGCTACAATACTCCCCTAAAAACAACAACACGATTGCTGGACCGATAGTGATTAAAGCACGTGAAAAAATAAATCCAAAAAGTGGATCCTATACCATCACACCGTCGGTGAACGGTAATCTCCAGGTTGTAGACAACTATGTAATTTTTTGGCCCGAGCAGGATGGTGGTTTTGTACTGGACAGAACTTACCAAGCAGTGTTCAAAGACTTCAAAACCGAATCTAACAAAACCCTAAAACCAGTTAACTTTAATATTACCGTCAACAAAAAGACCGATTATGACAAGCTGCAAAAGGAGGTGTTGGAAAAATATGGACGCTTCGAGACATCATTTAACCCTTTCTTGGAAAAGTTGCCTTACAAAAAAGACTATAGTTTTAGGATTAGTTATGCGATAAATGAAGATCCTGATCAAGAGGATAGCCACAGAGAATCCGGCATAGTTGCACTGCTGGGTAACAAGGACAACTGGAAAGAGAAGAAAGATAACTACATTGTCTATATAGAGACTCTTGTCATCCAAACCCAGAACCAGAGCTATGCATCCTATGTAGAAGATGTAAAACAAGCCAGACAGGAAGCAAAGGACTGGATCGCGGAACAAGGAGTCAATGTAGAAAAGGATATTAACTATGCCTTCATGCCCGATGATAAAACGTTATCTAATCCGAACACCAGCAGAGAAGAAGTACCTTTGCTGCTTGATGATTATTAACCCAAAGGAATGATGTGGCAGTTGTTCATAAAATGCTGCACCACCACATCTGCGTCGGTAGTAGTAATAAAAGTCTGATAGCCACTGATTACTTCTGTAAGTGACTTGCGTCGTTTGCCGTCTAGTTCACTAAAAACGTCGTCGAGTAGTAGTATAGGCTTACTGCCACGCGTTTCTTCAAGCAGCTGAAGTTCGATAATCTTCAACCCTAGAAGTACTGTTCTTGTTTCACCACGCGATGCAACTTCTGTGGCATATCGATTATCTAGTGTTATCCTTATGTCTTCTCGATGTGGTCCGACTGTAGTAAAGCCACGTTCAATGTCTACCGCCTGACGCGCCTCAAGCGTGTGCAGCATGCTCGAGCTGTACTGACCAATATCAAAGTCACTCGTATACATTATTTGCAAATCTACGGCTTTAAAGGGCGCCAAATTCCTATACAAGTCGCCGATTTTGTTATTGATTTCTGCTACTAGAGTGTGTCGATGCTGGGCAATGACCGCACCAGCTTCACATAGACGAATATTCCAAGCAAAAAGCTGACCCTGTGCTGCCTGACCTCGTTTCAGCAGAGCATTGCGCTGCATCAATATTCGTCGATAGTCACGTCTTGCTTTACTATATCCCGGAGTGGTTTGCTCCAATAAATTATCGAGATAGTCACGGCGCAAGTCTGGTTTTCCGTGCAAGAGCAGTAGGTGGTTTGGCTCAAACAGCACTACAGGGATAGTTTTTTGTAGACTAAGTCGACTAAACTTCTGGTCGTTGATAACAAATTCTCTCTTAACCGTACCATTGTCTTGGACTAAAAGCTTAACCACTCTAGTGAAATCCGTCCCAACAGCATCAATACGCGACCAGGGCGCGCCAAACGCCACCAATTCCGCGTCCTTAACTCTATACGATCCACCCGTGGATGCAACAAAAATAGACTCCAATAGATTTGTTTTACCGCTAGCGTTTGGTCCGACTATTATATTGACCCCTGAATTAAACTCAAATGACTCGTCTCTATACGACCTAAACCTCTGAAGCCTTACACTCGATAACATAGAGTTATTTTAACTCTTTAGTGGCATGATGACATGTAGGTAATCGTCTGTTTTTGGGTCTGACAAAACTGTTGGTTCAAGCTTTCCATTAAAAGCAAAGATTACATCTTCGCCACCTAATGCGTGCAGTGCATCTAAAATATACCGAGAATTGAGAGTAATTGTTCCTTCATTAGTTATCTTTGCTGTAGCGGCGGATGTATTTTCTCCTAACTGTGAAGCCACTGAACGGATGCTGACTTGTGAGTTTTCGGCATCTAGGTGAATTGTTACACTTCCAGCACTCTCGCGAGCAAATAAACTAGAAACTTTCGTAATGTTCGTAAGGTCAGACCTTTTTAAATCCGCAGATGATGCAAAAGAAGAGGGAATTAACTTACGATAGTCCGGGTAGGCCCCTTCAATCAACCTAGTCACCAACTCTACATCACCAACTTTGAATAAAACTTGTTGATCATCGTGAAAAACCCCTACGTCGCCTCCAAAATCGCCTAATATTCTCAGTAAATCATTTAGAGCTGTGGCAGGGACCAAAAGATTTATGTCTTCATTGGTTTTCATTAGTCTCTTTTCGGCCAACCTATAGCTGTCCGTGGCGACCATAAATAAACTTCCTTCAAAACTATGTATATATACACCGGTTAATACTGGGCGGGCCTCGTCATTGGATGCTGCAATAACGACTTGCTGAAGACTTGTTTTTAATACCTTGGCAGGAATATTCCAAGATTTCCCATCTGTAATTGCTGGCATAACCGGATAATCCTCCGCCGAAACTCCATTGATAACTGATTTGTATTTATCTGTACTTATATTCAGCTTATAATCGTCAAGTTTTAAGTCAATTACACTATTGGGTAAACTACCAACAAAGTCTTGCATAAGCTTGGCTGGAACGGTAATAGAACCTTCTTCTGAAACCTTCGACCCAATGTAGTGAGTGATTGCGATATCTAAGTTCGTCGCTGCAATGCTCAATCGATTGTCTACGGTTTTGAGTAATACGTTGGCTAAGATTGGCAACGTCCCTCTGGTATTTGCTACTCGGCTAACATTCGTTAATGCTCTGGCTAAGTTTTCTTGAGTTACTTGGAGTTTCATTCCTTATTCCTTATCTATTAATTTATAGTAGTAGTCATATTAGGCCCTGTGGAAGCAGTGGAAAAATGTCTCACTAACAGAGACAGGTATAGGTTGAAATTAGTGGGTAAGTGCTGAGTAAATAAGTAGTACAACCTGTGTCCAAATTTGTTTTTTATAAACAGACCAACAAAAATAAAGCCAATGGTGGGTATAAGTAGCTGGGTTTGTCCATGCTCCAAGCACAGGATTAACACAACTTCTAAACAAGCTTTCCACATATATACGGTACTTAAAAAAGCTTCTTTAGGCATAGAGACGCTCTTTTATTTCTATAATTGCTGCTTTTAGGTTTGGGTCAAAACCAGATTCTTTTTGGATTTTTTCAACTGAATGGATTGCGGTGGTGTGATCTTTTCTACCAAGCTCTCTGGCAATCTTCGGAAAACTTAGGTGTAGTTCCGACCGGAGCATGTACATAGCCACTTGTCTGGGTACCACAATGTCTTTGTCGCGTTTTGGACCAAGGATATCTTCTAAAGGAACCTGAAAGTGCTTGGCTGTTCTTTCGATAATCTGCTTTGCGCTTAGGTGTTTTGGGCGGGATTTAGCCGAGCCGAGTAAGCTGGTTGCGATATTGACATCGGGTTCTAAGCCTCGCATTTCGCAAAAGGCTAAAAGCTGGTTTAGGGCACCTTCTAGCTCACGGATGTTCGTCTGTATTAAATTGGCTAAGAATTCAACTACTGGCGGGGTTAGGGTGGTGGCATGCTCACTGGCTTTGGTCTGAACAATAGCACAGCGAGTTTCGAAGTCTGGTATTTGCATATCAATACTCATCCCCCAAGCAAAGCGGGATCTGAGTCTTTCCTCTAAAGTGGGGATGTCTTTTGGCGGCTTATCACTACTGATGATAATCTGTTTATTTGCTTGGTGTAGAGCGTTGAATGTATGAAAGAATTCTTCTTGGGTTTTGTCGCGACCAGCAATGAACTGCATATCGTCCACGATCAAAACATCAGCATTTCGGTAATAACCTTGGAAATCGGTGTTTTTCTTGAAACGCACAGCATCGATGAATTCCTGGACGAACTGCTCGATCGACACATATACTACATGAGAGCCTGGCTTGTTGGTCAAGACCGCATTGCCGACGGCCTGAATGAGGTGAGTTTTGCCAATGCCAACTCCGCCATACACAAACAACGGATTGTATTTACTGCCTGGATTTTGGGCGATTGCTTGGCAGGCTGCGTAGGCTAGCTCGTTACCCGATCCAACAATAAAACTGTCGAAGGTATATTTAGCGTTTAATCCTTGGCGATAAGAGTGGGTTAGGGTGCTTGTATTGCTTTTGGGTGTAGTTTGTATCGATGGTTTCTTTTCAGGATTTTTTAGTATGACAGGCTCGTCGAGCTTCTTGTGCTGAGAGATGCCGGAGTCTGTTTTGTACTCAATACGTATCGGTGAAACACCGTTTTTAGCCAATATATCTACGATTAACTGGTTGAATCGTTTTTCCATCTGCTGTTTGACAAAGACGTTTTGGACGCCAATTGTAATAACATCATCTTGGCGGCGCAAAAGACGAGTGTTTTTAAACCATGTAACGTAGTGTGCACGAGAAATGGTAAGCTCTATCTCCCCTAGAACCGCTTGCCACAAGCTATCTTGCATACCTCTCCCAATACTCCCTAATTCATTATTGAAAATGACTATACTAAAATATATCACTTTTCCACAACCTGTGCATGAAGTAATAAAAAACCACAATAATTCGACAAACAGATAGGTATTTATACACAGAATGAACCCACCCCTGTAGATTCTGTGGAAAATACTTGAGAAAATGGGTATAACTTGCTAAGATTAGTGGGTAAATATTGTCAAAATCACTAGGTTTGATGATCCGGAAGATATGTGTTTGTATGTTCAATATTGACATACGACTACTCATCCGCTCATTAGATGTGGTAAAGTGGAGAGATTATGCCAAAACGAACGCACCAACCAAAGACTCGTAAAAGAGCACGTCAACACGGTTTCATGAAACGCATGGCCAGCAAAGCAGGGCAGGCTGTTATGAAGCGCCGTCGTTTAAAAGGTCGCAAAAAGATAGCAGCGTAAAAACATACGAAGCTATCATTATTGCGACAAGTCAAATATTTGCAAGAGCAGGGGGCTGCAAGAATGATCGCAAGGAAACACCGGTTCCACGGGCATGGTAGTCTGCGATATGTGTATAGAAACGGACATACAGTTCGTACAGCAACGACTTCTTTGCGCTATATCGTTAACCAGCGTCGCTCCACCTACCGTCTAGCGGTAGTAGTTAGTAAAAAAGTTAGCAAATCAGCAGTTGTTAGGAACCGTATCAGGCGCCGAGTGTACGAGATTGTCAGGACTAACCAGACTAAAATTCAAGAACCTTACGACATGGTTTTTACTGTTTTTAGCGAACAAATTGCAAATATGCCTGCTGAGGAGCTACGGACGATAATTATCAATCAGCTACAACGAGCTACCATTATCAAATAGAAATAGTGTTCGCTTTTTGTACGTATTTGTTCATAAGCCCTGCTCGTCTGTTATCATAGATAAGATATTCTTTGAATAGGAGAAGAAATGTTCAACACCCTGATAGTTCAGCCAATATTTAACTTGCTTGTATTTATTTACGCATTGCTCCCTGGCCATAACTTTGGGCTTGCTTTGATACTATTTACTATTCTCGTACGTTTTATGATGTGGCCATTGGTCAAGAAGCAGCTACACCATGCTAAAGCAATTCGTAAGCTACAACCAGAACTCAAACGCATCAAAAAGGAAGCAAAGGGCGATCGACAAAAAGAATCGGTCATGGTAATGGAGCTCTACAAAGAACGTGAGGTGAGCCCATTCGGCTCCATAGGTGTACTTGTCGTTCAGTTGATTATTCTAATCGGCCTATATTCTGGGCTTAGGAAAGTCATCGAGAACCCACAGGCAATTATCGATTATTCATATTCATTCCTTCGTGATACAAGTTGGCTGCGCTCCCTTTCGGAAAACATTAGTCAATTTGATGCAACCCTGCTTGGGTTTGTTGACCTAAAAAGAGCAGCAGTTGGCGAGGGAGGAATATATTGGCCGGCTATGGTTTTGGTAGCAGGTAGTGCCATTACCCAGTATTACCAGAGTGCGCAACTGATGCCGAACGATAAAGATTCACGTTCACTTAAACAGATATTGAAAGAAGCTGGTGATGGCAAACAAGCCGATCAATCAGAGGTTAACGCAGCGGTAACTCGTAGCACTAAATATTTCATACCAGCCATGATTTTTGTGTTTACTATCAACCTGCCGTCGGCACTTGGTTTGTACTGGTTTGTGAGTGGTTTGGTGGCGTATCTACAGCAAGCAAAAATTCTTAGACAAGACGAGGATGAACTAGAGATTGTTGCCAGCAAACCGTTGCCAAAAAAGGCTGGCAAACATCAGCCAAGTAAGATCACCATCGAGGGCGAAGTTGTATCGAATACCCCCAAAACTAAAACTACCAAAAAAACCTCCAACAAAAAACCAGCTAACAAAAGGAGGAAGTGATGAATACTAGCTCAGAAAAAGGTATCGAAGAAGCAATACAATATGCCAAGAAGTACCTAGAAGATTTGTTGTCATTCTTTGGACTAAATACTGATATTTACGCTACTACAGAGGATAACGAGGTAATTGAACTGAGTGTTCCAAGTACTCATCTGAACGGCTTTTTGATAGGCCAACGAGGTGAAACTATGCGTGCTCTACAGTTTGTGGTTAGTAATGCGTTAAAAAATCAAGGTTTTGAAACAACCAGAGTGAACGTCGACGTGGCGGATTACAAGAAACAGCGTGCTGATCGCTTGGCGCAACAAGTTGAAGAATGGGTTGAGATAGTCAAAGAGTCTGGCGAGCTGAAACACCTAAAGCCTATGAACGCGGCGGATAGACGTGTCGTTCATAAAGTAGCATCGGATAGCGGACTGTTGACCGAGTCCGAAGGCGAGGGTCGGGATCGTCATGTTGTGCTAAAGCCGGCAGTTTAGTCACCCAAAACTTGTTTGTAAACCGCCAGTGTTTGCTCGGCCATCCGTCGCCAAGAGAATTTCTTTAGTCGTTTATGCCCTTTTATTACTAAGTCTTTCTGAAGATCTTTGTTCGTAATCACCTCATCTACCTTGGTTGCAATGTCTTTGATATTTTCAGGGTCAAAGTAGCTTGCGGCGTCTCCGTAGACTTCTGGTAAGCACGTAGCGTTACTACTAACTAATGGGCAATCATGTGCCATGGCCTCCAGTCCAGGTAAGCCGAATCCTTCGCTCAAAGAAGGTAAAACATAGGCCTCGGCGTTTTGATACAACCACTTTAATTCTTCGTCAGCCACAAAACCGGTAAATACGATACTGTCGGCAAACTTCTTGTCTTTTGTGTATTGTTCAAGTTTTTCGAAATACTGCTCTTTCTTCCCTGCTAAAACAAGCTGAAGATTCGGATGGTTTATTTTCAGTAACTCAAAGGCCTCGACTAGACGCTCAATATTTTTGTGCGGGAAGGGGCTTCCAACATGCAGGATAAATGGTCTACTGACTCCTTGAGGTTGGTGGGCTGGTACCGAAATCGGTGGCTCGCTGGCGCAATAAGTGACGGTAATACGGTCTTTGGCAAATGGATAATGTTTTGTTACGTCAGATTTAACATATTTGGAAATTGTTATTATGGCTTTAGACTTCCTGAGGCTATACCAAAACAAGAAGCGATAAGCAATCATCCGAATAGAATGATAAAGTGTGGAGTGCCTACCTGCTCTAGTAAAACGCAACATAGTCATATCCATGGTCGCTGTAACGACCGGCTTTAAGTACAAAAGTGGTTGCTGGTTCATTGGAAAATTCACCAAATCAGCCTTTAGGTTGTATAGCTGCCATGCAAACCCGATTTGGTGCAATGGATTGAAGGAGAATTGTGGATATGATGAATTCACCCTTGTAAAGTTTTCGGCTATGGGCTGCCAAGGATCATCTGGCTGAATCAGAATAGAGTATTTATTGACGTTGTCCACTGACTGTAGGTGCTCAACCAACCTATCAACATAGCGACCGGTACTGCTGCGACGAATTCGCGCATCAATAACTATATGGCTCATAGGTTACAATTATATGGTGCAAACGATAAAACAGCTACCCCGATGGGGTGTTTATGCCCTTCTGATATATATGCCTTTCCACGTGTTTTTGTCACAATGGATTGGTACGTCTATGGGCGGACTATCTTTTTGGAAGGTTGCGAAAGATTTAGCGACCATTGTGTTGCTTGCTCTTACGGCTATTCTGGTTTTGTGGAAAGTGCCGCACAAAACTTGGCGACCATATGCTTCCCTACTTGTTTTAGCTGGGGTATATGCAGCGCTACACATCATCCTGTACATCATCAACAAGAACACCACACTAGACATAGCCTTGCTGGCCAGTGGTTACAATAATCGTTTCATTTGGATATTGTTGATCGGGATTGGTTCTGGGTTGTTGTTGAACACCAGACCAAAACAGCAAACTATTGTTAGGCTTGTGCTTATAGTCAGTACCATAGTTTGCTTGATTGGTATTCTGCAATGGTTTTTGCCAAGTGATGTTCTGACTCATTTTGGCTACGCAAAAGAGCTTGGCGTAAAACCAAACTTTTTTATCAACGAAAACCCCAATTTCCCAAGAATTTTTGCGACTTTTCGAGACCCTAATTCGTTTGCAGCATATTTGATTATCCCTTCATTGCTACTAATGGAGCTGATTCGTACAAACAAACGGCGAAAATTGTCTATTGCTTTGCTCGTCTTGCACTTGGTCGTGGTGTATCTTTCTTTCTCCCGGGCTGCTTGGCTGGGTTTGTTGCTAGGTGTTTCTGTTCTGCTATTTGTCCATCATAGACACTACATCCAGGCGATATCAAGGCGGTACTGGCCTTTATTACTCTCGGGTGCTCTAGTAATGATTTTTATCACATATGCCGTCCGGAATACATCTACGTTTCGCAGTATAGTGCTTAAAGCCGACGATACGAACGCTTCAACAGAAATGGATTCTGACGAATACCATGTGTTTTTCATCAAAGAGGGCCTAAGAGATGTATCACGGCGCCCTACTGGCTATGGTCCAGGAACTGCCGGTATAGTTTCGATTCATAATGGTGCGCAAGGTCAGTTGACCGAAAACTACTATGTTCAGATCGCACACGAAGTCGGCATATTAGGTCTAGCTGTGTTCATAGCAATATGGGCTTTGGTTTGTAAGCTGCTTTATAGCCAAGAGCAATCGTCGCTCAGGACGGTTTTGCTGGTCTCTGCTGTTGTATATGCAGTAATGGCAATGGTGATGCATTTGTGGACGAATGAAGCGATAGCCTTTGGTTGGTGGGGCTTAGCTGGTCTAGTGATATTCACGGGTAATAGTCACAACAAAACGTCAAAGAAACGGATGATATACTCTTAGTAACCAAAAGGAGGTGAAATGTTATCTGGTGGAAAATTTGAACAGGTAGAGATACCTATATTGCCTGGGTCAATTAACTCAATTATGGCCATGAATCCAGAAATGACTTCAGCTGACGCGACAAAACTATTAAGTGAGCAGCTTGGGCGATACCAAGCTGCTGCGTCTGCAATGCTTGGAGTAACGCAATCAGAACTGCATGAAATGAAATCTGAAGAGATCAGACACAAGTTAGATATAGGTAATGTAGGAGAGACGGAACGAGTATGAAAAAAGCGTTAATAACGGGTGTTGCTGGCCAAGACGGCGGACATCTAGCAAAATTGCTACACGAAAAAGGTTATGAAGTACATGGTGTGATTCGTGGACAGATGGAGGCTAGTCATCCTAGATATAAGACGCTAAAACAAGAGATGCCCTTTGTAAATTTGGTCATGGCTGATCTGCTAGACCTAGCTGCTTTAACTCGTGCTTTGCAAGAAATACAACCAGATGAAGTTTACAACCTGGCTGCCATTAGTCATGTTGGATATTCTTTCCGTGACCCTATTTTGACCGCTGATGTGACTGGTAAGGGTGTGCTTAATGTTCTTGAGGCAATAAGACTAGCCGGACTAGAAAAAACTACCAGATTTTACCAGGCATCAACGTCAGAGATGTTTGGAGGTCTCGACTACAACAGACCAGATACCGGATATACCGAAGAAGCATCTTTTCACCCACGCAGTCCATATGGCGTAGCAAAGCTGTACGGTCATTGGATTACTTGTAACTACCGTGAGAGCTATGGCATGCATGCAAGCTGTGGCATACTCTTCAACCACGAAGGGGAACGCCGTGGGCCAGAGTTCGTCACTCGTAAAATTAGTAAAGCCGTCGCGCGAATCAAATTAGGGCTACAGGAAGACCTAGAGCTTGGAAACCTAGACGCAAAACGTGACTGGGGTTACGCCGGGGATTATGTTGAAGGTATGTGGCGAATGTTGCAGCAAGAACAGCCGGCAGACTACGTTTTGGCCACTGGCGAGACTCATTCGATTCGTGAGTTTTGTGAACTTGCTTTTAAGGAAGCAGGAATTAATATAAATTGGCAGGGTAACGGTGTGGATGAGACTGGTGTAGACGCTACAACCGGCAAGGTACTGATTAAAATTAATCCAGACTTCTTTAGACCAGCAGAAGTGGACTTGCTACTAGGTAACCCCGCAAAGGCCGAGAAGACACTTGGGTGGAAGCGAGCAATTGACTTCCCTGGTTTAGTTAAGCTGATGGTGCAACACGATCTTGGACTAGAAGAAGCGAAACTAGGCTAGGCTTTGCCGACTTATACTAAGAGCCGGAGCCTTTATTGGTTGTAGCGAACAAAGTCGTTTATCGTTTGACTGAGTGAGATAACTGGCTCCCAACCGGTGTCTTCTCGTAGTCTATCGCTACTGCCATATAAATCCGCGGGATCATTTGGTCGAATTAATGATTGGTCAGTTGTTGTTTTGATGTCGATCAGACCCATTGATTTTGTCATCAAGTCTAATATATCTTGCCCAGAATGGCTTTTTCCACTGCATATATTGTATGTGTCATGCTCTAGAGTTTCTGCAACAGCTAGGTCAGTGTAGCCACGCACAATATCACGTACATCCGTGTAGTCCCGTTTGGTTGAGAGATTGCCAACTAACACCGGCAAACCAGACGATTGGTATTGTACTAGCTTATTGAATAAGTCCGGTATCAAGAAGCCCGGAGCTTGTCCCGGGCCGGTGTGATTAAACGGTCTGACAATAATACAATCGAGCCCCTGTAGCCTTAGATCACGAGCTGCTTCTTCCATAGAGACTTTACTCAGTGCATAAGGAGACCCGGTCCGGATAATCCTAGACTCTTCGTTAAGTGGCATTGGCTGGTCTGGGTCATAAACTGCACCAGTGCTTATCGCTAACAGTCTAGCCTTTGAATTAACTGATAACAACCGTCTTCCTAGTATAGTAAGAACTTCGACATTGACCTTTTTGTAAAGTTCTTCTGCATTAAAGGATGCACCAACGTTTGCTAGACCCGCTAGGTTAATGATTGCATCAATGTTGTCCAAGTCCAATTTTTCAACCTGACTTTCGTCTATGAGATCACAGGCTGTATAGACATCGGCCAGTTCGCTAACCGCGCTGGTTGGCGATTTTTCTCTTCCAATACCAATGACCCTATGGCCGCGTGACTTAAGATCGCGAACTAAGTTTATTCCAACAAAACCATTAACACCTGTAACAACAATATCCAGCATACTTATAAGGTTACAGTAAATTTACATAAAATCGAAACTGTCTTGTAGCACAGGGGTAAAACGGGTAAAATAGTATAGACGTGAAGAAACTCCAACAGCGGTATCGCTACTCTCTCATTTTACTCAAACAGCTCGTAAAAACCGATTTCAAGCTGCGCTATCAAGGTTCAGTGCTTGGGTATCTGTGGTCTTTGCTACGACCACTGGCACTGTTTGTTATTCTCTACGTTGTCTTTACAAAATTCCTTAAAATTGGCGAAGGCGTCCCACACTACCCAATATATTTATTGCTCGGTATCATACTCTGGAACTACTTCATTGAGGTAACATCTGGCAGTATCACCGCAATCGTAGGCAAGGGCGACCTCATCCGAAAAATCAATTTCCCTAAGTATGTAATTGTGGTCGCTGGCTCATTCTCCGCCCTCATAAACCTGACCATTAACTTTGTGGTGGTAGGAGTTTTCATGATTTTTAGCCAGGTGGATATCAGACAGATAGTCGTCCTGTTACCGTTGATCGTTCTGGAGCTTTTCATATTCTCTCTAGCTATGGCGTTTTTCCTGAGCGCAGCTTTTGTGCGCTTCCGCGACATCAACTATATATGGGAGGTTCTCATGCAGGGCGCATTTTATGCCACACCAATACTCTACCCGCTCAGCTTGCTACCGATTGCTGCCGCTAAGTGGCTCATGCTTAACCCAATGGCGCAAATCATCCAAGACATACGCTATGTGCTGATCACGCCTCAAACACAGACTATAGATCAACTGTATGGTACGCAGCTCATACGACTGGTACCGTTTGGTATCGTGCTAGGCACAGCCATTGTCGCTACCTGGTATTTTAGAAGTCGCCAGCGGTTCTTTGCGGAGGAGGTGTAGTATGGCTGATGATATTGCAATCAAAGTAGAAAACGTCTCAAAGGATTTTAGCTATACCCGTCGAAAAGCAGTGACGGTAAAAAGTGCATTCACCAGTGTCTTTAAACGAAAAGCAAAAGATGAGAAGACCGTTCAGCATGCGTTAAAAGACATTAGTTTTGATATCAAAAAAGGAGAGTTTTTTGGTATTGTTGGACGTAATGGTAGCGGTAAGAGTACGTTGCTTAAAATGCTTGCAGGCATTTATCAGCCAACAAAAGGCAACATAACGGTCAATGGTAAGCTAGTGCCATTCATTGAGCTTGGTGTTGGCTTTAATCCTGAACTGACAGGCCGCGAGAATGTCTACATGAACGGCGCTCTTCTTGGCTTCAGTGAAAAGGAAGTATCTAGATTCTATGATGAGGTTGTTGAGTTTGCGGAGCTCGAACAGTACATGGACAAAAAGCTTAAAAACTATTCATCAGGGATGCAAGTCCGCTTAGCATTCTCGATGGCAATCCGTGCCAAGGCTGACATCTTACTAATTGACGAAGTCCTAGCCGTAGGCGACGCCGACTTCCAACGCAAATGCTTCAATTATTTCAAGCAACTTAAGGGCTTAGACACCACGGTTATCTTTGTGTCACACGATATGACCGCAGTACGACAATTTTGTAATAGAGCTATGCTTATAAATAACGGAATAATTCAGAATATCGGTGATGCTGATGAAGTGGCATTTTATTATTCCAAGCTTTTTGCGGACGATCATGATAAACGGCTACTACAGAGCAATAAATATTCTGGCAAATCTGATTACATTAAAAAACTAACAATTGACATAGGAGAATATATTGCTTTGAGCGGATTGATATGTCCGATTAAAGATTTACAGTCACCAATATTTGGTTTTGTTGTAAAAGACTCCTCAGGAACAGCAATACTAGGATCTAACACAAAAATGTTAAGTCAAAGAACAGGAACGTTGAAAAAAAATAGTAAACATACCTTTTCTTGGCGGTTTCCAAATATTTTGTCTGACGGCGAGTACACGATCGACCTTGCCCTAGTAGGGGAAGATGGCACATCAATTATTGAATGGCTGGAAGAGATTGGTCGATTTGTGATAAAGAAGACAATCACAAGTCCTTATTCGGTTATGCCAGAAATAACTTTAAAACTTACGGAGAAAAAATGATTAAAAGATTTTTAAAGAAGACCACGAAACCTCGACAACCTACCATAAAAGATCCAATAGATATCCTTAAATCCTACAATGTGTGGAGAAAAGATGAATGGCAGCGATACGCGATGACAGTATCATGTCGCGATACTGACTATATTCCAAAAGTGAAAGAAGCCGGTAAACTAAATATTGTTGATGGCCAAGAGGTTCAGATTATGCACAATGGAGTCAAGGTCATAAATGGGGGTTATCATGGGGAGTGGATGTCAAAAATTATCAATGACTTAAAGGGCCATCATGAGCCACAAGAGGAAAAGCTTTTTTACGAAATAACCAAACGACTTGATAAATCACCTATAATTATAGAACTCGGTAGCTTCTGGTCGTATTACAGTATCTGGATAGTAACTGAATTTGAGCAAGCTAGAGCCATTGCGTGCGAACCAGATCCGACAAATATGAAAATTGGTCAAAACAACGCCCATATCAATAAAGTAGAAGATATGATTTCGTTTATAGATGCTGCAGCTGGTAGTGTAAATAACAAAAAAATTAGATTTACTCTTGACTCTGATCAGTCGCAAAAGATAACTACAAAAATACGCACCGTAGATTCATTAACTAATCAATACGGACTTAACAAGGTCGATATTTTGCATATGGATGTTCAAGGCGTAGAGCTAGATGCTTTAGAGGGTGCATTAAATACAATTAAGGCAGGTAAAGTTCGGTTTGTATTTGTCTCTACGCACCATTATTTTTTTTCTGGCGATCCAATGACACACCAAAAGTGCAAGAATTTTTTGATAGACAACGGAGCAACAATAATTGCTTCGCATAATGTTTTAGAGTCGTTCAGTGGTGATGGGTTGATAGTAGCATCTTTTGACGAGCGTGATAGATCTTTGAAAATTGACGTATCATTAAACCATAGCGACGACTCATTGTTTAGGGCATACGAAGAGGATCTAAGTATATTGATAGATGAAATAAGGCAGAAAGCAAAGCTATGATTCCTCCAGATGTGTTTCCGAGTTATGCCCAGTACCATGAAGATATAATCCTGGCCGCACTTTTTAAAGGGAAAAAAGATGGTTTTTATGTTGATGTTGGTGCCAACTACGAAGAGTATCACTCGGTTACAAAATATTTCTATGAACGTGGTTGGCGGGGTATAAATATTGAGCCCATACCTCGTCTTATAAAGACATTTAATAAGAAGCGCCCAAGAGACATAAATCTCAACTATGCTGTGGCAGCCAAAAAAGGTACTCTAAGTTTCCGCGAATATCCTAATCACGACGGTTATTCAACTTTTAGTGAAGAAACAAAAAAAGAGAATGAGAAACTAGGCTTACCACACATAGACTATGATGTAAAAGTCGATAGCCTCAAGAATATATTTACAAGGTATAAATTGACCGAAATCGATTTTCTAAAAATAGATGTTGAGGGCTTTGAAAATGAGGTATTACATAGCAATGACTGGAAGATCTTTCGGCCAAAAGTAATATGTATTGAGGCAAATCATCGTGATGAAGACTGGTCAAAGTTTATCATAAGTCAGAAATACACATGCATTATATTTGATGGTCTCAATGAGTACTATATTGACAATGAGTCCATGGTTATATTCGACAATTTCGCTGAACGTGCTACTATTCTTGCTCATAATGGTATAAGAAATCATCTTCTCAATCAATGGAGAGAAGATATTAATCATATAGTTGAGCTAACGAATATGATAGAACAAAAAGATAAGACTATAAGAACCCTTCAACATACACAACAAACCCTAGATATGAACATGCAGAATATCAAATTTTTGCTAAAACAACTAAAAAAGCAGATTATATTACGACTGAGGGTCAAATAAGTTTCATATAAATCACTGTGTTAGCGTTATGGGGTATCGAAGTAAGAAAATACAATAAATCGGTTTGAACTATATTATCTACCTTTTTGAGAAGTTATTGTCTTGTAGGTATCCTGTGCGCAGCGATCCCAGCTAAATGACCTTGCATTCTTTCTGCCATATGCTATAAGTTTTTTTCGCCATTCAATATCTTTTTGTAACGCCAAAACTGCATCTTGGATCGCGATACCCCCTTGTTCTTTTAGTAGTATTGCGGAATTACCTGCAATCTCAGGAATAGAAGAATTATCATATGTGATAACAGGGCAGCCTTCAAGCATAGCTTCTAGAATCGGCAAGCCAAACCCTTCATAGATGGTTGGGTACACAAAAACAAAGGCATGCTCCATAAGCCAGGTTTTTTCTTCCTGCGTGGTAAAACCTAGAAGATATATCTGGTCTCTGTAGGAACTATCCATTATTGCTTCACGTACTTCAATGTTTGGAACTTTATCTGCTTCAGCTAATTCCTTGCCACCCAAGACCAAGTCAAAGTTATGGCCACGCCCATTCAATAGGTTGAATGCATGTATAAGATCCGCAATTTTGCGTCTTTCGTCAACGCCACCCGTATAGTAAAGCAAAGGATTGACACTTTTGTTGAGCTGTTTGGGCTTGTGGCTGTTTCGGGATTCTTCATCTGGCATAGAAGGTGCCAAGTGTATTGTGGCTATCTTTTCCCTAGGGATCCCTACATAATCATGAAGGTCATTTGTTGTAGCTTGAGAAATGCTGAGAATACGGGTAGCTCTACGCAAAGAGCGCAGTGAGCGCAAGTAGTGGTTTTCTCTCAACCAAGCCGAGAGAATCATTCTGAGTCTACGTATCTTGCCAAGCCCAGGCTTCGATAATAAATGTTTCCACGAAGGTAAATAAATATCTCTTAGAACCAGTGGAATTATGTCATACATAACTACATATTTTTTCATACGTCTGCCACGCGGTAACCCCAACTGAAAGTCAGGCTGGAAGAACACGTCAGGGTTGTGAGTGTAAAGGTCTCCGAAACGCCGATGAAATCGTCTTTTTACAACCTCCTTTAATATGTCTAATCCGTGTGGTTCTCCTGGTTTCTTCATGACGATTTCTTCGTATTCCTTGAACGGCAGATCAAAGTCATCGACTGGATTACTATTGTCGTAACGAATGATTATGAATATGTGTTCAGTGTCTTCGGCCGGAAATCTACCAATAACATTGATTATGTAGGCACCAATACCACGATATTGGTGCCCTATTTGTAGAGGGCGCAGATCAATAGCAATTTTCATTTTATACTCCTGATCTGTTCTAATAATACTTTTGCACTTTTTTTGTAAGTAAATTTCTCGGATTGTTCATAACCCTTTTCTATGAGCTCTTTGGCCAGCTCTGTATTTGTCAGGACTTTTGCGATGCCTTTTGCAATGTCATTGCTGTCATCAGCCTTTACCATGATTGCAGCATCTCCAACCGCCTCCGGAAGAGAGGAATTATCTGCGGAAACGACAGGCGTACCACACGCCATAGCTTCTATAGGCGGTATACCAAAGCCCTCGTAGTGGCTCACGTAGGCAAAAACTGACGCGCCACTATAGAGAGCCGGACGATCTTTGTCAATCACATAGTCAACTGGTTGAATTACCCTATCACCTTTAATGCGCATGTCGAGAATCATTTCGTGGATCTCGTTATCATTCCATCCTTTTGCGCCGATTAGCAGTAAAGCATATTTACTTTTTATAGGTTCAGGAAGTTGGCGGTATGCTTCCAGTAATCCCTTCAGGTTTTTGCGGGGCTCTAGATTGCTTAGAAACATTATATAATTGTCATCAAAAATCCCGTACTTGGCTTTTACACGAGTAATCTCGTTTGTCGAGCGTGGATAAAAGCTGCGCGTATCAACACCGGGATAGCATATGAATACGTTTTTTGGGCTAATCTTATAATGTTCGATTATTTCACGTTTGCTATTCTCTGAGATCGTTAGGATTTTTGTTGCACGTTTTACGGATTTGCCCACCTGTTCCTCTAGAAATCTTTGGTTAGGTCCTGCAACAAATTCCGGATGAAATATAAATGACAGATCATAAATGAAGGGTATGGATTTTGAAAATAACATTGGCCACGAGCTGTAATTTGGGTAAAGATATAATCTTTTCCCAAACATAAGGTCTATGGGGGGTTGGAGCCCTCTCTGCTTGAGACCGTTGCTGGTTCGTAGTGAAAAAGGGAAACGCTTGTAGTAGAAGTTTCTAAACCCAAATCGCCCTAATCGCCCTATATGCTTGTAATATGCTCCAAGAGAAATCTTGGTATCGCTTTCTGCTATGAGTAAATCATCGAGTGCTTTCAATAAGTCTGCTGTATAATGTCCGATTCCACTAAAGTGGTCAATGACCAAATTCTCGACATCAACATATACAGAGATTTTCTTTTTCCTCACCCCTATATAGTAACAAACTTCATACCTATTATTAAACGGAATCTATTTGATACCATTTGTACGCGTATGCCACACCGGCTTACCGTCATTTGTGTATAGCACTAGATTCCCGTCACTCTGCATAGTGAGTCTAGATTCCCCACGTCCATTTGTACGCGTATGCCACACCGGCTTACCGTCATTTGTGTATAGCACTAGATTCCCGTCACTCTGCATAGTGAGCCTAGACGCATTCTTTCCCTGAGTGTAGCTAGCCCAGAGCACACGATCTCGCGAGTATAGCACTAGATTCCCGTCAGATTGGAGTACAAGTTGGTATGCTCGATCTATTGTCTCAATCTTTTGTCCAATATACAGCGTGCCACTTCTAAGGGTAGAGTTTATAATTTGCAAATTGTTCGGTCTTTGTACCGTTCCGTTATTCCATAAAGCTACACCAGACTTATAGATGACCATATTGCCGTCAATCTGTAAGCTAAGGTATGCTCCTGAGTTTCCGTTCGTCCTGCTATGCCATAGAGCGTTTCCAGATATACCGTACAATACTAGATTCCCGTCAGTTTGCATAATCAGTCTTTTTGCCTGTTTGCCGTGAGTGTTTGAACTCCAAGTGTTACTGAAGTTGGTTGATAGCACTAGATTCCCGTCATTCTGAAGTGCTAGTACTGTTTGTTTCTCTGGAGACATTAGGATTTGCCCCTTTTGGATAGATGCTCCCGGGGCCAAGATAGTAGATGAAGAGCTAACTGATGCTGGTACGACACTATATACTGTGAAGCTTAGGCCCGGGTCATTAAACCATGCTATTCCTTCGGCGACGAGACTAAGCTTTTCCACATACCTACCGGGAGAATTACCGGGTGTTTTGAGTATGAACTCGAAGGTTCCTACTGAACCAGGGGGAACGCTATCTTCTAAAAGGGTAGCGGGTCGAGTGGTATAGGGCCAACTATCATCGTGTAATATACCGGCATGATCCCTAGGCCCAGAGGTTCCTAGCCTCACTTGATTTTTAGTCCAAGTTTCGTTACCTATATTGCGAGCCTTTACCCTTATGTATGCACTAGAACCAGGAGAGACGCTTATGATGCTAGTAAACGGCATAGTGCGGGAAGGGTCTATGTATGCTTCAGCTGATTCCAGAGTCCATGCATACGCAGTATTGGTTTGGGTGCTACCAAACCAGTCTGTAAACAGACGCCAAAAATTACGATTGCCATAGGCGCTGCAAGAATCGCCTGTGCCGTAGAGATTTGCTAATGCAGCTGTATTAGGCTGATATGGCGTGTAATTATACAGGGCGGCTGTTGCTCCATTCTGCATAGTTATGTTTGTACCGCCACAGCTTGGTGCATTTGCTTGGTAGGGCACGAAACTTGTTCGACCTTTAGCGTAATTAAAGTAATCAGGCTGAGCAATATAACGTTGATATTGCCTTGCGGCGCTATACACTTGGTTAAAGAATCCATAATACTGAGAGTCGCATGCTGCAGTGTCGGGGCAGCCAAATCCTGTAGCGCTTCGGTATTGAATACTCCACGGCCAGTCATCGGTAATCAGCGACTGCTCCTTTTGTAGCAGCACAATTAATACCTTTGGGCTGACTCCACAAGCTTGCGCTACGTCATAAATAATCTGAGCAGCCGACTTATTGCCACTATTTATAGAGCCCTTGCAATAACTATCGGCTGATTTACTTGGAATCGTCTGTTTGTAATCTTTCAAACAGGTGTATGGAGCAGGATAGCCCTTCGAGGCGCCGTAGGTGGCACGGGTAGTGCCAGCATATGGTTTCGTGCCATTTGTGTCACAAGTGGGTACCTTTGCATTGAGAAAAGTTTGTATCTGGCTTGCTGACATACTCGATTTGTTAAAAAATACACCATCAGCAATAATGTTTGATTTATTAAACTGACTCCCAGTCAGAGCGTGGGTTGACACAACTCCTAACAAACCTAACAGGAAGCCAAGACTTATTATGGATATAGGTATTACCGCAAGTATTATGTTCCAAGGCCTATGGGTACGCATGCATCTATTCCACCTTAATTTGCTTAGATACGCCCTGAGCGCTATTAGATTTATACGATACAGTTGCAGTCCAGCCTTGGCCAGTCAATTTGGGGGTAGCCATCCTACCGCATTGTGTGTATGAAACATTTGCGACGCTAGTTGATGTAGTACTCAGAGTCTGTGTGCCGTTTGAAAAAACAGCTGTACACGTACCCCCATCTTCGACCACTCCTGTTACATTTGCAAAAACTGAATATATGTCTGCTGAAGTAATGGTAACAGTTACAGATTTTAAGGTGGTTATGCCAGGGTCACTATTGTCTTGCTGCTTTTGTTCCTCGACAATCTTTTCTTTGTTTGCATCATTCTGCCTATTATCTTCTCTGCTCGCAGGATCATAATTGATAGTATCCTGTCCCGTTTGTTGTGCAGACGTAGGCTTGCTCATCTGAGCTGGGGTAGTATTTTGTCGACTTCGCGCGTAGATACCTCCGCCTATAAGGGCAATAAGTACGATAGCCCCAGCTACAGGTGCTGGACTAAGTATTCTTTTTTTTGACAGGCTTTGTTTTGTAGTGTACTTTTTCATATTCTTTGTTTTATCGAATGTTATACCTGTACTTATTCTAGTATAAGCAAGGGTATTTCTCAATAGCGGAGCTATATTTCCCAGGTGTAGGCAGTGGAATGAATGTCCCAGCCAGATGAGTTGGCTGAGGATGGGTGTCAGCTTGGAGCAGCTAACAACTCGAGACCGTTAGGTCGTGGGAAATTTACTACCTTCCTGAATGGTATCGTTAAGGGCAAGACCGTATGTAGAGTGTATGGAGCAATGTTTACGTTTACGCGAAATTCCCACTAAAAATGATGCTATAATATATTCTAATGTTAAAAATACGAGCCTCTCAGTTAGCTGGGCTTACAGATGTCATAACGGTTGCTATTGCTAGCCGTGTATTCTTTGGGTTCATCCTCCTAATGTCGGTGGTGCAAGGTATGTGGTACGCCCTAAGCTTCCGCCCCTTTATATTTGATGAGCCGCGACACATACAGTTTATAGATATGTATACTCATACGTTAAATCCACTTATTAGTGTGCAGACTCAAAACTTGGATGTTTTAGGACAGGTTGCCCGTGAGCCGTCTTATCTCTACTACTATGCTATGAGTTTTCCTTTACGTTTTTTTCATCTAATAACGGACAGTCAGCAGGCACATATTATTTTACTTAGATTTGTAAGTATAGGAATATTTGTGGTTTCGCTACTCTTACTTAAAAAGTTGTTTGATGAAATTGGTCTGTCAAAAGCCATTTCTAATCTAGTATTATTTATATTTATCATGCTGCCCGTAACAGGGACAATTATTGGTTCAGTGACGTATGATACGGCAGTTCTACCCCTAATATTTCTGATGCTTCTGTGTACGACTAGAGTTTTGAGATCAAAGCAAATCAATGTAAGGCTTGTACTGTTTTTTTATGTAATCGCTTGTGTTGCGTCTGTTATAAAGTACACATCATTACCTATAGCAGTCACGTGTACATTTATAATTTTTCATCACTATGGCAGATACTATAAGACAGACTTTAAAAAGTTATTTAAGCACTGTCAGAACCAGCTGACTACACAGAGGCCGATTATTAATATAATACTTGGTTTGATTCTTGTTGCTGCCACATTCGTTGCTATAGAAAGGCCCATCAAAAACATGGTCTCTTATCACAATATATCCCCTAGTTGTGCGAGGACTTTACCCCCGGTTGAGGCAGAGTCACGTTGTATCAAGAACTATACGTATAAACGAGATGTAGAATTTAAAAAAGATAAGCCAGCAGACTTTGCTGCTGTCGATCAGACTAGGTATTTCTTGACGACCTGGGTGCCGGGTATGCTGTATACATCTGAGCAACAGTATCCTGGAGCATCCGCGGTAAGGTTTAGCCGTCATTTTCATAATATGCTATTTCTTGCCGGGCTAGCACTAATATTGCTGGCATTGAGAGAGGCCCTGCGGAGGAATAAACTGCTACATGTATTATTATGGACAACTATTGCCTATAGTTTCTCAGTTTTCCTGTCAAACTACGACGGATACGCTAGGCTAGGTAAACCGGTCGCCATTAATGCACGGTATCTATTGCCAGTACTGCCCTTGTTTATAGGAATCCTGCTTTTTAGCTGTTCCATACTGTTTAAACGAAATGGCCATAAACTAGTACTAGTTTCGCTACTCATATATATACTTACCTTAACGCAGGGCGGGGGAATTATTTCATACATAATGAACGGTAACAACAATATCTATTGGCCACACAATGTTGTGATAAGGGCTAATGATACTGCAAAGTTAGTTTTGTCGAAGATAGTACTACAATGATAGATGTACTATCTTGTCGGTATAGTTACTTCCTGGCTTCGATGTAGTAGGTGTAGGGATACTGACGGATGCCCTTGTACTCTAGCTTAACCTTCCGAAAATCTCCTAGTATTTTGCGTAATGCGTGTTCGGTAAATCTCCAATAATCACCAGGCTCGTCGTGGAGAGGGTAGAAAGTGGGGACGGCAATGACCGCTATACCATTCTTCTTGAGGGATTTATATATGTTGTCAACAGCCTTCTGAAAGTCATATACATGCTCTAGAACGTTTAGGCACAGAATTATATCAAACTCATCTCTATACTTCATCTTCGTGACATCAAGAACTGTATGGCCAAAATCCTTGTTTACATCTGTCTGCAGGAAAGTATTTGACTCATCAAAGAATCGCTTCATTGAGTAATAATAGTATCCGTTTCTTTTTATGCCACTTCCTACTTCTAGAATTTTCTTCTTCCGTTTATCGGTGGCAAAATCTCTAACTTTGTTATTATGATAACGGCGTATGCCGCTTATTGTGTTTGCCGCCCTTCTTCCTATTTCCTTTCGTATCATGGCAGTATTATATAACTCGTCCTTTCGAGTTTTTATCCCGGGCGTCTAACTCTAATGAATCAAACAAGTCCAAGTGTTTTCTTGCAACAGCTTTCCATTCAAATTGTTTTGACATTGTTCGTACATTACGATAAAAAGCACGGCTATCCCCATTTAGGATTTCTGTGGCTTTAGTTAGCTTGGAGAGCAAGTCGTTTTTGGATTCTGATTGAAACACAAAGCCATCAATACCATCGGTAATAACCTCCTGTGCACCAGTTACATTGCTGACTATTGTAATTTTTTCGTTTAGTACTGCTTCCATGAAGACAACCGGCAGCCCCTCGGAGTAGCCATTACTTATCCTAGAAGGGATAATAACAATATCTGCTAATCCCAGAGCATTGTCCTTTATTTTTCCAGAAACAAAACCCATGAATCTAATATACTTAGAAATACCTAACAGGGTTGCTTGTGCTTCAAGCTTGGCACGCTCTGGACCATCACCGCAAATCAGTACTCGATAACGTTCTTTTTCCTTTATTTTTGCAAATGCATCTAGTACGATATCGAAGCCTTTTATGTCTACAAGGCGTCCCATGAGTAGAATAATTGTTTTGCCCGTAAGATCATAGGACTTCCTGGTGGATTTTAACGTTTTTATCGATACAGGGTGTTTTTCTGTGCCCATTGGTATGATGTGGAGTTTGTCGGTGATTATTTGTCTATTGTCTGCATTGGCAAAGTATAGTAGTTTTTTGGCGGTTTGCTGAGATACTGCCGTATAACAAGCAGCTTGCTTGCAAGCCCATGTCACCAGTTTTCTACTAAACGGCAAACGTTTCAATACGATAACATCAGAGGCGTGGGTAGTAAAAACAAAAGGGGTCCTAGTAAGCTTAGCGACCAGTGCGGTAGTGATACCTTGAGGGGTAAACCAGTGGGCGTAAAGTAGGTCTGGTTGTATTTTTCGAGTGAGTCTATATGTAGCAAGAAACTCACATAAAAATAAAAATGGTATTTGTAAAAATAGTAACTTGTTTTGTTGTAGTGCAGGCTGTATCCCGCGGCCTGTAAGGAGTTCCCATCGAGATGGCCAGAAGTAATGAAATCGATGCTCTGTGTATCCAGGGTGCTTGGTATGATTTTTGGTTTTACTGTATATGTTGTGTGGTGCAAGTATGTCAATTTCTATGGTAGGCGCTAGCTTTTTTAGCCAAATCGCCTGATCACTTACAAAGCCCGGAACTGGGTCAGAGTCTGATGTTGGGAGTGTTGATGTTACAATTAGGATCTTTTTCACTATAATATGTCTCCTTTGCCAATATATTTATCAGCTCCTATAGAGAATACAAACAAAATAAACAAGGTAATAAAGTATACAACTCTGTCTATTGTTGAAGCCACAATAATATCGCTTGTAGTAAGCATCATTTGGCTTTGAGCAATGAGTAGTATACCCTCCCTGATTCCGAGCCCGCCTGGTGTGAGTGCAATAAGGATTGTGAATTGTGTAAGCCCTGTGTATACAAGCAAGCTACCCATACTTATATGAGCTCCAACTACTGACAGCTCGACCCCAAATGCAAGAAGACCACCAATGAGGTACACGAGTGTTGCTATAACCAGAGCACTAATAGGCTTAAGTTGAATGAACTTTGTATAAGTCAACATCAGTTTCTGTAAAGCCTTGGCAATCTTCGGGAGAAGTTTGATAAATAAGAATAGTGTTACTACCCCCAAAGCTAGTACTAGCAAAACAAAAAGTGGCCAAATAAATCCTAGTAGCACAAACCCGACCATAATAAAAGAGCCGGCGAGCCCAAACAATATGATGTATTGAATGACACTTGCACTAAGGTAGTTTTTTATTGATATATTGTACTGGGTTTTTAAATATACGCCACGAACGCCAAAGCCACCCTGCAGGAACCCAAAGAAATTAACGACAGATGAATACGCACCAATTTTAGTAGCGTTTATAAGAGGTATTTTTTTATTAAAAAACATACCAAGAGCGATAATTACCAGGACGTTACCAAACACTGCTATCATCTGACCTATTAATACAAGAGCCAATTCGATTATAGAAAGGGAACGGATTTTTGCAAACTCACCGTGATTATCCAGGAAGTACCATGTAAATAGCACAAGCGTAGCTATAAGAAGTACGATTTGGATAGCAGGCCTAATTTTAGGATGCTTAATTATTCGTATAACATTATTGTATCGCTGTGTAGTTTGCGAAGACACTACCATTAAGTCCCTATGCCTAGGTAGACCACACCCTTATTCAGGAATGTGCCTTTGTATTTAGTAAGAAATCCTCGCCCGTCAAGTATAACAGCTGCAGAAAGCGAATCATTTTTCGGAATGTTAACAAACTCATTATGTGAGGTTACTACTATGATACCTTCTTGACTAGTGATAGCCTCCTCAAGTGTTTTTACATCTGATTTTCCTAGAATGTATGGGTCGTAGGCGGTGACTATAGCACCACGCTCTTTAAGCGTGTCTATGACTCGGTATGAAGGGCTTTCGCGGTCATCTGCCACATTTGCTTTGTACGACAAGCCAAGAACAGCCACACATGCGCCTTTAAGTGTTTTTCCTGTTTTCTGTATAAGGGCTTGTTCGAGCTTGTCGACAGAATAAATCGGCATAGACTCATTGATATTGCGAGCAAGCGACAAGAACTTGTGTTCAAAGCCATTTGTACGTGCGTATTCAATGAGATAATACGGATCAACTGGAATACAATGTCCACCCACGCCAATACCGGGGTAGTGTGCCATAAACGCGAATGGTTTGGTGGCTGCACCATCAATGACGTTAAACACATTTATGCCAAGCTTATCAAAAGACATGGCCAGCTCGTTGACGAATGCAATATTGATATCTCGGAAAGAATTTTCGACAACTTTACAGGCTTCGGCTTCCTTGAGTGACTCCATTTTTTTGATTTTGGCATCAATAAGCTTATCGTAGAATGAGTATGCTAGTTCAAGTCCTTTGTCGGTATGTGCGCCAACAACACGGTTTATGTTACCAACATGCCATTTTGGGTCGCCGGGGTTAATACGCTCAGGACAGTGAGCAAGATAGAGTGTCTTACCTACAATGTGGTTAGTTTCTGCCTCAATGAGCGGAATTATTACTTCATCACAAACACCTGGGTTGATGGTTGATTCAACAATAAGCAGACTACCGGGCTTCAGGTTTTTTGCAGCACTTACGGCTGCTGATTTGACTAGACTTAGATCTGGGTTTTTGGCTTTGTCTACGGGTGTTGGAACGCACACAATCGCTATATCGATGCTTTCTAGCAATCCAAAATCATCAGAAAATATAACCTTTGATTCTTTTATCTGCCTTTTTGCAATCTCATCGTCTATTACCGACTCATGGTTTTTTAGCTTGGAGAGTTTTTTCTTGTCCAGATCAATACCTGTGACGTGAAAGCCCTTTTCGTCTGCTAGTAGTGCTAGAGGCAACCCTACATAGCCTAGTCCTATAACCCCAACTCTTTGCATAGACTAGATTATAAACTAGAATGACAGTAAAATGGTATCAAAGGGAGAAATAACAACATCTTATGGCAGTAAAACTCATAGTATTTTCTATCTGTAAAGACGAAGCTGAGACAATTGCAGAAGTTTTGAATCGTATACCTAAAAAAATTAAGGGCATTGATACTATTGAAAGTCTGGTGATCAGTGATGGTAGCACAGACGGCACGGCACAGATTGCAAAAAAATCTGGAGCGACAAAAGTGATCGAGGGTAACCATCAGAAACGTCTCGCTTATCGATTTGAACAAGCAATCGATACCGTATTGAGTATGGGGGCAGATGTTGCGGTAAATATTGATGGTGATCTCCAGTTTGCCCCAGAAGATATTCCAAAGCTATTAAACCCAATTTTACATGATGGGGCTGATTTTGTTGCTGCCGATAGATTTACGGATAGCGTTACAGGTAAAAAGCGTCGCCCCAAAGGTATGCCAGGCGGTAAGTATTGGGCTAATCGTTTGGGTGCATGGATTGTAGGGAGCTTATCGCAACAACAGTTTCATGATGTTACTTGTGGCTTTAGGGCATACACCAGGAAGGCCATGTTAGCCATTAATATCAATAGTAATTATACCTATACACAAGAATCATTTCAGGTGCTTGCCGTCAAAAAAATGAACATTGTGGCTGTGCCAATTGATGTAAAATATTATGCTGGCCGTAAGTCACGCGTGGTCCGGAGTTTTTGGCAATTTCTATTTGGTAGCGCTGTTAATATCCTGAGGGCGTTTCGTGACTATGCGCCGCTTCGGTTTTTTGGTGGTCTCGGTATTTTATTAATTATTCCGGGCGTTCTAATGGCCGGGTTTACGGTAGTTCATTGGCTACAAACAGGTCGGCTTAGTCCGTATATCTCAATAGGGGCTATTGGTCTATATCTTATAACTATGGCATTTATTGTGTGGGCGCTTGGCTTAGTAGCGGACATGCTAGATAGGCTTCTAAATAACCAAGAAAAGATACTAGAAGAGACCAAACGCCTCAAGTATAAATAATTAGAAGTTGTAGTTATTCGCTAAGAATATTTACTCAACACTTTTCCGTAGAGATAAACTGACATACATTCCGATAACGACTATAGTGATTGGAACAATTCGAAATTCTTGTCTTTACTACGAAACTCCATACCCATGCTCGAATTCATCGATCCGCAATCGTTTGATAGAGTTTAGCCAAAACTACAACGAAACTCTGGCACTGTGATATCCATGAATTTGCTATCATATAGCCATGATTACCGTAATTATTGCCGGAGGGTCCGGTACGCGACTGTGGCCACTATCAACTCCCAGCTATCCAAAGCACCTTCTAAAAATTAATGGCGACGAACGAACATTGATTCAAAACACGTATGAAAGAGCCAAACGCATCAGCGACACCGTATACGTGATTACCGAGACAGGGCATGCTCACCTTGTAAAGGAGCAGCTGCCTGAGCTGGGCAACGATGCATTTGTTATCGAACCGGCCAGACGGGGCACTGCTAGCTGTATAGTTGCTGCCCTGGTGCATGTTTCTGCTAAGCATCCATCTGATGAGCCAATAGCAGTATTGTCGGCCGATCATTACATTCGTGATGCAGATGGTTTTGCGCATAGCTTCAAAATCGCGGGCGAGGCATCAAAAGAATCTGGCAGAATTGTTCTCGTAGGCGTAGAACCTGACTATCCAGCTACGGGCTTTGGTTACATACAGAAAGATGGCATATACGACGAAGAATCATTTGTATTCGACGTGCACTCATTCAAAGAAAAGCCAGAGTACAATGTGGCACAGGACTATGTCCGAAGCGGCAATTACCTCTGGAACTGTGGTTATTTTGTAGGGTCTGTCGATACATTTAGGCGCAGTATGCAGCAACACGCACCAGAGTTACATGAAAATATTCAAAAATTACTTGATTCTAAAGATGAAGATTCATATCGTGAAACATACTTATCATTCGAAAACAACACGATTGACTATGGCTTGATAGAGAAGGTGGATGACCTGCTGGTTATTCCTGCGGCCTTTGACTGGATGGATATGGGCTCGTTTGGTGATCTGCACAAAGCGGCGGAAAGTGATGAGCAGGGCAATCATACGCACGGCGACGTGGAGCTCGATGATGTCGAAAACTCTTTCGTGCAGAATTACGAAGGTAAACCACTAGCAGTCATAGGTCTCGATAATGTGGCTGTCATAAATACGCCCGACGGCGTGCTCGTGACCAGGAAGGACCTAGCACAAAAAGTTGGCGAAGTGAGTAAGCGAATCAATGCAAAAAAAGAGGGGAAGAAATGAAGAAGGTTATTGCATTTGATTTGGATGACACGCTCGCGGTTACAAAGTCACCAATAAGTGACCGAATGAGCGAGCTATTGATTGATTTACTGGAAAAATATGAGGTTTGTATCATATCCGGTGGAAAGTTTGAGCAGTTCAAAAAACAAGTTGTAGATAGGCTAGAGGCTTCCCCGCTTCAGCTACGCAAGCTGCATCTAATGCCTACCTGCGGTACGCGTTATTACAGATATGACGAGATAGAAAAGGACTGGAAGCTTCGCTATGCAGAGGATTTGACGGCTAAAGAACGCAAGATGATTATTGATATTACCGAGAAATCTGCCAAAGAAATGAATATGTGGGAAGCTAACCCGTACGGTGATATTATCGAAGACCGTGGTAGTCAGATATCTATTTCTTTCCTTGGTCAATTGGCCCCAGCTGAGGAGAAATACGCGTGGGCAGAGAAAAATTCCGAGCGGCGTTTGGCTCTGCGCTCGGTTTTGGCGGAGAAACTACCAGATTTTGAAGTACGTGCTGGTGGTTCCACGACCATTGATATCACCCGTATTGGTATTGACAAGGCTTATGGCATGGAGAAGCTCATAGACACATTGGATGTTAGTAAAGAGGACGTATTGTTCATTGGCGACAAGCTAGAGGAGGGCGGAAATGATTTTCCGGTAAAGGCTATGGGGATCGATACTATTGCCGTCGAGCGCTGGGAAGACACAGCACTTGTTATAGAGACTCTTGTACGGGTCGCTGGTCGTTAATTGCGTAGTTGACACAATGACAACAAAATAGTGTTGATTATTTAATATTCATACTATTAAATAACTTACACGAAGCTTAAGTAGGGGTTGTTGTTATGGTTAGGGTAGTCTATCGACATAATCAGGGTTCGTTCAGGATTACGCACAAAGCTTTGGTGCTGTTTGTGTTCCTGGCAGGAGTATTAATTTCGAGCGCTGGATTGATTTTGAGGTCACATTATTTTGCGGGTGCGGCAATTTCGCCGAGATCAACGGATGATCTTTGGTACACTGCCAACGCTATAGATACTGGGTATAACAAGGATGTGGGATGCAACCTTGATCAGTATGGATACTGTTTGAGGAATTGTACTAGCTACACGGCTCAAAGGTTAGGCGCCGCTGGGGTTAAGGCAGACATCCTGAGTGGGTTAGGCAATGGTGGGTCGTGGTATAGTTCGGCTTTTGCCAAGGGTGTTTCCGTAGGGTCTGTTCCCAAGATTGGTGCCGCCGCAGTAATTACAGGATCGCCAGGTCACGTTGGTTTCGTAACGGCTGTGCATTCAAACGGTTCTATAGATGTTGCTAGCTATAATGGTGGTATAGAGCAACCGCAGTTTGAAAACAACGTAACACGCTATAGTCATTTTGTATATTTTTCCAACGTAGGATCATCATCTGATGCAGAAATGCATAGTAAAGAAGACATACTAAGCGTTGAGCTGGATAGCGAGGGTTTGGCTCGCTACATGCTCGGTAAATCTAACGGTAACGGCACATTCAGCTGGGGTTATACGAATCTCAAGAGTATGGGTAAGCCAAGCTTTATGCAGTTAGGTGATGTAACGGGAGACGGCAAAGCAGATATTGTTGCCGTAGAAGTGCCGGCTGGTCAACCGGCTCGCTACATGCTCGGTAAATCTAACGGTAACGGCACATTCAGCTGGGGTTATACGAATCTCAAGAGTATGACTGTACCCTTTCTTGTTGGGATAGGGCCGATAGGAGAGTAGGCATGGTGTATCTTGATAACTTACTCAGTTTGCTATAGTTAATGGTTGATGCGACGAAAAATTAGAGCTTTGGCAAGCTATACCTATGACAAGATAGGTACGACAAAGTTTTTTGTAGTTACATTGGTAGCTTTTTTGATCAATGCTATTTGGTTGTCATTTACTGCGATTTATCCGCTACCTTTCGACGAGTTCGCCCACGTTGGTGCCATCCAGCTTTATGCAAAGCAATGGTCTTGGATGGTGAATTATCAACCAATTGACACCGGGATCATTGGTGACCTAACCCGGGAGCCATCGTTTTTGTACAGATGGCTGATGAGTTTTCCGTATAGAGTTCTAGACGTATTTCTGAGTACAAATCAGACCATTATTGCGATGCGCTTGATGAATGTTGTGATGGTAGCCGTAGGCATCTATCTTTTCTGGAAGCTGTTGTCCGGGTGGGGGGTTTCGCTTCGTTTGTCAAATATAATAATTTTAGCATTTGTCATGACTCCAATGGTTCCGTTTTTGGCAGCCCATGTAAATTATGACAATCTGATGTTTATGCTGACGCCCATAGTACTAGGGTATGCAACAAAGCTAATAAAAGATAATCATAATTTGGTTCGAAATATTGCACTGTCGGTGCTTTGGGGTGGTGTCACGGTATTGGCTAAACAGACGTTTTTGCCCATAATGGCCATAGTTTTGATGTATGTGACCACTGTTGTAGTGCGTAGGAATCGTGGTAATAACCTTCAGGTAATTCGGGATGATTGGCGGGTGGTTCCTAAGAATCGCTATTTCTGGTTGGTTGCTGTGGGTCTACTAATTATTACAGCGATGAGTATAGAGCGTTACGGCGTCAATATCGTAAAGTTTGGTACCCAGAGTCCGCCTTGTGAACAGGTACAGCCCGTTGAGCTTTGTAGGCAATTTGGGCCATGGTATCGCAACAATGTAATAAATGTTGAAAATCGACCAATTACACCACCCTATGGTAACGCCTTTAGCTTCAGTCAATATTGGACAACGCGTATGATGCGAGGATATTTTGCTATTTTTCAACATACACCAACTCGAGTAGTTCATGAGCGCGAGCCTTTTGGGCCTATTGTAGTACGACCATTACTACCATTGCCCGTTTCTTTTGCCTGGATTGTGGCCATAGCGGGTCTTGTTGCAGTTATCTGGCAACGTCGAAAAATTGGGAGTGATGCAAATCTTCGTTTTGCGTTAGTTGTGGTGGTTGGATTTGTGTTGGTGCAATGGCTATACAACTATAGTGGTTATCTAACGATGTGGAAGGCCGAGGCTGTTCAGGCTCGCTATACATATCCAATTATGATTTTGCTCTTTACTCTGATTGCTGCCGCAGTTAACCAAATGATTGCCAACAAGAGAGTAAAAGTTTGGCTAGTCGTCTCTATGTTTGTCTGCTATGTATGGGGTGGTGGCATAGCCGGTTGGTTAATACGAGCAGATGATACATGGCGTTGGCAAGATCCAGTTGTTCAGCAGGTGAATCGTAGCGTCCAGATTGTCTTGCGCCGTACGGTGTTTAATTAGTGATATATTGACAAAATGCATGCATGCATGCTAAGATGTATGCATGACAGTAAAGCAATACACTATTCGCAACATTCCTGAGCCAGTTGATCGGTATCTGCGTAAGCGTGCCAAGCTGAGCGGACAGAGTTTGAACACGGTGATTATCGAAGAACTTTCCGAACGAGCCGGCACCGGCAAACAAACTCTACTAGAAGCGCTAGACTGGTTTATCGGCAGCGGAATCGACGACGAAACGCTTCGTGCTATAGAGGAAGAGGATAAAATCCAGAAAGAACTAGCCCGAAAAGAGCTTAATGATGCTGCTTGATACTAATGCTTATACAGCCATTATGCTGAATAAGCCGCAAGTTGTTGAGTTGATCAAATCTGCTCATGAAATCATGCTTCCTATCCCGGTTATTGCTGAGCTAAAGCAAGGGTTTATACTTGGTTCACAGTTGCAAAGAAACGAGCAATACTTTGCTGATTTTTTGTCTCAACAGCACGTAATTATAGCAAATCCTGTACTTGAAACAGCGAGGATATCCGCTGACATTTCAAGCTATTGTAGAAAGAGGGGCAGAGTGTTGTCGCACAATGATCTGTGGATAGCGGCGCTGGCCATCGAGCATGACACGCGGCTGGTTACATATGACCGTGATTTTATGGCGCTTAGTGATCGGTTGGGGGATAAGCTAGTATTGCTTGATGATTGATTAGTGGCCCTTTTGGGTACTGACAAATTGCTGCCAGCGCCAGGCGTCAGCGCAGGCCTGGTCAAGCGATAGGCTAGTTTGCCAGTCAAGTTCATCTTTGGCCTTTGTTGGGTTGGCATAGCATGTGGCGATATCACCCGGTCGACGAGCTACGATTTCGTACTCAATTTTTTGTCCGCTGGCTTTTGTGAAAGCTTCGATAACCTCGATTACGGAATAACCCTTGCCAGTGCCGAGGTTGTAGGCTTCGCATGCACCAGGCTCTGGCATGTGCCGTAGTGCGGCAACGTGGCCTTTGGCCAGATCCACAACGTGGATGTAGTCGCGTACGCCAGTACCGTCGAGTGTATCGTAGTCGTCACCAAATACGCGTAGTTTTTCTAATTTTCCGACTGCTACTTGGGCAACATACGGTAGCAGATTATTCGGAATATCATTTGGGTCTTCACCAATCAGGCCACTACTGTGAGCGCCAATGGGGTTAAAATAGCGTAGCATTGATATAGAAAGACCGGGCGTGGCAGACGAAAGATCATTTAGTATTTCTTCAATCATAAGTTTGGTACGGCCATAAGGGTTGGTGGCACGCAGAGGCATGTCTTCGGTGATGGGTACTTTTGCTGGATCACCATACACGGTTGCCGAAGAGCTAAAGATGAACTGATTTATTCCGTGTTCTGTCATAAGTTCACATAAATTTAG
>JAGQNK010000053.1 GCA_020428105.1 Candidatus Saccharimonadota bacterium
GGTATAACTTTTGTTTCGTGCTTGCAGCTCATCGGTAGTACGTATTTTATGCCGTCCATTTGGAATATGTTCCAGCTAATTATCTCTGCAAATTCCCGCTGCACTTTTAGAGATGGTTTACGCCCAAATTTGTCCTTATAGTAATCGATTAGTGTGTACAGCAGGTTCTCGCGTGCAATAAGTATGTTATCGCCTTGCCATTCATACCCATAGCTGGCTTTAAAGGCTACTTTTGCCCAGTGCAACCAGTCTTTTGGTTTATCGCAATATTTTGATACCACATGTAACTTCCTGTCCAAAAAGCCAACACGGTTCTCTATATTAATAACTTTTCCTGTATGTGCTGTGGGGTTATACCTGCTCACAATAAATGGAGCCTCCCCACAGGCAATCTCGAGTTTGAGCTCGCTTACGTATTCTTGCCAATTGGATTTGTCTGGGAACCCTCTACTTCCAGCCCAATCTATCTGCTTGTTCATTTGATCGACTATACGAAGCGGGGTGAAAACCTCTGCTTTTTCTTTGGTGCGGAAGCGTTGTTCCTGCAAACTTTTTGCAGCACGCGGTTGGATAATTTTGCTGTAAATGCCAGTCACAAGATTCGCAGTAATGTGTTTTTTGGGGGCAAATTCTTTGCCGCGGGATGAATACGAGTCGGTTGCCCAAATTATATTTCTTCCCGTTGTACGGTCTATCAACAAAGTATCAAGCAAATCTCCTTTTCGTCGGAGGATGCTTTCCTTTATGTCGATATCACTCAGAGGCACCATAGATTACTCCATGGCTTTGACGCGAGTCTCGATGAAGGCCACCTCTTCTTCGTTAAGCCCATATTTTGTATATAGCTGCTTATCAATATCTTTTATAGGTTGCGACCAGTCTATATCGGATTCATTTGTGAAGTCTTGCAGTGGTACATTTTTCCAGGTGCTTTTAGGGTTATCCTGTGTGACTTTAAGCGTGCCAAGCATAGCGCGGCAAAATTTAGTTTTGATATATGTCTTGCAGTTCTCGGCTTCCAACTTATTATCGAAAGCACCAATCTGCAAAAACGAATAGGTACAACCCGTCAGGGGTTCTCCAGTAAGAGGAGTGCTTATTACTTCGCCAAGAGCTCCACTGCCATTAGACTTTGGTATGAAGATCTTCCATTTGTCGAGTTTTGGATCGCTAACAATACTACTATCGATGTAGCGTTCTGTACGCTTATTACCTTTTTCTAGGCCTATAATTTTTACACTGCGCTTAGCATCCTTTGTGGTTACGAAAACTTCTGGGAATCTATCAAAAAAGTTGGGCGCAATACGTAAATCGTTCGGATATTTTTTATCAAGAGGATATGTTGTTTTGGTTTCGCCCCTTGATCCCACTATTTGATCAAATCCACCAGTTTTAGTTTTCGCTAAAATACTACGCAATTCCTCAAATGCTATGAATGTGCCACCTAGACCGCCACTTGGGTTGTTCTTGTCCCATAACGTTATACAAACACCTCCCTTAATATCAACCCCAGAAAATACCTTCTGTGAGTCAGCTTCATACATCGGCACAGACAGGTGCTTGTCATTTAGCATTTGCGTGTTCCATTCTTTGGGCGTGGCACCTGCATTGAATAAGAAGCGTGCTGGATGGATGAGACTGATATAGTCCGGCTTCAAATCTTTGGCAGCATTGAAAAACAGGTGATACACCGGCACCGAAAAATTAGTGTCAGTATTCACTTGGTAAGGTGGATTACCTACAACAGCCGCAAACCTCATGTTACCACCGTCAATTTTGAATTTTTCAAGTAACTCATCCCTTAAAGTATAACTCTTGTAAGCACCTTCTTGGCGTAGTTTATTTATTAAGTCCTCGATATAGATAATGTTCATTTTTGTTTTTGTGTAACCTGCTAGTGTTCGCTCTGTAATTGTCTTGGCCATAGGTGTTTTGCATATTACAAAAATATTCTGAGCTAACACCTCGTTCCATAACTGTTTGTGTATTTTGTCTTCAGGTTTCTTTTGCTTAATGAGATGCCTAGAGTAGATGTTGTATGTTGCTAATAATGGGTATAAGCCAGATTTTGAGTTTATCTCTAGAATTTTGACATTATCTTGCGACCATATTTGAGTAGCTTGCCCCGCTGTTTTCCATTCCGGTCTATCTTTAACAATGGATCTAAAGTCATGGCCACCCAAAGTTGTGGCCACTTGCATATTTACAACGCTCCATGGAGTGAGGACGGTTTCTTTATCTGGGTTCTTAAACGTGGCAAATACATCAGCAATGGCTTGAATACGTTCGGTTGGCAGTAGTGCGTCGTAATCATACGCTTTTGCACGTATACTATGAGCCACACCGCGAAATACTTCTTCATCGTAGTATTTGATGAACTCTCTGAATTTTTCTTTGCTCAACCCTTCGGGCATGAATTCTTGCCACGACGTATCATCAACAAGTTCGACAAATTTTTCTAAGGTAATGTCTTCACGTATGGATACATTGGCTCCGTAAACCATCATAGGCATTCGGATACTGACTGCACGAAGTATACTGATAGCGCTTTTCTTTTGCTCGCGAGCTTCCTTGAGTCTTTTCAGTGCTTCTTCTTGTTCTGGGGTGAGCTTTTCTTTCTTTTTCTTTTTACGTTCAGCCTCTTCAGCCTTGGCTGTTTCCAGTTCGTCCATACCTAATTCATTAACAGGTATTTCGTTAATGCGTTCGCCAGTAGCGGATCCGACTATGGATTTTAGTTCGTTGAACTTTTCCAGTGCCAGCTCGTCCAGTTGGAGCAGTTCGTCATTATATAGCTTTGGATCGTCAAAGCCATTGCGGCTAACGCGCTCAATAATAGCTTTTTTGAGCTGTACCAGCATTGTGCCGACATCATATGACTTCATAGTGCCGCCCTCAGCGGCCAAAATTGGGCAGAAGTTTAGGAACTGCTTCATGGCGTCTTTTTGTTCTGGTGTGTTGGTCTTGCCAGATTTGTGATTTAACTCTATGGCTTCAGCTACTAATCGGAGGGTGCGATCAGGAGCAAAATCAAACACGTAACCTTGTGTCTTCAGCTTGCCGTCAATTTTTGCCGGGGTTTGACAGCGGAAGGCAGTCTGCAAGTAGGTGGTTGCGCTGCTAGTATCAGAAAGCATAAACACAGCTGTCCATTCCGGAATGGACGCACCTGTGGTCAATCTCTGCCCAGTAAGAGTAATAGTGTATTCATTATTTTTAATTGCCCTGGTAACACGCTCTTTAGCGTCTTTATCTTCCTCGTCGTCTTGGTTATTACCAGAAATGTTCACTATACCAAATTGGCCTGAACCAAAAATCCAATGGTCTTTAAGTAACTTTTCCATGGCTTCAATTACTTTCACGCGGTTAGGTAATAGCCAAAGTGAGTGTTTATTATGGTTGCGATATTCTTCCGTAGAATATGGGAATTTG
>JAGQNK010000016.1 GCA_020428105.1 Candidatus Saccharimonadota bacterium
CTTACGTTTCACGCAGCAGCCACTTTGTTCGGTATGCGAGGAGCTTTATTTTTCCGTGCTTTGGATTCGTAGTAACTTTCTACTAAAACAAACTCTTGACGTACTCGTAACAGATAGAGATTATATCAAATCATCAAAACAAATACTATGGCTGAAGAGACATAGTAATTTTCTATTAGTAAGCATAAAAGGCTTTGGGTTACAATATAAGCTATGAATCCCGGAGAAACTATTACGCCGAGCGACCCACAGTTAGATCAACAGTCAAAGCAGCAGGTAGTGCAATCACTTTCTGTTGAGCAAGCACAGGTCATGGCGCCTCAGTCAATATCCGTGGCAGAACAGCCTGATGCTACGCCAACTCAGTCGGTACCATCAGTGGATCAGCCCCAAACTACACCCGTCCAGTCAGTGGTACAGACCCCAGATCAATTACCCACCCAACAGCCCACAGCGCAAGTGCCCAATACCTATGCTGTGCCGATTGCTCGGCAACCCAGTGGCTACGAAGATGATTATGAGTCTCAGGAGCAGGAATTGTCCGTGGCTGACACGGCTATTGTCAACTGGACTGCGTCAGAATACGTTGCACATGACAAAAGTGCCAAGTGGTATATATTGGTGATGCTAGTTGCTTTGGTAGTGGCAGCGATTGTATTTGCTGTAACTAGAGATAAGATTTCGCCAGTCGTAGTAATCATTTTGGGCGGAGCATTTGCAGCGTTTGGGGCGCGTAAGCCACAAGTCCTGGAGTACTCTATACAAGATAGCGGTGTGCGTATTGGCCAGCGTCATTACCCCTACTCTATGTTTAAGACCTTTTCGATTATCGAGGAAGAAGCTATGCGCTCGATATTGCTCATGCCATTGCAACGCTTCAACTTGCCTATATCTATTTATTATGACCTCGCTGACGAACAGCAGATAGCAGAAGCATTGTCTAAGCATTTACCACACGAAGAACGGGAACTTAGCCCGCTCGATAACTTGATGCGCAAAATCCGCTTTTAGAATATCCAATTTCAGCATATGTCACGACATCTATCACCTTTCAGGATCCGGACAACAAAACTTACCAACAAGCAGCGGAAGATACTAATTAGGCGCTCTGTGCTCGCTATGGCGATAATCGAGCCGATTATGACTCTTCCCCAAGTGTTTGAGGTCTGGATAGACAAAGAGGTTGCCGGTGTATCAGGAACAACGTGGGGATTTTATGTTTTTGCTTCTGTTGTGTGGCTAATGTATGGCTTACAACTAAAAGATAAGCCGCTGATTATTTCGAGTACACTTTGGGTGGTGACAGAAGCTGCTGTTTTCATCGGGGTTGTACTGTATTCATAATTTTATTGAGCTGGCTTATTGAGTTATACAAGGACGAAACCTAATACCAGCAATATTTTTATCCAATGGTATTTAGCTAGGTTGTTGATTGGTTTTGGTGGGTATCATCGCTGGAACTCACGAAAAGACTATCGAGGTCAACGGATATTAAGTTTGCTTCAGGACTAATTGCGTAGCGTTGATGTTTTCTATCTAAAATGCCTGCATCTACCAGTGTGTCGAGCTGTGAAATAAATGCAGATCTTGTGATGGGGTCTATGTTCTGCGATCCAAAAGCTCGCTTGGCTATTTTGCGGTGATAAGTAAGCTTTCTGCCTACCAAGTACCCGATAGATTTTGCTAGTCGGTGTTTGTCGTCAGCCGAAAGACCTATGGAGATTTCCCGTCCCCCAGTCAGTTCAATGTTAGCGAGGGATGTGTTTTCGGTGCCGGATATGGTCACATCTGGATGTGACGATAAATCACTCTGTTTAGAGATTTCGGTTGGCTGATGTAGATCGGTAACTACCGTGGCTTCGTCGAGGGGCATTGATTGACCAGAAGAAAATGGTTCACTCATAGCAATATTATAACACAGAATACAACATGTCACCAATATGTGTTAAGCGATAGATGTCATTACAGTGTTTCTGTCGAAAAAAGTGAAAAGCCGCATGTGCGGATATAAATTATTGGTACACCCGGCAGGATTCGAACCTACGACCTCCTGTACCGCAAACAGACGCTCTATCCAGCTGAGCTACGGGTGCGCGTCGAGGTGTGATAGTTTGATGTTTTTAGCGCTGGCAAAACAAGTTTGCCCAGCACATATAATCATCAAACTAAGCCCTCTCCTTCTCAATCATCCAAACGTCAGACAAGCTGCCTGGTTTGGCGGATTGGTTTTGACTGCAAATATGCCAAAACAGAGGGGATTTTAGCATAAATACTTGACAAAAGATAGAGCAACGCCTGTTACAAATATTGTATTGTAAGCATATATGTAGTATTTATCCGAATATCTTCTTGGCTTTTTTGGGCGTCATTGCTTCTCGTAGCAATTGTTTGTTGAACATTTCTGGCGACTCACCGGTAGTGGCATAGTAGAATATAGCGGCTTTTGCAATTGATGAAAGTGTCGAGAACACTATACTGATAATGAGTAGGCATACCACCATTACGACAGTTGTACCAATAAATATAGCCATAGAAGTCGTGCCTCCTATCGCAAAGGCAGTAGCTCCAACAGCGACGTATAATGCAAACCAACCAAGGATTGCAAAGAGTTGAATTATACCAATACCAATCTGTGAGACAGCGGTTTCGCCCCAAGTTTTTTTAATGATTTCAACAGATTTTTTCGTAGCCTCAAATGGCCCAGTAGTTTTGTCGCTCATGACAATTACCGGTACTGCAAACATAGATGCTATTGACCATGATGCGTTTAGTAGCCACACAGCAATTTTACCTGCCAACGGAACTCTTTCCTCTAGTGTCTGAAGGGCAAAACCGATAGTTGTAGTTAGTAAGCTGAAAGCAGCAATCGGTGCTATGCGACGTCTTGCAGCAGCAACACTACTTCTGACGGTTGGGTCGTTGCCCCTGAAACGTTCTATCGCACCATATGTAATAGCTGCACCAAAAAAATTCACGACAAAAGTTGTCAATAGAAAAATAACGAAAATTGCCAGTAGGTGCAAAATGTCCCCACCTCTGCTAGAGATAGTAATCGTATCCGATATAGAAGAATTGACAAGAAGATACGCACCAGCCAGTGCTGTGGCTACAAAACCAACTATAGTAATAACACTAACCACTGCACTAAGGATTGGCAGCATCACCAGTTCTTTGTCCATCTTGAGAACCTGCCAAGCGCTTTTGGTTACTATCCACCCCTTTTTTATGCGCCCCATGGGCTTAATTTCGTCAGTCATAACTACTTCCTTTCCTGTAGTTTGATTAATTGTTTTTCGATCTCTGGCTTAAAATAAACCGACGATACATTCCGATCAGAAAATGCTCGTAAAACATTCATACCAATCGTAGTAAGGTAATACATCTTTAGGTTAGGACCGTTTTGATTTGGTATCATTTTGTGTTCAATGAGCTCAGCATCATCCAGACGCCTCAATGCTCTATACATACTTTGGTCATCAACAGTAAAAGTATTATTCAGAAGCATATGAATCGTTTCTTTAATGCTATTCATATGCCGACCTTTGTTGTGCAGTGAGAATAAGATCCAAAAAGTCAGCTGACTTTTTTTGTGAGTCTCTTCCCAGCCATCTAATAATACCTGTTCATACTTCGTCAATTTCATAGTAGTATGCCATGAGTATAATACCAATGGTATAGTATGTCAAGTGTTTTTGTAAAATTTGTCAAACTTTGTGCAAGTCTAATATAATACTTACAGTATGGAGAGGTGCAGGAGTGGTTGAACTGGCCGCTCTCGAAAAGCGGTATAGCGCAAGCTATCGAGGGTTCGAATCCCTCTCTCTCCGCCAGAAGACGTAAGACTCCCATAAGGCTCCGCAAAGTCAGGGCTCCTTTTCTCCACTTATCAGAAAAATGATTCGGGACATAGGTTCTGTATAGGAAGGCTCTCACAATAACTTGCTCCGAGAGACCAAAGAATATATTTTAATCCTTCCCTCCCGAGACATTGCTCGGTGTAAAAACACTCATGTAATTAACAAGTCTTTGATGACACATAAGGTTGACTAGAATACAAAAATATGGTAATCTGAAATGGTTATTACTTACTACAAAAACATAAACTTTTACATATCATGAGCCTAGAAACTCTATCGCCACAGCAAGATATACCGACTAAGGTCAACGATACCGACTTACCATACTCTCCTGCGGAAATGATACAAGGTGAAGACATTGGCAAATTATCAGAGACTCCAGTTAGCTTGGATTATTCCTTGCCCCTTGATCCTGAGCCTATGAGTCAACCTATCATTGAAGCCACAGCACACGAAGCTTCGATACTCGTTACTGAAGATGATCCCAATACTGAGCGGCGCCAAGAGTTGGGTAGCCTGGTGGGCTCGATACTTGGTAAGCATCAAAGATTTGGTGATCAAGATGACCTTGTGCTTGATGCAGGAAAGGATGAGCGCGAGACGGAGTCTGGCGACGCACCGATTGACGCACGGATGTCCGACGAAACACCATCACAGGAAGGCCACATTGGTGCAAGTGGTGAGCATGACCCCAAAGAAGCAGTCGAACGATTGCGCGATCAAGGTTTCGTAAAGGATGCCGATCACATTAGGGACCAAATTACAGAAGAGAGGGACAACACCATTCAATATGTGCCAATAAAAGATGCGCTATGGGGCTCTGATCCAAGCGAAGATGCGCCCATAGAAGAATTAACCGAAAGAGAAAGCATCGAAGGGTTGGTTGGATTTCTAGAGGAGTTTATTCAGGCAGCAGAGGCGGCCGGAGAGAGCGGTGGTGACGTTATTAAAGCAAAAGACATGCTCGAAAACATTACATATGTTGGTGAAAAAGAATATGCTGAGGCGGTTCAAGTTTTTGCTGAGTACTGGAAGTCATATCTGGATGAAGATCCCAAACGACAGTTGTGCGTTTTGACTGACATCGATAGGTTTTCAAATAGCTCGAGGGTTAAAAGTGATAAATACTTCTTTAACCGTATTCTGGAACAGTTTACTGACGATGAATTGGATATGTATGGAGATAGGATCGTTACAGAGCCTGGAGATATCACGGCAGAATTAGAAGATTTGAAAATTGTTTTGCTAGATGACTGGACGATTAGCGGTTCGCAGTTGAGAAATGTTTATAGGGCAATATCCGGCAGCAGTAAGTATTCTAGGTATGTTAAGCAACTCGAGGTTAATCTAATTGCGGCCTCTCCGGACAGAGTCGAGAACGGCCTGGAGGTGTTTGAGTTATGGAGAGACGAGGACGAAAGTACAAGTCCTGACAACATACCTGTAAAAGCATATATCAAAGCTCATAAAGCAAAAACAGCAAAGCGTAGTGATTCAATTATCACTGGTTCACATTCATCAGTTGACTTTGATTTTGAAGGTACAATAGAGCCAATGATTAGGGAACATATCTTTAATACGGGAACCAAAGCAGTGATGCCACCAGCAAGTAACATTGTTCGTCCGTACCGTTATTCGCAGCTAGCCGAAATTGATAGATTCAAGAGGCGCCAGAATGATAGGAGGAATCGTGAGTAACTTTGGAGTGTATAATGAAACTATGAACTCACATGGTCCTGAAGCTTTGCTGGGCTATCTAGAAGAGTCTTTGGCTTCGGGTGATTTAGAAATGACTTCAGATGCGATACAGTCTGCACTTGAGGTGCCACAATCACCAGAGGCTGACGCCCTAGAGGCTGTTGGTATGAGAATAGGCATTCTAGGCGTACTTACACATGGAAGCGAGACGATCAATAAACTGGAGCAAAGACAACCAGCTACCAATGAAGAAATAAAGAAATACATGAATATTTCCGGTAACACCAGCATCAAAGATATCAAAGCTTTTATTGCGAGCTTTAATTCATCCGTTCGCGGTGTAGTTGCCCCAGGGGTTGAGCCCCAGGAACGACAGAAGTTGGTACTTGAAGCATTCTCGGATTATGTACATTCTCATAACAACGATCCAGATAGGCGCAAAAAGGTCGCCGACGTTATTATCGGACAGCTAAGCGCTCAACAGTTGCCCGGTGCCCCGACCGTAGATTGGCTTCAGAAGAATGCGATCGAAACCGCCGACAGTGTAACCGATAGGTTGTGGGATGTGGTTACGGAATTGAGAGAGAGTCAAGTAGATAGACATACTCAGCAAAAGTCCTTTGATAGTGATCTAGAGGCTACGTGGCGCGAAGAGTTTGGAGCGGTCCGTCAAGTTGTCCACGACGGAATAAGCTACTTGCGTTCAGAACGAAACAGTCAATAGTTTTGACTAAAAATATATAATGTATTATAATAAATTTATGAAAGTGTTCCCTGTTGTCCATATTCAGGATACTGAACAAGCTAGAGAACAAACTGACATTGCTTTTGAGAGTGGTGCAGATGGTGTATATCTAATAAGTCATTCTTCTGGCGTCTCACCAGCGGTACTAAAAGCCTTTGAGGCGGTAAAGAAAGATCACGAAGATGATTACATAGGGATCAATTTATTAGCCGGCCGTCCTGATACATCGTTTAATATTATTTCAAGAGCCCTTGCTCATGAAGCGATACATACTGCACCGGATGCCTTGTGGGTGGATGAAGCAACGCATAGTCTGGAAGACATTCACGCATTGCTAGACGCTAATATACTTAGACAGAGCTCCGCAGAGCTGAAAGGTGTGCGGTTTTTGGGTGGTGTGGCATTCAAATACACACGCTTATATACTGACAATCCACGCCATGCGGCGTCTGCGGCGCACATGCTTCAGGACTATATGGATGTAGTTACTACTAGTGGTCAGGGTACCGGATATGCCCCCTCCCCTGCCAAGATTGCTGCCATAAAAGAAGTTATTGATAAGCCTTTGGCAGTCGCAAGTGGTGTGTCGTTACAAAATATTGGTGACTATGGAAACAATATTGATGAAGTGCTGGTTGCTAGTAGCGTTGAAACAGTGCCGTATTCTGGAATTTTTGACAAAAGCAAGTTGGTAGAATTCATTGACACAGCAAAGTCACTGTAATGACACCGTATTACAGTGGGGGTATATGACTACTCTGGTTAGAGCCTGAGATGCTTGTGTCTGCTGCTGTAGTATCAGTCGTAAGTGGTAGGGCATTTGTATTTTGACCGGGTGGCTTTATGAAGCGAATGGTGATCAAGCCTACCAAACCAAGGAGAATGTAACTGCTTGCAAATACTTTGAGGCTAATAGCCATCTGTCGATAGAGAGTGTTAATGGTACTCATGGCTACTTCTGCAGCGATGCCTGGAGCGTTGTTGCCCAAGTATCGCAGCGCAATAGTAGTTATAGTCACTAATAGGAGCAACAAAATGCCAGCAACAATAGCCATGATAGTAATTGATTTTATCCCTTGCTTGCGTGGTTTGTTGAAATACACTAAAGCTACACCACTAAGAATTGCTATAAGACCAAATATCCACGGTAGTTTTTGCCCTAACTGGAATAGTTTTGGCACGTAATCGGCTTGAGAGAATACATTCTGTCCTGCACTATTGACCATTTTGTCGGCAGAAATATTTGTACTATCGTTGCTTTTTGTGTTGCCTGACGTATCTACTTGCGCTTGGAACTGTTTGCGTAGTTGTGCGAGATCTAGCCCTGGTGGATTACAAGGTATCGTAAATGGATCAACGTTGTTGGCATCAAGTTGCTGGAGCTGCTCTACTGTGCAAGCGGGCAGCCCTTTGAGTCTGGTGACAGATGCGTCGCCGAGGTTGTTGATGATCTGTTGCTGAATATCACCCACATTGATATTAAAAGTGGGTGTCGAGGTGCTACCGTCTAGCCAAGAGTACGTACCACTGATTATATTTTCGACGTTATTTTGCACCAGAGACGGGGTTATTGTTTTGGCAAAAGCATCATCAATGGCCTTTTGGTTGAGTTTGGTTTCGGGCATTTCCTGGGCTTTGTTGGCGAAAGATTCAACGATCCTGCTAGATAATACGGGGTAAACGTCGCTTTCTCGTAGGGCGGACTTGATACTGTCCGGAGTGCCAATGACGCTGTTTGTGGATATGACCAAGGCAAGCGCTAGAATGCTCAAGCTAAATAGAGATGCCATAAGTTTGAGCAAGATTTTTCGTCTTAGTGACATGAATATATATTACAATACCTTGCATGGAAGACTCGATTTTTACCAAGATTATCAAAGGCGTTGTACCTAGCCACAAAGTTTATGAAGACGACCAAACATTGGCATTTTTGGACATATTCCCTGCCGTACATGGTCAAGCAGTAGTAGTACCAAAGACTCAGGTCGAGTTTGTCTGGGACTTGGACGATGAGACGTATACTGCACTAATGCTTACAGCAAATAAAGTAGCAAAGCGACTTCGAGAGGTCTTGGGAACCAAGTATGTTGGCGTCAAGATTGAAGGGGTGGACGTACCGCATGCTCATGTGAAACTGTATCCCTTTAACACAGTCGCCGAGTATAATGCTCAACAAGATATGTCAGCCGAGCCAGACCACGAGGCTTTATCTAACTTATCAGCAAAACTAGCCTTCTAAGTGTGGTAGACTACAGTTATGTTTTCAAATGTATTGATAGGATTTTTGGCTGGAATTGGTTTCGGTGCTTGGGTATTTTCTAAGATACAAAGGCAAACAGGAGGTAACACAACGAACTCACTAGTGGTTGCTGGTGGTGCTGGATTGGTTCTCTTTATTGCTATCGTGACGCTGATGGCACTTTTTGTTCCATCAAACTAGTACTAAAAGGCTAGTTTATATTTGGCAAAGTACCATTTAATTGGTACTATTATGCTATGGATGAGGTGGGACTTGGGAAGTCCTTGCAGGAAGCGCGAAAGAAGGCTGGCTTAACTCAACAAGAGTTGTGCCACAAGGCGAGTTTGAGTTATTCAACCTTGGCCAAAATTGAGCGTGGTGCCATAAAGTCACCATCTATCTTCACTATTCAGAGTATTGCGAGCGCCTTGGGTGTTAGCTTGGGTGAGTTGGTCGGCGAAGAGCCAGTTCCAGCAAGCGCAAAGAAGTGCAGTAAGTCTGGCGTAAGGTTTGTGTATTTTGATATCAACGGTGTACTGGTTAGGTTTTATAACCGGGCTTTCGGTCAGTTGGCTATGGAGACTGGTTCGTCGGCTGATCAAATAGAGACTGCTTTTTGGCATTTTAACGACACCGTATGTCGCGGCGAACTACCCATGGAAGAGTTCAATAAGCGGTTCGCTGAACGAATAGGAGCAAAGAGTCTGGATTGGCGTACTTATTATCTGGAAGCGATTGATCCAATATCTGAAATGCAAGAACTGGTTGGGTGGGCGTCCGAGCACTATCATATCGGGCTGTTGAGCAATATTATGCCAGGCTTTATAGATGAGATGTTTGACCAAGGGGTTTTGCCCAAGGTTGCCTACGATTCGATCATCGACTCGTCAAAAGTTGGCGCAATAAAGCCGGAACCGCGTATATTTGAGGTTGCTCAGGAGTGGGCGGAGTGTGATCCAGCAGAAATACTGCTGATTGATGACTCCCGAGCTAACCTTATGGCGGCCGAGCGTATGGGCTGGAAAGTGATTTGGTTTGATGATTCGCGTCCAGATGAAAGTACAGAGCATGTTCGAGCAGCGCTAGAGCCCGATGCCTAATCACGTACTTACGCGAATTCAGTAATTGCTTGGGCTACTGATTGATTTCTGGTAGTTGAGTCCTCGATATCCAATATTAGTCTTTTCGGATGATCGGCCCACGCTTCGAGAGTTCTTTCCTCTAGTTTTCTTGCTTCCTCGGCTTCTTCGAACCTATGAACATTAGTGTGTTTTTGGTAGCCTGATGAATGCGTGACACTGGAGGTAAGGTGTATGACAAAGTCGTATCGTCCTAAGATTGATGATTTACTATAGCCAATCAGTTCACTGAGTTCATTTAGACCACCAGGCAAATATGCGGCACCATCGGCAAGTCCACGGTCGCAAACAGCGATGCCTTGCCCGTTTGTAGCGGCTCTAGTTTCAATTGTCTGCTCTAGGGCTATTTGGGTCATGGCAATTGCAAGTTGGAAGTTGCGTTGCCAATCGATCGACCAAGGGTATTGTTCGTCTGGCGCAGGAAAGCCACCTTGCAACAGTAGTGTGGCGGCTTCTGGCACCAAGGCTAATGAGTGACCGCAGGTTGCATCTAGGTGGCGTAAGGCCGTTGATTTACCTGCTGATGGTCCTCCTGTTAGTGCAATTCTGTTCATGATTTACTCCGGAGTAGCCCTGCGAGTGCAAAGTGTATTTTTTGTTGATATACGGCATCTTCGAGTGCGTTATGGGTAAAATCCCCGTCTGGTAATAGCGCTTTGGGTAGTCTGCCTTTGTTCGTTTGCGCCCAATCCCAGTTTCCGGAAAGGCTTTGCGCCGCTGATTTCAGGTCAAACGGTGCTATGCCATAGGGGTTGTCTAGGCCGGCCTTGATCATGTACAGATCGATAAACCCGTAGTCAAAGCCAGCGTTGAATGCGCTAAAGACAGGCGGTTTCTCATATTGGTGTGCCAAGTTTAAGGTCCAGGCGCCAAACAGTCGGATAGCCTCGGTCGGCTCAGTTCCTTCTCGGATAAGTCGTTCACGCTCTAAGCCGTGATCTTCACAGAATTGGCGCTGAGAGGCGATGTATTCCTTGTTTGCAGGTGCAAGTTCGATGTAGAATACTCCTCCATGGCTTGCAATAGCACCGATGCTGAGTAAAGAACCGTGCCCGGGCTTGCCGTCTGCTTCGACGTCGACATCAATGTATAGCTGAGGAGCGTTTTTTAATAGGGTCTTGCCTTCCTCTATCAGTGTTTCATGTTGTGCTATTGGCATTCTAAACCCCCCAGTATGAGTCAGGCAGTCCGTCTTCCTCATCCATAAAGCATTCTTCTGGAGCAAGATCCCATAGATCTTGTAGAACTTGCTCTTCTTCGTCTAAGCCTTGGTGGTAGTCGATCTTGGGATAGTCGGTCTCGTTGTGACGATCTTGCCACTTGTGTGTTGCTGGATTTTCCATGTTATTGCACCTGCATCATGCGACTCATGATGAATTTAGTTGCTGTGTTTGAGACGCTTTCATCCGGTTGTTCCGGGGCATGAAAAAAGGACTGGTCATCCAGTCCTTGGTTAGCTTTGTGTGGTTCTTGATTGAGCGATAGCTCATTGTTGAAAATGGATTTTTCCATATTTCCTCCCTTATTTGATTGTCATAAGGGGTGTTCCGGAATTTCGGAACCTCTATCAGAATAACACGAACATTCAGGATTGTCAAATATTCTGCAAACATCATCTTATTTCTAGCGAATAATTTGCGTTATGCTGTAGTGAGTAACGACGTCCTCAGCCAAAGTTGTATTATTTTAGATATCTCCACGATAATATTGTTCCGTCAAGCCTTGCACTTCTATCGCAACTTCAGAGGGAGTGGCTGTTACAATCTCGTTATTACCGTCAAACGTAACTCCAACTACTGGCATCTGATGCTGGTCTATGCATTGGCTTAATACTAACACTTCTAGCTGATGTAGATCAGCTTCTCCGCTAGGAAATGCAACGGCTAATGCTTGTCGTGCCTGTTCGGGGCTTACAGTATTTCCAAAGTTCATGACTCGTTCAAACGTGACGCCATCCAGATTTTCGCTTTCCGCAGGGTCGGGTATGGTAATTTTGGCATTGTTGAGCATCCCTAATTCTACTGACTTGTCAAACAAGCGAGATATGTTTGCTTTGAATTTGGTTTCATCTGGTTCATGGAATCGTAATGTCGCAAACAAATCTCCGGAATTGCCGTGGGCAAAATATAGTTTGTACTGACCTTTGCCTATTTCAATTGCTTCCAATATATTGAATATATATTCTCGTCCAGTTTGTTCAGACATAGTATTCTCACAAAGTTATATTTATGATTTTGTCACGACTAAGCTTGTGCGTCAAAGTATTCCCTTACCTACCAGAGTCCTCATTGATAGAATGAAAACAGAGGTTGGTCTAGTAGTTATCGTGCAAAACGATCGTATTCTTGTTTGGTTTTTTCTAGAGTCGCCTTAGTGCTCTCAAGTTGTCCCCTGGTCTGTTCAACGATATGTTTTGGCGCATTCTTGACGTAAGCCTTATTGGCAAGGCGTTTTTCTAGATTGGCGATAATAGCCTGTTGTTCCTCTATCTTTTGCTCCAGTTCTTTAACAAAGTGTTTTG
>JAGQNK010000017.1 GCA_020428105.1 Candidatus Saccharimonadota bacterium
CCCCCCCCTCTCTCTCTCTCTCTCTCTCTCTCCTCAAGCCATAGAAATATCCCATAGGCATAAAAGCATATGGGATATTTCTATGGCTGGGGATGAGGGATTCGAACCCCCGATCACGGGACCAGAACCCGGTGCCTTACCACTTGGCCAATCCCCAGTATATAGTTTTATGTCATTGCGGACATATTTTGTTCGATGTTCTGGTCCCGTTTCGGGACCTATATAATTTATCTCGACCATTGAGGTCTCGTACAGCCGGTGCCTTATCGCTTGGCTAATCCCCAATATTCAATCTGTAGAACGCGTAAATTATAGCAAAAAAGCTAGATTGGGTCTACTTGGCTTTTTTAGTAGTTACTCCTTGGGTGACAATAGTAGCCTTGGAAATCTTTTTGTCGTAGACTTGCAGAGTCGTGACGATGAGTATCATCAGTACCGGACCAATGATTATGCCCAAGAAACCAAATAGACCCATGCCACCAAAAACAGCAAGTAGTAATAGCGCAGGATGAAGCCTAACATCCTTGGATACTAATTTGGGTTTTAGAATATTGTCGATGTTTGTGACGAGAAGTACATGATTTAGTACTACTATGATGCCACCTATGGTATTTCCAAGTAAGATCATGATAATACCGAGTGGGATTGTGAGAATTCCAGCTCCCAAAGGAATTATAGACATGAATGTTAGTATCAAAACAAAGAACATAGTATACGGTATGCCAACCAGATACAGCACAATGGCGCTGACTACGCCCTGAATGACTGCAATAACAAACTGACCCTTGATCATAGCTTTTGTCATGCCTTGGGCTTTCTCTATGTAAAGGTCCGTAATATCTTTACCTAGTGGGTTAAAGTCTTGGAGCAGCTTAATGATTTTGTGTCCGTGCACCAGAAGTCCTGTAAATACATACATGTATAGAATGACGCCGGCAATAATGCCTGCAATACTTCCAACCCAGCCACGAATACTATCTATGATAAAATTGACTGCCGAAGTAGCATAGCCCGCAAGGAAAGACGAGATGTCGTAGTATGTTAGCTCGATATGTCTACCAGTCAACGACGAGCCGGTGTAGTTCACCCATTCTAAGGTATCTTGTGCGATACGTCCGAAGTCGTGCTGGTTCACGAAGCTGCTCAGGTCACTAATCAAGATTGATGCTTGTAACAATGTCGCTGCAAGTATCAGAATAACAGGTATGATCACGACAGCAAGCGTAACAAGAAGTGTTAGTAGTGCGGCAGTCTCTGGCTTCTTTGCAAGCGTTAACAGGCGTTTATATACAGGATGGAATATGTATGCGGCAATCATTGCGATAATAATTAGTGAGAAAAAGCTACGTAGCAAGAAAAAACCGATAACGACTGCGATAATCACTGCATATGATAGATTTCTGTTATACCGGTTGGCAATATCCATGCCATCCATCCTATAGTAAAAGCGTCGTAAATGCACAAAGCGCTACAAAGCTTTAGTTGACAAACTAAAATTTAGTGCTACGATTAACGCATAAACAGGAGTTAGAAGTGGCAAAGCATACAATAACTCACGTTGATCGAGCGGACACTCACGAAGTACCGAAATACTTGCGTGTCGGAAACATTCTGGCGCGTTTTTTGTATCTCTGGACAATGTTCGGTGTCCTTACACTCGGTTTACGTGTGATCTTAAAGGCATTTTCCGCAAATCCATCGACGAGATTTGTGACATTTGTTTATGATACATCGGCTAGATACCTTGAGCCGTTTCGGGGGATTTTTCCACCAAGGAATGTTGGTGAAACTGGCTACCTGGATATCTCGGCCTTATTTGCGATTATTATGTACGTCATGTTCCTATGGGCGGTGCTTGCATTAATCGAACATGTAGAGAGATCGATTAAACAAGCCAGGGAACGAGTAGAAGTCGAACTGGCCGTCAATGAAACGAAAAGGAGATAGCCATGGAATCATTCATCATAGGTTTGCTACTTATCATCACAGGTTTCACGATAGCAACATCAGGCTATCCAATGTTTAGGATTATGCTGCCAATTATGGGATTTATTGCCGGATTTGGTCTAGGCTTTTCGATGATACAGGCCGTAGCAGGGGCTAGTGCGTTTGCATTTATAGCCGCATTGCTAACGGCATTGATGTCTGGTTTGATATTTGCCGCATTGTCGTATTTTTACTATATATTGGGCGTATTGTTGGTGGCCGCCTCGTTGTTTTCCGGTGTATTCGCATACCTTGGGCAAGTAGTTGGGCTTAGACAAGATGGATTTGTGGTCGGTCTGTTGGCTATAACAGGTGGCGTGATAGGTGTTATTACGGTGCTAAAGTATGGCCTACAGCATGATTTCATTGTGGTATTAACTTCGATGTTTGGTGTGGGCACGCTATTCGTGGGAGCGTTTCTGATTTTTGGAGATTTTACCCTTGCAGATTTGCATAAAAATGGAATCGCGCAGTCTATCAGCAGGGTTGTTTCATCGTCTTGGGTCTGGATTATTGCCTGGCTCGCAGGAACAATTATCGCAATTCAATCGCAGATTGTTTTGATAGCGAAAGCAGTGTTTGGCGAGCAGTTTGTAATTGAAGCAAGTAAGAAGAAATAATTAAGAAGGAGAA
>JAGQNK010000063.1 GCA_020428105.1 Candidatus Saccharimonadota bacterium
TCCCGCTTGTCGGTAGAAATCACGAGTTATCTGACCACGAGAATCCGAAAATACCGCCTGTTTTAGCTTGCCGTCATGAAACCGAGAGTTGACCGTATAGGAAGAACCAGGCCTTAACACATTTTTCAGACGAAATGCCCCGTCATATTCGTAGTTAACTGCCTTTGCGTCAGGATACTGAATTGATCGAAGAAGGTTTAGGCGATCATACTTATAAGAAGTTACTCGTCCGGCAGGGTCAACGGCTTGAACCTCAACATCCCCACTAACGGAACCCAGACGACGTTGCTCTATGAAATAGGGCTCTCCATGGGTCGGAATTTCAAGAAAGACAAACCCGTCTAATGCTCTTGACCATTCAAAGACCTTCTGGTCTGGATACTGAACTCTATCGATCAAACCGTAAGAGTTATAAAAGAATTCGGTTTCAAGCGGAGACGGAGATCCGCTACCGGTGAGTCCGAGTTGCCGTAGTTTTACGAGATTACCAAGGGGATCGTACTCGTACGACTCCTTATAGCTCTTTCCGCCCACAACATCAGTATAGGACTCGACCCAGTTTCGATGGGGAACGTATGAGTACGCGACTCCCATGTCCCCAAAGAAAGAGCTACGAAGACGTCCGATATCATCATATTCAAAACTCACTTGCTCTCCCCTATGATTCGCTATCCAATCGGGGTAGGAGAATAAATTGTATTCTTTCTCTTGAAACATAATCCGCTCAGATCCACCGCCTTCTCGACCCTCCACAAAGGTACGAATCTGGCGGCCGAGCTCATCAAACTCATATTCGTAAATCTGCTTATCCTGACCATTAAACTCATAGCGGACCGTTGCTATAGAGCCGAGCTGATTATGAGTGAAGTGCAGAGAGGAGTTTTCCGCTCCCGCGATGGATGCCATTTTCCGGAGATAAGCTCGATCATACGTAAGCTCCTCTAAGACATAACGAGCTCCTCCGCCAGCATCCACACTAGAAAGCCACTCTCGCTTCCTAATGTTATTCGAATGATTGTAAGAACGCCTGGAGAGCACCTCCCCACTGTCCAGCTTCATTTCGTAATATTCGCCATAGCCATCGGAAGTGTAGTTCTTACTCATCTGCCCGTTGGAATAGGTCAAAAGAGCCCCGTTACTTGGGCTATACATCCATTCATTGATTTCATAATTCGCAAGGAGATCTAGACGCGCTTGATTTTCGGAGAGGAACAACGGACCACGATATTCGACAGATCTCTTAATTCTTCCAAAAATATCAAAGTGATTCTCGCTACGAGTGTACTCCATGCCCGCGCCATTTCCCAAGGCATCAACGGGAGACTGCCCATCTGGGTTCTTATTCTTCGCAAGAAAGAGCACATCTCGCTCGAGCCAGTCACGATAATACTTAAAGTGTCGGCCGAATTGATTTCCTCCGTTATGCTTTACGAGTTCATCGATACTTCCGTAGGGATCACGGGTATACGACTTATGAATAAATTTGCTCCGATCCCCTCGATCCGACTCGGCCCCTCCTTCAAAGATATCTGTGATAAAGCCATTACCATCTCGTTCGTACCACACGAACGATCGATTGAGAGGATTACCAGCCCCGCTTGACGCCGAATCGAGTAGTCCCCTCTTCGACTCATCATATGAGTAGGTCGTTGTTACACCCCCAGGAGTTGTCGAGCTTCGCAGCCGACCCTTAGCATCATAGAACTCTTGATCCTGAACTGTTTGCAGCGCACCAGAGGCGAGAGTTACCTGAGGGGTTACTCGTTTTTTCGAAGCGATTCCGAACCCCACGTCCCATGGCATACGCGTTGAGAAATCGCTGTAATGATACTCAATAGAGGAGCCATTCGGTGAAGTGGTTTTCTTTAGTCGAGGGCCATCCAGTGGATGAGGAGAGTACTCGTGCTCTGTAAAGAGCTCTCCAGAAGGACCAGTAGGGTCATCGACGTA
>JAGQNK010000018.1 GCA_020428105.1 Candidatus Saccharimonadota bacterium
AACTTGGTAGTCCCGTCCTCATCGACAGCCACTAGATCACCGTCCACCAGGGGCGCCCTGTGACGCGTACGTATTTGATAAGACTTGGTCATATCTGGCACGCTATTTATCCAATGTATATCCGTTAGATTTAGAACATCTTTCCAAAGCCCAGGATCATCCAGGTCTGTCGTAACATAAACTTCATTCTTTTCCATATCCTTGCCGACGACATAATACGGCAGACCGCCACCAACATTCAGGCCATGTCGCTGACCGATTGTATAAAAAATTGCACCGTCATGCTCGCCAACAACAATTCCATTTTGTTCTTTTATAACGCCAGGTCGAGCAGTGACATACTGACTCAAAAAATCCCGGATACCCACCTTACCAACAAAACATATACCCTGACTATCTTTCTTTTGTGCAGTTACCAGATTTAGTTTTTTGGCCATGTCACGAACCTCTTCTTTGGTGCTAAATTCCCCGATTGGCATCAGGCACTTATTCAAGGCATCTTCTGTAACACGGTACAAAAAATAGGTTTGATCTTTGTCACTATTAGCAGCAGTTAATAGCCGACCGTTCTGTACACGTGCATAATGCCCTGTTGCAATCATGTCGGCGCCGTCAGCCAGGGCTGTATCCAGGAATAGCTTGAACTTGACCTCTTGGTTGCACATAATGTCCGGGTTTGGCGTCCTACCGGCCTGGTATTCTGCTATCATATAATCAACAACCTTATGGCGATACTCGGTCTCGAAATCGTACATCTTGAATGGAATATCTAGTTGCACCGCCACGCGCTTGGCATCCTGATAATCATCTTTCCATGGGCAAGGCATGCCGGGCAAATCCTGGCTCCAGTTCTTCATATACACCCCAACTACGTTGTAACCCTGCTCTTTTAATAGTGCAGCAGTGACAGATGAGTCGACGCCACCACTCATACCTACATAGACTGTTTTGGTGGAATTCTGTGCCATAACCAATCTATTTTAACAGATTAATTAATAATTGGCTGTTTAGTGCAAATTTACAAGTGATCGACCATGAACAAACTATTGATAGTGTCGTATTGTTGGACGTGCTGGTCGCCTTGGGACGTTTGCCGAAACAGGCCTCTGCGGTACCGGGTTTCGAACAGGAGTAGACGATAGCTTTGGCGCCTTCACATTTACGGTCGAAGCAACAGACACAGAAACCTTTTCGGTTGCGTCTTTTTGTTCTGTCTGAACAGATTTATCTACAACTTTGTTTGGTTCACTAGTTACGGGTGGCAAACCTTGTCTTAGCTCATCAAACAAAAGAGTCCTTTGTTTACGAAAATAATCACGCAAACTAAAATCCAACGAAAGATTATGACCCCGCACCACAAAACCAATCCCTATATTTGGCTGAAGTCCTACCTTTAATAGTAACATTGGGTGGATTTCATCACGTAGCCAAGTAATCAACTTTTGCGTAAATGCCGGTGTTGGCTGCTCACTAAAACTAATCTGTAGCGTAGGTGCCTTTGCCTTTAGAGCAAGCAGCATTCCCCAAATACGTGCTCGGTCTTTGTCCTGCAACAAATTTAACTCGTTAACTCGTGACAACTCGTCAAGTGCACGTGAAGGCTTAGGTAAATCGATTGGCGTACCGGGTTCACGACTACCAGCGTGCCTCAAAAATTCATCTATTTGCTCAATCTCGTGAAGCAAATGGTCGATGTCATCCATGCTATTGACCATCGTTGGCAGTTTGAGTGCTGGCTTCTTTGTAATCTTTTCAGTCACCGTAGCTACCTATGCTCCGCTCTCGATATCCTTGATGATTGCCTCTTTGTTGTCTTTCAAGTTTTGGTACACATAATTTAACTGACTATCCAGGTCGATCTTTTCCCCAATCGCCGCCATTATGTAGTGGTTCACGATATCCGTCATGTTTTCTTCGAAATGCTTTATCAGGCGTGTTTTCTCTTCGGAGAATTCTTTGGCAATTTGCTTGCTCATATCCTGATGTTGCTGCTCTATGGCTTTTTGCGTCTTGGTGATTGATTCGATTGCCAACACTTTGGCATCATTGATTGATTCTTCGTACTTGGCGAATTCTTTTTGCAACTTTTGTGTGACTTCCCCTTTCAGGAAATCGTTGAGCTGTGAGGTTGTTAAGCGCAAGTCTTGTTGTAAAAATAACGCATTATCACTAATAATTTTTTCGAAGTGTAACCTACCTCGATTTCGCAATTCCTCTCGAAACGTTTCGCTGAAAATATGCTCGACATCTTGTTCTGCCATTTCAGAATACGCATCTTGGTCATTCTTTGCACGACGCCGGCCACCGCCAGCGTGAAAGGCCATCCAAATAAAGGCCAGCGTACTTGCTGCCAAGCTACCGACAATGAGTACTAATTGCCAGATATACACCGTTGTCTCCCACCTTCTTGCTCATGCTTTTAATCTCAAATACAAATATATACGACTTTTGTATTTTTGTATAGCAATATTACCTAACTTATTTCAGGCAAGCAAACCGCTTAATTATATGTGCAAGGCACCAGAAGTACGAAGCAATACAAGCAACACTAGCCCAATTAGAGCAAGCACCTTAGAAGTAGATATGTTTTGTCTTATTTTTGTTTTCATAACCTTTACAAGCTGATTATACAACCAAACGTGCTAGTTCGTCTACTACCCGACGAATACTTTGCTCGTCAGTAGTCTTACCCATAGTAAATCGTAATGAACTTTGTGCAGCCGCGTCATCCAAACCAATCGCATTCAATACATGCGAAGGTTCATCGCTGCTTGCACTACATGCCGACCCCACAGCCACCTGAATACCGACTTCATCCAACGCCATAACTAACCTCTCATTGTCCATGCCCGGTATTGTAATGTGGACATTATTCGGCAAGCGGTATTTACGGGAACCGTTCACAATCGCTGTTGGTAACTGCTTGCTTATCAGGTCAAAAAACAATGTCTGAAGCGTTACCATGCGCTCAGACTCTTTACTGCGACGTTCGCAAGCATTATCAAACGCCTTTGAAAAGCCTATGATACTTGGCACATTTTCTGTGCCACTACGAATTCCAAACTCTTGTCCTCCGCCCGTTGTTTGCGCCCTAATCTGAACACCAGTGCGTATATACAGAACACCGCTTTGTTTTGGACCATACATCTTGCCACCATTAATAGTCATCATATCTACCCCAAGACGTGCAACGTGCAAATCTAGATATAAAGGGGCCTGACAAGCATCTACGTGTAAATATAGTGGCAGACTGTTGTCGGCTTTTTTACGTTGCTGGCGTATCTGCGCTATTTGACCTGATATCTGCCTGATTGGCTGGATTGTACCGATTTCGTTATTTGCGTACATAACGCTAACGAGGACCGTATTTTCATCAATCTTCGAAACCAGGTCATCCAAGGCTACTCGTCCGTCTTCACCGACCAATACTTGAGTGCCTGAGTAGTGTCCGGCAGGACGAAGAATCGACTCGTGTTCTATAGCACTGACAATCAAATGAGCTGTTGGATATATGTCCATAACACCGTGAATAGCTAGATTATTAGCCTCGGTGCCACCAGCGACAAAAATAATCTCGGACGACCTAGCCCCGAGACGATTGGCAACACTGGCTCTTGCCTCTGAAATATCGTTATGGATATTCTTTGCTCCAATATACAGAGCTGAGGGATTGTAAAACGCCTCTGAATAATACGGTTTCATTACCTTTAGAACATCCGGATCTAGCGGTGTAGCAGCTGCATAATCCATGTAAATTGAGCTACTCATAACACTAGCCTATCAGACAAAGGCCTTATGCCACAAAAGAGTACAGCTCGCTGTTGACGCGCTGTTTGTACAGCTCGGCTGCATTCAAGAGATTTCGTGCTTCTTGGTCAGACACCGGCTTGTACTGGCCGTTTTGTGACTTTACCAACCCATTGGGACGCACATCATAACGAGTGGTGGCATACTGATGCTGGCCGTTTTGGTCAATCCATTCCTCGTGCCACACCCAAGTATGCTCATCCAAGCAAAAGAACTCTCGTCTGCCCCCGGGTCGAACCGGACCAAACACTTCACCACCAATTCGTGCCTCATGGCGGAGCAATTTTCTATACAAATCAGCTTTACGCTGTAAGTCTTTGCCTGCAGAAAGTCCATTGATAATTTTCTTAAGCATGACTTTAGTTCATTCCCTGAAAATTATTATATCTACTATCGGCAATCTGGCTAATATACGCAACTTGGCTAGCAACTTCTGACTGTTTCTGTAATGGATAGTTTTCAGCAGCGGTATATAGGACAGGATTGTTATCTGGAATAGCCTGTAGGCGCTCTCTAGCGCCTACACCCATAGCCACCTGTCTCTGGTATTCAGCCTCTGTTCGTCGCATGACCGCCTCGGTCTCTACTGTCGAAGTAGGGTTTGACGGAAATGTTTGACCAGGATATTCTTGACGATCAGCGAAAGTCTGAACTTCTCGGGAAGCAGGAACAACACCAAGCGCACGACGCGTATTTTCGATAGCCTTATCGGTAATAGCCATCCGTCTGTAAACAACATCAACAGCACCAGCCATCTCTGGATTTGTATCCCGAAGCGCTTCTATTGAATTGAATCCTGTGGGAGTTATCCCGTTACTTGCAAACATGTGTCTCCTATATCTTAAACAACCTGCGGGCATTCTGAGTTGTGGCCACAGCCAAATCCTCGAGACTTTCGCCTCGTAGCTTGGCTAAAAACTTGGCTGTCACTACAACATGCCTTGGCTCGCAGATTTTACCACGAAACGGAACAGGGGTCAAGTAGGGAGCGTCAGTTTCTAATAATAGTCGGTTCAAGGGCACATTCTTTGCCGCGTCCAACTGCTCTGCTTTCTTGGTGAATGTCATGATGCCATTCAAACCAACATATAAATCTCTTTCTAGTATCTGGGCCAATTCTTTGCCCGTAGCAGAGAAACTATGTACCACACCTCTGAGTCCCTTATAATCATCAAAAATTGGCCAAAAGTCATCAAAAGCCTCTCTAACATGAAAAATCAAAGGCAAATTATGCTCTGCAGCCAGATCAAGCTGAAAACGCAGGAGCTTGTGTTGATTTTCAGCAGACGAATGACCATAGAAATAATCCAGACCAACCTCACCAACCGCTACAACTTTGGGCTTGATAACAAGACTGCGAAATTGTTGCAATTTACCGTGGTCATGTACGTATCGGTCTGCCTCGTGAGGATGTAGCCCAATACTCGCCCAAATATTTTCGTGCCTCGCAGCGTAATCTACCGCACTCCGACTATCCGACAGCCTGCAACCAACGCACAACAACCGAGTGACACCATTCTGTTCAGCAGTTCTTCGTACTTCATCTGTATCAAGTTCATAATCAGGAAAATGAATGTGGCAATGCGTATCAACAAACTGCATAGTTTAAACCTGAGCAACTGGGGCGTCTTTTCTGGGGAAAAGTGTTCCTTCAATAGGCTGAATAACACCTTCTTCGAAAACGTGGCGAATCTTTAAGGCTGTCTCTGGCATAAACGGCTGCAACAATTCTGCAATCTGAATTAGACAACTCACCTGATATGCCAATACTTCCTGCAAGTGTTCAGTGTCGCCTCGCTTGTGTACTTCCCAAGGTTTTTCTTCATCAATGTATTGATTTAACCCTTTGATTAGCTCCCAAACTTCATCTAAAGCTCTGTCAAACTTGCATTTATCCATTGCATCTACATATTGTGCGATATCGTGTGTTGAAGGTGGAATATTGCCAATAATCCCATTCTGATAGGTTTTGACCATAGATGCGGTTCGCTGAACTGTGTTTCCAAGCTCATTAGCCAGCTCGGCATTATAAACAGAATGTAAGCGTTCAAGACTAAACTCTCCATCATTGTAGGACGGAATATGGCGTAGTAGATAATAACGCAGTACATCTGCGCTGTATTCTTGCAAAATATCGGCCGGAGAAACAACATTGCCAAGCGATTTGCTCATCTTGACACCACCCTCGGCGTTGATAAAGCCATGTACATACAAAGTCTTTGGCAAAGGCACGCCAAGCGCTAATAGAATTCCAGGCCACATTGCTGCATGATGCCGAATAATATCTTTACCTATAACCTGTACATTTGCTGGCCAAAATTTCTTATAGTCATCATGCTCTGGATAGCCCAACACTGTCAAATAATTCATCAATGCCTCAAACCAAACATACATAACATGACTTTTGTCACCAGGAACCGGAATGCCCCAAGAAATCTTTCCTTTTGGACGACTGATACTAATGTCATCAAGGCCATCTTTTATTACATTTAGTATTTCGTTTTTGCGGGTAGCTGGAATAATGCGGAAACTACCGTCATTGATAGCCTGTTTGATACGATCAGTGTATTGACTCAGCTTGAAGAAGTAGTTTTCTTCTTTCAGGGTTTCGTATGGTTTGTTGTGGTGGGGGCAAACACCATTATTTTCTTTGGCCACAGCTTCTGTAACAAATGCTTCACAACCTGTACAGTACAATCCGGTGTAAGTACCTTTGTAGATGTCTTTTTCTAGTGCCTTCCAGATTAGCTGCGCGCGCTGTTCATGACCAGGGTCAGTAGTACGAATAAATCTATCGTTGCTGATATTTAGTGCCTTGCCAAGATCACGAAACTGCTGGCTGATATCATCTGTGAATTGCTTAGGAGTCTGTTTGGCTGCATCGGCCTTTTCGGCTATCTTTCCGCCATGCTCATCAGTGCCGGTGCTAAATATGACTTTTTTACCTTGCGCCCTAGCGTTTCGTGCCAACACATCCGCCATGATAAGCTCAAGCGCAAAGCCAATATGTGGCTGTGCGTTTACGTACGGAATTGAAGTTGTGATGTAATAATTCATGTATTTACGAGCTTACCCTTTTCAAATAATAACCAAATCAATTATCTATAATAGCATAGGCTTTGTCGTATATCGATTATGTGCCGTCGCTGTTTCCCTTGAAAATAAAATAAAGCTACATACGACTACATTGGTTCTCGACCGTACGGAACCAGGGGCACGCCGCTATCACACAGAATGCAGTCGTCTGGTTGATAGTCCGGTAACCAAGCTTCAATCATACCCCTGTAAGCTACTTGTAGTTCATCAAGGCGAGGTAGGCGAGGATTACGCACCCAATCATAATACACTGCCGTATCTTGTACCCCGAGGTCACGCATAATAGGAATTGGCTGTGCCGTTGAGCTACCAGTTGTACCTACATCATCGTCTATCGCCACGCTGGTAATCCGATGGTCCACCAAAAGTTCTTTTGTTTCATCTGTAAGCTCAATGAATTTTTGGCCATTTTGAATACTTTTGACAGTCGTCAAGGAGAAAACCCGTGCACCAAAACCAGAGGATAAGATAACCGTGGCGACGTCTCTGGCGTGTTGAGTCGTTCCTGTATCGATACCCAGGACGCCTATTCTGTCGCTTCCCTCAAAGTCTCGCATAATCATAGACGCTTTCATCATTACACCCGCCATATATAGCAAGCTAGAGCGATTCTTGTGAGTTACATCGAAATCTAACTTTACGCCATGCGCTCCGGACACAAACTCGTGATGAATGCTATCATCCTTCACGCCGGCTCGCTCCAATGCTTGTTGATAAGTCTTAGCGTAAGTCATCTAGCTAGCCTCGTAGTGACTAGCCAGGTGCCAAAGATCACAATGTTGACACTTGTATGGCTTTAGTTTGGTACCGTACTGCCATTTGGCGGCCACCGATGCGCCCAAGGCTTCTTGTCGGGTTTCAAATACTAGCTTATCAGCGCAGGGCAGCTGCAATGTATCAGGCTCCATCGATATATTCCCTGCAAAGCCATTCAAATACCGCATTTGTCCAACCAAAGCCAGTTTGAGACGGATATACTCCTTTAGCCGGTGGGCGATCCGGAGAGACAACATTGTATTTCTCCAGGAAAACCCCGTGCTTGTTGAACCAACCTAGGTTATTCTTTAGCCATTTCAGAGCTATCCTACGCGCATCTTCATGATAGCCATATCTTTGTAGCCCCTTGATCACTAGAAAGTGCAGCGGCGCCCAGCCATTTGGATAAGCCCATTGCGTAGGCATCGTTCCAGGTGCCAAAACGCCAGGAACAACTTGATTAAGGGCCTGGACATCTGTCGTAGCCAAACCACCACGTTGCTCAAACCGCCTGAGTGCTTTTACTAACTGTTCTGCTTGTTTGTCATCGACCATACCTGCCCACAACGGATAATAAGTGGCCAGAGAACTGACTGTGCCTCGTTTTTCTTTGGCATAATTATAGTCAAAATATATACCTCGCAAGTTACTCCACATCAAACCATCCATAACTTTCTTGCGATATTTGGCGGCAACTTCCCACTTAGCCGCAGAGCGCTTATCTTCTATCAATTTGTAATAGCGCGCAAAGTCCATCTCGTACTTGTACAGTAATGCGTTTAGGTCTACCGGCAAATAGTTCAGCGCCTTGCG
>JAGQNK010000019.1:0-5107 GCA_020428105.1 Candidatus Saccharimonadota bacterium
TGAAACGGGTAACTTACGGAGAGTTGCTTTTCCCGTTGGGTGTATTGGTGGCAGCTACGTTTGCACATTCTGGCTGGGTGTATCTAGCCGCAGTTCTACACCTTAGCCTTGCCGACGGACTGGCAGCTCTGGTTGGTGTGCGATATGTAAAAAAGTATGGCTACAAGGTTTTCGGGCAGTTGAAGACAGTAGTTGGAACGATTGTTTTCTTGGCAACTTCGTTAGGAATCATCATGGCCACTATGCTTTTGGACCCTGCTGCTTACGGTTCCAGTGTGTTGATCGTCTTGCTACTACTACCATTATGCACCACTGTTATCGAGAACGTGGGAGTCTACGGTGTTGACAATATTTTAGTACCCGCTGTTGTGGTTACGATTCTTAACTCTCTTAGAGCTATAGGATAGCGTAGGAGTAACGTATAATAAACGTATGAATATAACCAATCGAATAAAACAGCATCTGGAAGACTATTTAAGTGAGTTTGTGTATGGAGGTATTGACGGCGCGGTGACGACTTTTGCGGTTGTTGCCGGTGCAACTGGGGCACGATTTGATGTCAAGGTCTTGCTAGTATTGGGGTTTGCAAACTTGATTGCCGACGGCTTCTCTATGGGTGTCGGGTCATACTTGTCTACCAAGTCCGAACAGGAACTGATGGTTAAGAAGGGTGAGTCTATTAAGGACGAGCCGTCGCCGGTAATAAACGGCATTACTACCTACGCATCATTCATCCTAATTGGCTTCGTGCCTTTGCTTTCATATACCGTTGATATTGTCTTTGGCTTAGGCTTAGATAATCTTTTCCCTATTGCAATGATACTTACTGCTCTAGCGTTTATTGGTATTGGCTTGCTAAAGAGCCGCGTGGCGCAATCCAATGTTTATCGTGCGGTTACCGAGACATTGATACTTGGCGCAATTGCCGCATCGGCAGCGTATATTTTGGGTGATGTACTTGAACGAATCATTACTTAACCGGGGTAGGAACTAAGAGTGAAAGCGGTACGGCTACTTGAGTATGGAGGGTTATCAGCGCTACAGCTTTTAGATATTGGTTGGCCTGCTATTCACGAGGGTCAGGTCTTTGTCGAGGTGCATGCCGCAAGTCTTAACCCTTTTGACACAATGATTCGTGAAGGAGTCTTAAGGGAAACTCTACCTTTGAAATTGCCAATAACACTAGGGGGTGATATAGCGGGAATTGTCGTTGATGTAGGTCCGGCGGTTTCTGGGATTTCTGTGGGTGATAAGGTATATGGTCAGGCTAGTGTTGTGGCGGGTAACAGTGGAGCCTTTGCCGAATTTGCATCCACGGCTGCCTCACAGGTTGCAAAGATGCCTAACAATATTGGCTTTAATCAAGCGGCCGCGCTACCATTGGTAGGCGTCAGTGCACTACAGGCAATGACAAAGCACTTCAACCTAAAGCGAGGTCAGAAGATTTGCATTAAAGGTGGGGCTGGCGGTGTGGGTGCTATCGCTGTTCAGTTAGCCAAACATATTGGTGCTCATGTTGCTGCCACAGCATCTGGTGATGACATTGACTATGTTGCTAAGCTCGGCGCTGACGAGGTTATTGACTATAAGCAGTATGACTTTACTGAAATGTTGCATAACTATGATGCGTTTTTTGATACAGTTGGCGGAGATGACTTCAGTCGGGCGTATGCAATACTTCGACAGGACGGAGTTGCAGTATCCATGGTCGAAAATCCAGACGAGGCAGAGTACCTAGAGCACGGCATAGTTGCGCTAAGGCAGTCTACGGTAGTCACGACTCATATGCTTGATCAGCTTGCAAAACTTGTCAACTCTGGTGTGATTACTGTACGTATTGGTAAAGAATTGCCACTAGAACAGGTCCAGGAGGCATTTCGAGTACGGGAAGGTGGTATGGTGTCAGGCAAGGTAGTACTAACTATCAAGTAGTAGTGTTCGTTTCCAAAAATCTCTTGAGCTTTTCAAAAGGTTTTATCTGTAAGTATGATTTTTTGTATTCTTCGCTGTTCATTTGGGCACGCGTAATATAGTAGTCTTCGGGTATGAAAATCTGGTCCCAGCCGTATCCATTGTTGCCTGCCGGCTTTTCAGCTATCCGTCCATCAAGGCGGCCTTCAAAAAGTACTGGTTCTTTGTCGTCGCAGTAACCGAAAATGCATTTAGCGACGGCATGTCGTGACTTGCCATTCAGTATATCGCAGATTTCTTGGAACGGAATTTCTTCGACAAAGAATTTTATAAAAGTTCCTGGTAAGCGACCCAAAGCTGCGAATTCAAGCGAAACGTCTTCGACGATTACTGGAGATTTTATGACGTCATAGGCTTGTCGGACTTTGTGCTCGACAACTTCACGGAGATCTAAGGACTGTATTTCATCTAAATCAATCTTTTGATGCACGACAGGAAAATCAAGGTACTGCGACAAGTATTCTGCCTTTGACTGGTTGCCCGTAACAAATGTTAATGATTGCATGATTATGTTTGTTTATGAGTCGATTCAACTCGACTAATTGCGTCAAATATCCAAAGCACACGGAGCTTGCCTTCTTGTCTCATATGATCAATTTCGTTGTAATTGAACCAGTTTACGTCTAGTATTTCGTCGGGTTGAGCTAGCATGGTGCCACCAATAACTTTTGCCAAAAACGCATGTCGCACCGGTTCTTCTACCTCGTCGTGATATACGTCTATTTTATCTCCTAGTTCAACGTCGTAACCGGTCTCTTCTTTGACTTCTCGTATAGCTGCGTCTTTTATGGATTCACCTTTGTCGACGTGCCCCGCAGGAATATTCCAGAGCCCGTATACTTTAGGTTGCTTCTCTTGGACCAATAGATATCTTCCTTCGTCGTCACGAACAACGCAACCTGCGACAACACGTGACCAGGCTATGGATGCTTCCCATTCTTCTCTGCTCAGTTGTTTCATGACCTAATGATAACAAAAGAGGCCATGAAAGACCTCTTGATTTTGGTTTAATCTGTTGAAACCCTGGGGTGCCTGAAGGGACTCGAACCCTCGATCTTCGGAACCACAACCCGACGCTTTAACCAACTAAGCTACAGGCACCATAACAGCGGAGATTATACTTGTTTTTGATCTATTTTTCAATCTAATGAGCTCGTTGTGGAGTAAAAGCCCGTGTTGTCAATGCTACCCTTTATATTTATCGTACCGGGACGTATGCTAGGTGTCATGAGTGAGTTGTTGGATATGCCAGGAATAATGTCTGGACCAAGAGAATTGCCGCCAGAGTTAGGCTCGGAACAAACGGGTCATCATCCTGCACGGTTTCGAAAGTTCGCCGGGAGAATATTGCTAGGTGTTTGTGGGGCAACTGCCGGGTTTATGTTTACTCCCCCAGAGAACTTCTCCGCTGGTCCTATAAAGGGAGAGGTCAGCTTCGATAAGCCTCCTGCGCTTATAGGTGGCACTACCCTTGATCTATCCTTGCTAGGTTCCATAGAAATCCCAACACATGCCGGACCATCGGTGCGTGTAAGTATGACTGATGTGGCAAATTCAGACAATCCGCAAGAAATAGTGCAAGATCTTCAGTCGCTAGATTCTTCCGAGGGCCTTCAGACTTCAATTAGCAGGGCGGTCAGAGATTTGGGGTTGAAAGGAACTCTATATTCATTGGCAGGGGTCGGCGTTGCTATGGCAAGCTACGGGTTATTTTCGGGCGAAAGACGTCACTTACGCCATGTGTTAAAAACTGGTGCTGCTGGAACGGTGGCAACGGCTATGGTGATGGGTGCTTTGCCGGTTTTGACTTATGATGACAATGCGCTGGATGATGCAACCTATCATGGTCTCGCAAGCTTTGCGCCTGAATACGTTGGTGAAACAAGTGATATATTGACTGCTTATCCAGGCAATATCAAAGAGCTAGGCAAGATCCTTGATTATCTGGGTAGCTTGCGCCAGAGTGCACTAGCGAGCGAGGCAATTCCTAGTGATGCTATAGGCGTATTAGTGACTAGTGATATACATTGCTTGCCAGGTGCCTATGACTTCTTGGCGGAAATAGTCAAGGCTGACCCCAAGATAAAATTTATGCTAGACGCTGGAGATCTGACAGATCATGGTACTGTCGCGGAAAATCAACTGTGTTTTCAGGGCATAGATAAGGTTGGGGTGCCGATTGTGATCGTTCAGGGTAACCATGATTCAGACGATACAGTCGATTACCTACATGGGCTAGATAATGTTTCTGTTATTGATCAAAGTTTCGTAGAGGAATCGGGGGTTACGGTTTATGGTATCGGGGACCAGAGCTATACGCCATCCTCAGAAAGCGCGGATACTGCTCATAGTGCTCAGGCCTTACAAGAAATACCATCGGAAACTGATATTCTGTTGGCGCACCGCCCAAAGACTGTTGAGCAATATTTTGGACAGGTCGGTCTGGCGATTGCTGGAGATACGCACGTTCCAAAAGCAGACATTGAGGATGGTACGCTGTACGTAAACCCAGGTACCACAGGAGCGGCTTTTTTGCGAGCGTACGCAACGGACAAGCCAGCACACCGAACAGCTGCGATAATCTACCTAGATGCAGATACGAAAAAGCCCATGGCGGTATCGCGCATAGACCTGGGCGAAATAGGCGAACTATCCCTAAATATCAATACATGTTTTGTCGACACGGAAGACGAAAGTCCTAGCTTAGAATGTTGAACGAGAGATGGCCGGGTTACTGGCTCTAGACGTTCATGCATAGTGGTTTGCTATATTTGCGGACAATGACCGAAGCACTCCACAGACCTGAACACCCTGAATATTTTCTGAAGTTCGCCTCGAAAGTGCCAAAGCACCCATGGGTACGTCCAGTTACGATACAATAAATTGAAGGATTGAGTCTGTTTACCATAAATAAAAAGGCACAGCCTACGGCTACCCAAATTGTTTATCTCCCAAGAACATATGGGTTTTGCTCCGCAAAACCATAGAAAAAACCGCCCATGCGGGCGGAATTTCCGGAAAAAATTGTCTTTTGGTACCCCGGGAGGGATTCGAACCCCCGACCTAATGGTTAGAACCCACTTGCTCTATCCAGCTGAGCTACCGGGGCAGAATTACTAGCATTATGCTAGGTTTC
>JAGQNK010000019.1:5135-10414 GCA_020428105.1 Candidatus Saccharimonadota bacterium
TGGTGCGAGTGGCGGGAATCGAACCCGCATTTCCAGCTTGGAAGGCTGGCATACTAGCCGTTGTACTACACTCGCAAATACCGCAACATTATAGCAGATAATATCTGTTGTTTCATGCAAAACACACAAATATTAGTGCGATTGTGACTTACTGTGCTTATGCCAGTTTTTTAGTATACTTATATGTGAATGAGAAATGGTCGGACCTCTAAACTAAGAATATTTAATAACTTGCTCAGTCTCGTTGTTATTGGGCTATGTTTGTACGTTATCTTGGCGCCATTGTGGCCGAAGGTTGCATATCAGATTCAGGACACCCCTGATCTCGTAGCAAAGCTTGAAAAAGGCGAAGAGCCAGAAAAAATACCTGCGGAAAATACGCTTGTAATACCAGGCATGAAGCTTCAGCAAGTTTTGCATGAGGGAGGTGAAGAGGCGCTGAACAAAGGTATTTGGCACATGCCTGGTACTGGTTCGCCTACCACGGGGGGTAATATGGTTCTGAGCGGACACAGGTTTACTTATGGTGGCCCTGCTGTTCTGTACCATATGGACAAGGTAAAGAAGGGCGACAAGATCATTGTCTATTGGGAAAAGAAGAAGTATGAATACGAAGTAAAGAACATCCTAGTGGTGCCACCCACAAGGGGGGATGTACAGAACCAAACCAAAGATCCTTTACTGACTATCTATACCTGTACGCCACTTGTGACGGCCGCCAACAGGTTGGTCATTCAGGCAGAGCCAATGAAGGGAAACCTATGAGGGAATGGCATAGAACAGTAATATTGGTTATTTTGTTGGTTGCGGCAATTGCGCTGGTCGTTTGGTCGCGTTCGGCGAGCGTGCCAACCATCCATGTATAGAAGGTTGTTGTAATCTAGAGCTGTGCGCGCGTCTCGGTCAGTGCATCTTGGTAAGTCTTGACCGTAATACCACTGTTGTGTACGACCTGAAGCTGTGCTGCAAAATCTGCAGGATAGGTGTCGAACTGACCAGCATCAGCTGCAACGCGATGGTACACCAGTATTAACCAGGTGTTTGTCTCTTTGGCTTTGTTTAGCCAGCTCTGGTATTCGGCAAGGGTAGTAGTGTTTTGTACATTTTGCACACGTAATCTATATACATTGAAGTTATCTTTCGAGTTGTAGCCTTCGTCGACCGTCCGGTGCGCCTGGTAATAGTTGTCGATTGTGTTGTTTACATGCTGATTGTAATCACCATAAGGTGATGCGAAGTTACGGACTGGCTGACCAATGATGTTCTGCAGTACTTGCTGCGAGTGGCTAAGTTCATAGTCGAGCTGGGTCTGATTAAGCGAAGTCATGAAAGGGTGTGTCACTGTGTGTGAACAGACTTCATGACCGCTATTGAAGAATGCCAATACGTTGTCTGCAGCACCCGGTACGCCTTCGATGAACTCGGTGGCGTAGCACTGAGTTGTCTTGAAACCGTATTGGTTAAGCAAAGGAAGGGCTGTCGTGACATTGTCTTCGTGACCGTCGTCAAAGGTCATAGTTACTAGTGGACGATTAAAGCCAGTTGGCTGATAGTTGCTGATGCTATAATCGTCAGTTTGTAGCCAACCATTTTTGTTGATGAATAAGAATACTGATGTGCTGACTGCATCGGTTGGTACAGTGAATGTGTCGGAATATTGCTGCCAGGTTGTCTTGGCGTTGCCAGTTGCGAAAGGATCAGGCAGACCAAAGTATTGAGTTGTGCCGTCGGCCTTGTTGAACATCGCTACTGCCTTGGGCGCTACATTGCTTTTGTACCAAGTAGTGAAGCGATATTGTTTGCCAGGAGTCAGTGTGGTGATTGGGTCAAACAACCACTTGGCATCACCATCTGTGTAGTTAGACATGGTGACTTTCACGCTTCGAGAACCAGTGTGACCGTTTTGTACGTAGGCGAACTTTGCAGTATTGGTGCCCCATTTACTATGTGACCAGTTTGTGGGTAGTTTGGTGTTGACGCTAGATACTGTCTCTAGGGACCCGTTAGGTATTGGTTGAGCATTTGGGTCGACGACAAATTCGGTCAAAGAAGTGTTGTCAATTTGTAGCCAGCCAACCTTGTCTACTACGTTATATAGAGTAACCTTTTGGCTGTTTGCGGGAGTCTTAAATCGTACTGTCATCTCTGACCAGTTAGCACTGATTGGAACGCTTCGTAGCCATTCGTAGGTGTAGTTTCCGTTTGCATCTATATAGGCTGCTATCACTTGTGTGTCGACATTTGACTTGTAATAGTGTTTGTAGTCGTATTGCTGATTTGGTTTGATGGTAACTGGATCAACGAACCACTTGGCATCACCGTTTGTAAAGGCGGTTATCTCTGTTCGAACACTGCGTGAGCCTTGCTGGCCGGTTTGTTCATAGGTGAAGTTAGCGGTATTTGTACCCCAAGCTCCGGAGCTCCACCAGGCCGGCTTGTTGGCGATGTTGTTATCGGCAGTTTCTAGAGAAGCGTTAGGCAAGAGGTTGCCGGTTGTAGGAGTTGGCATTGCTTCTTTTACACTAAACGAAGTGTTATCTGTCTGTAGCCAGCCATTGCTGTTGACTACGTGGAATACCGAAACTTTACTGACGTCTGCCGGAGTTGTGTAGTCTGCCGATACAGCCTGCCAGTCGCCAAGGTTGGCATTCGCAGTTTTGAGCCATTGATAAGTAGTGGTGCCGTTTGTGTGCTCGACTTGCATTACGATGTCGGTAGTTACGCTAGCCTTGAAATAGGTGCGATAAGTGTAAGTTGTGTTTGGTTGTGCTGTGACTGGTTTAAAGTACCACTTAGCATCACCACTTTGATAATTGCTAACATCCACTCTTACGCTCTTGTTGCCGTCTTGTCCAGAGTTTACGTAGGTAAAGTTTGCATCAAGAATTCCCCAGTCGTTAGCAACCCAGTCGTTTGGTGAATTGCCGGTATTGTCAGCAGATTCTACTGATGGATTAGATACTAGGTTCGTACTGGCTAGTACTGAAGGAACAGCCGAAAAGACCAGGGCGCTTACGACGACCAGAGCTATTAATATGTTGAATAATTTCTTCATGTAAACTCCTGCAACTTTGAATTATATTTATTTTATCACCAACTATACAAAAAGTCAATATCATTTGATGCAACTAATAAGCATAAGGAATTTTATATAATACTATTTACAAATTGTCAGAAAGATGTATAATATGTGTCTAGAGGGTCTACCAGTACGCGCGAATGCGCCACTACGGGTAGATTCTTTTGTTCTTAACAAAAGGAGTTCCTATGTACGGAAACGTATTGGGACGCAACGTCACCGTTGGTGCCGCTGCTGTACTACCTGCCACCGGCAGTAACCGTCCGCTGTTTATCGCAGCTGCTGTGCTGTTTGTTGGCGGTTTGGTGACTATGGTTGTTTCTAAGTTGGTAGCTGCAAGAAGCTAATCCAGCATTACACTATAGGTGCCTATATAAAATAGCGGCTAGATACTCGTATCGTGCCGCTATTTTATTCCACGGGAGCAAATATGATGAAGACTTCGAAGAAAATAATGATTATTGGAGCAACTACCTCTGTAATAGGTTTGGTAGGTCTTGTGCCTAGCGTGTATTTTTGGCACTTTAATCGCCAGATTACAGAGGCAGCGGCTTCAAATGTGCATATGACCACTGTTACGCGCCCTACCGTAGTAGAGGCGCCCAAAACGATTACTGGCAAACCCAGTCGATTGATTATCCCTAGCCTTAACAAGGATTTACCGGTGGCGGATGGTGTTTACGACGTCAAAACAGGACAATGGTCACTCTCTCTCAATCAAGCACACTATGCACTCATGACGGTTCAGCCGAACGACAAACAGGGTAATACGTTGATCTATGGCCACTACAGACCTGAGGTATTTGCAACGCTTCATACGATTCAACTAGGCGCAATCGTGCAGGTAATGACTAGCAATGGCCACACCTTTACCTACAAGTATGTAGGCAGTAAGACGGTTGTGCCAACAGACACATCTATCCTTAGCTATGAAGGCAAGCCAATGCTAACGATCCAGACTTGCACAGGTGCATTTATGCAAAATAGACAATTGTTTAGCTTTGATTTGGTGAATGTTAAATAGTGTTTATTTTGTGCCTACCTGGTGCGTGTGCAGAAAATATTTCTGTTAGTACGGTCTGTGGGTAGCAGGGCGGATAGCTAGCTGTAATTAAACTCTGGCAGCATCCTTGAGGGCGTTGGCGTCTAGTTTGTATCTGCGCCCTTCAGTACCCCAGCCACGTATCTCTGTCTGAAATTTGCCAAGAATGTATATTTCTACAAAGGCGGTGACAAATATGCCAATCTCGACCCAACGTAGTGCGTAGAAGTACGGCAGGCATCCCAATAGATTCCAACGCTTTATTACAGCGGATGAAGCAAGGGTTATGATACCAGTAACCACAAAATCCGCTGCCAACACAAAAGGTATCAGACCCCAGTTGCCAGTGACGTGAATCATATATGGTAGCAATACAAACATCTGCAACAGGTAGAACACAGCTTGCCAAACTTGCCAACCAATACTCAGGTCAATAGCTTGAGGTCGTAGGCCGATTTTGTATTTCTTTACACCCTGAAAAAAGCCGCGTTGCCAGCGAAGGTTTTGTTTACAAAAATCTCGGAAACTCTGCGGGTCTTGGGTGTAGTTGACAGCCTTTGGGATAAACAGTATTTTACCCAATTTGTATCTATGAACCTGTAGGGTGATGTCGAAATCCTCTGTTAGTGTATTTGCTTCGAAGTCCAGGTGTTTGAGGATGTCGGTGCGGAAGCAGGTGATCGGACCTGGGAAGACAGAAATCATACCCAGTTTTGCCTGAATACGTCGATTAACGTGCTGGCTGTAGGAATATGACGCTGCGCGGTAGGTGCTGATCCAGTTTCCACGAAGACTTTGTACGAAACCAACAGCGACGGCATATTTCTTTGGATCCAGTTTTTTGCGATAAATTCTAAAGTAATCTTTACCAAAAACGCTATCAGCGTCGGCTACGTGTAACCATTGGTATCTGGTGTCTAGCTTGAAACGTTTTATGGCTTTTTTGACCGCTAGGGCTTTACCACTTCGTCTTACGGTAAGTACGTGGTCTTTTCCGAGCAAGGCTATGGCTTCTTGACGGGTTTTGTCGCTAGAGCAGTCGTCTACAACGTAGATGTCGCGTTTGTTCTGACCTGCAGCAATTGCTGATCTAATGGTGGTAGCGATAATCAATTCTTCGTTGTGACCAGGCAATAGCAGGGCAAGTTTTTTCTGTGT
>JAGQNK010000054.1 GCA_020428105.1 Candidatus Saccharimonadota bacterium
TTACGTCGCCGTAGCTCGAGATATACAAGATTTTCTAGCTTGTGCCCCAAATCGGCGTCAACTCGACCACTAGTCAATGCAGAACGTAGCCCAAGATCAACCACGTAATATTTATCTTGAGTTTTTAATACATTTTTGCCTTTTATGTCGTAACGATCGGCCTTGTAGAGTAAAAAGGTTTCGGTCAAATATCCTAAGTACGTATTGACAGTATGATGAGAGATTGCTGTTTGATTATTTTGTAGTTCGCTGTTTAGCATATTGGCAATGTTTCTAGCCGAGAGGTATGAGCCAACATTACCTAGGACATATTTGAATACTTTTTCGAAGTTAGCCATATCGCGGATATCGTTGCGTTTTCTGATATCTTTTATGACAATAGTATTATAAACATCCAGAAGATATTTATTGATCAGCTCAGGGGCGTCTTGATGCAAGTGAGCGGCTTCTGGCAGAGAAGATGAATTAAGATACTGTCCAAAAAGATCAGATTTAGGAGTGTTGGGAAATATCTCGCAGTATTCCTCAAACGATAGTGGCAATACATTGATAGATATATAACGGCCTGTCAAAAGCGTAGCTAACTCACCCGACAGTAGCATAGCATTGCTACCTGTTATATAAACATCGATATTTTTGTGCATAAATAAGCCGTCAACAAGCTTCTCAAACTCTGGCACAACTTGTATTTCATCCAAGAATACATAATTCATCGTCTTCGTCGTCAGATTGGCCATAATCTGTTCGTAGAGAGATCGCCAGTCAAGATTTTTATTGACCTCGGGGTCTTCAAAATTGAGAAACTGTATTTGACCGGGCACAACGCCACCATCTAGCAATTCTTCCTTAAACAGCTCTAGTAGAGTCGATTTACCACTACGGCGTAGCCCTGTGATAACCTTTATTAAATTATGGTCTTTGAGTTTGCGTAATTCTTGCAGGTATTGTTCGCGTCGTATTAGCATAATAACTATATTATAGCCCAAACTGTCTAAAATTACCAAGTTTGGGCAATAGCATGGATAGGCTTAAAGGTTAATCTACTTTGGTACTGCTACCGTCCGATTGGTATTTTACATCTACTATATTCAACGTTTTATCGTTCATTATCACCCGCCTCAAGGTATGTTTTATTATTCAGCTTTTTTATCGATCGCACCGAATCTACACCATCAAGCGTCTGCAACTGAGACACGGCCATTGCCTGAAGCTTTACGAATCGGTCTTTCTTTTCAATTTCATCTCTAATCAATATTGCATTGTAGCTCTCTAGGTTGGATACGATGATTAGTTCGTTTATACTGGCGCTGTCGCGTATATTTTCACCGCTCTTAGCCCTCTCGGGGTTAGTGTCCCGCCACTGCTTGGCGGTCTGACCAAACAGCGCTACATTTAGAAGGTCTGCTTCATCTGCATAAAAAAGTCCCTTATTCCAGTGGATTTTTGGAACTATCTTTTCTTTTACGGCATCCGTCTGTACTTGATAATTCGTCTTACTCAGCATGCGGCGTACATCCCACTCCAGATTGTATTGGTTGGTCTCAATTTCCTTAAGCCGCTGATACTCCTTGATCAGGTATAACTTGAATGCTGGGCTAAGCCATGACCCGAACTCAAATGCAATATCCTTTTGAGCGTATGTACCTCCACCGTAACGACCGCTTTTGGACACTATGCCGATAGCATTCGTCGCCTCGATCCACTTCTTTGGTGACATAGTGAAGGCATTCAGGCCAACTTGTTTTTTAAACCCGTCGAATTCGACTGGATTAAAATCCGGATTGTACATATGCTCCCATAGACCGAGGAATTCAATCGTTTCCCGGGTGCGCATCCAGTTGCGTATATGGTCGTCGCCTTCCAGATTTCTGATCATGTCTGTTAATGAAATATAGTCCTCATTGCCGACACGCAAGACCGATATCTCTGAGTTATCGACACTTATTTTTCGCAGTTTTTTAAAAACCATTTGTTAATTACTCCTTTCTTTGGCGGTCATTTGTTCGTACAGGTCAAAGAGTGAGGCCAAGCGATCTTCGTCCGTTCTGAAACCGCCTTTTTTGTAGAGGTTATCTACCAGGTGGTCATTTTCTTCGTGAGCTTCGCGTAGGTTGGCCGGCATCTTGTCGGGGTCGTACATATCGGCCAGGGTTTTTTCGGGGTGGGCGGCGCGTGCCAGCAAGATTTTGCGGGCTGACTTATTCAGCGCGTCTTTTTCGGCTTCGGTGAGCGGATTTATAGGGAAGGTGTTGTAGCCGAGGGTTGATGAATATCGGATCCGTGTTTCTAGTTGGCCACAAACTGTGCGAATCCAGGCCATGTGCATTTTGCTTTCAAGCAGTGCGAATAGCCACGGTTCAGCGTCGTAAATAGCATTGGCGGCATCCGATATAACCGTATCTTTATCTAAGAAGCCCATAGGTATATATTCGCGGCGTTCCGATGACACGCGTGGCACAATAATCGAGTTGGTCGGCTTGTAGCTAATCTGTACAAAGCGGTACGGACGAGATGCATAGTCCTGGGTGCTTTTTGCCTTGCTCTTAGCCCTAAACTCGGCGACTCTTTCCACGCGCTCTTTTATAACTGGAATAATTTTCGCTTCTTCATAATCACTCGCTTCAATCCATAAACAGTAGCGGTCATTTCCGCGTATAAACTCAGACGCACCAAGGTATTTTTTGATGAACTTCTCCGTGCGTGGATCTTCAGATAATTTATCTCTATCTTCTGGAGATAATACTAGATTGCTTTCATCGCGTGGCATTGATCCGAAGACCATTTCGGGGAAATGACTGATTGGCCTATTACGCTTAAATACGATGTCGGCATCACTTGGCAATAAATATGCGTTTATGTGATCAACTGACCTTCGTAAGTCGTCAGAATATAGGTATTGTTGAGTCTTAGATGGATTGCGCAGGCTAAGTACGATAACAGTAACACCAGCCTGATCTCGCGCTGAATTCTGCCATTTGAATGATGTATGTGCGAAACCGATTTCTACGCCTTCATCAAATATCTTCGGGAACATCAGACCGACATGCTCACCCTGGCAGACTGAATTAACTGACACAAATGCAAGCCGTGCTTTTGTGCCGGCAATATAGCGAGCACCTTTAATGAGCCAGATTGAAATGTAGTCGGAGTTACCAGAGTATTCTTCATTTCCGAAGTATGCTTTGAAATCGGTTTTTTGTTCAGGAGTTTGTTTATCAGCGCCCTTGTATGGCGGATTGCCAATCAAATAAATCTCATCGTAAACTTTCTGATCAATATCTAGCTCGGCTTGTTCTGGTTCGCCAAAGTCAAACAAGGCTTCTTGCTCAGCTTTTGTAACCGTATGGCCGACATTTGGACAGACTTCTTGCCAGTCTAGGCGCGCCGCGTTGCCACGCACAATGGTCGGGATGTCTATGAGCGGTATAATGCTTAAGGGTTTGCCAAATTGCTCTGTGAACTCTTGGTTCATTTGGTGTTTAGCTAAATAGAGCGATAACACAGCTAGTTCGTGCGCGAAATCGTCAATCTCTATGCCGTAGAAGTTGTTGATATTTATCAGCTGGTTGTCGGGTATACCAGTGCCTAGTCCGGCGGGTCTTAGTTGGTCAATTCGTGCAATTATGGCGTGTTGCAGTTGACGCAGTTCTTTGTAGGCGATGATCAGGAAGTTACCAGAGCCACAGGCTGGGTCAAAGATTTTTATTTTGTGTATGCGCGCTAGTAGGCTCCACAGCTTTTTCTCGTTGTTGTAGTACTTGTCCGACTCAAACAGTTCGTGTAATTCATCTAGAAAAAGTGGTTTTATGACCTTCATGATGTTTGGCGCGCTAGTATAGTCCATGCCATTTTCGTCACGATGTTCTGGGTCGACTACACCTTGGAATATCGTACCAAAGATGTCTGGGTTAATTTCTCCCCAGTTCTGACGACCACATTCCAATATGAGATGGCGAGCCTGGGCACTGAACTTAGGGATGGCGATTTCGTGCTTTTTCGTGTTGAAGATACTACCGTTTACATATGGGAATTCTTTGAAAGGTGACTTTAGCTCACTTTTATCTTCCGTATCAAGCGATGTGAAAAGTTCTCCAAAGAACCAAGCTAGGTCTGACCCATCTGTTTGCGTGTAGGTTTTAATTGCAGTTGTAAATTGTCCATCCTCGTAGATACCAGTATCTTCGGCAAAAAAACAGAAGAGAAGCCGAGTGAAGAATACATTCAACTCGTGCCGGAACTTTGGATTTGATACAAATTCTGCACGATTTTGCTTCTCTATCTCTACGTATAGTTCATTCATTTTGTCAGCAGCACGCCGGTCCGCTACCGCCTCGGTTTTTGTATCAACTACCTCATCGCCAGTCCATCCATAGAAGAAGTCCAGGTGGTCATCTATGTCGGCTAGCTTGATTGTTAGCGTTGTATCCTTGAGATTATCTTTTGCAGCGAGGTTCGTCAGATCAGTCGCTATAAGATAACGCGGATTATATCGCTGAGTCAGTGGATCTTCGTAGAGCTTGATTACCTCATGCTCAAGCTGTGTACCAGCGGCAAATGTTTTGAAGTACACTACATCTTTTTGGAGGACCGCATTTTCATCCTCGGCTTTGTTTAGGTGGCCTTCGCGTAATTGCGTGATAGCCGACTTGGAACGTCCGTAGGCCGCGAGTAGTTCATATAAGACATCACGCGTGCACTCATGACGGTTGGCAATTTCTCCGATGTTTTGTTGGACCTGCTGCAGTGCGATTTTCATTAGGCGAGGCTCCAGAGCCTTGTTGCTTGTTTTGCTAGCTTTTCATTACGCTCATCAATCTGCTTCAAACCCCAGCTTTCGTTTAGCGCCAGTTCGCGCGTCATTGCGATTTCAGATTTTTCGTATTCCA
>JAGQNK010000020.1 GCA_020428105.1 Candidatus Saccharimonadota bacterium
AGTTATCTACCATTAAGTCTAGGAACTTTTTGACCATGGGTTCGTATACAAACTCTGCCGTATCATTGCCATCATCGTCTTTATGTACACGGAAAAACTCATGAAACTTGAAGGCTCCGTCTAGAGCATCGTGGAAATTTTCTCCTAAGCTACCGATGTGGCTAGCGAACTTGTCAATATCATAAGTAAACATGCTAAGTGCCGGGAGTTCAGCATAAGGGTTTGGCACTCCGGGATGACGTTCATCCCAAAGTAACTTCTCCTCTTGTTCCATAACGTAGTCCCATGTATAGATCTCATTTTCTTCGTGCTTATGTAGGATGTTAAATGGCGTGCCAGATAACTGAAGAGTGAAGTTAACGGGGATTTTTGTAAATGTAGCATCTCCTAGGTTGCTTTGCGTACCTTCATGGGCTTCATCTACTATTAGCATGTCCCATGTGGTGTCAAAAACCTCATCATTTTTATCGAAACCTCTGGCTTTAGATTTTGCAGCTTCGTCTGAGACCACCCGTTTGGACAGGCGTAAATCTTGTAATGAGGCAAAGTACACAAAAGGCTTATCCCCCTTTGCTAAAGAGCTAATATGCTCTCCTCTGGTTTTGGATGCATACTGATAATGTGTACCTGCAAAAACTCTGTTAAAGTCATCGTACCAATCGGCGCTGACGCTAGGTCTATGTGTAACGATAAGTACTTTCTTCATTTCGTTTTCTTTGGCGACCTGCATAGCGGCAGATGTTTTGCCGAAACGCATTTTGGCATTCCATAAGAAGTGTTTACGGTTTTGTCTGATGGCTTTGGTAGTTTTATCTATAGCGTCACGTTGATTTGGACGAAACGGAAATTCATAAGCTACGGCACCAGTTTTTTCTACAGTTGTAAGTGATTCGCGTCCATCTTTTGCGGCTTGAATAGCATTCTTTGCGGTCTCTAGGCTAACCTCAAACCACTCTGAGTGAGAATTTTTTGTATTTTCAGATTTACGTCTATAACCAGAACGCTTGAGGATCTCGTGGACATCATAGTCTGAAAAATATGTGCCATTATTTGCAACCGTCAACTCGGCATGTTCAAGCACGTAAGGTATGTCGGCTGTTTTTGTCTGCTGTTTTATTCGTTCACGGGCGGCCGCTTCTATATCTTCTTGAGTTGGGTTTGCTGAAGTTACCGTCGCTCCACCTATTTTCAAGCGTCCTTTATGCTGGTCACCTGGGATTGAGTAGACATATAACACACCATACGAAAATGTTTCGTGTATTTCAGTTCTGCTTTTCATGGACGCAGGGTTCATGTTATCTCTGGTTTTTGATTAACATATTAGACAACATTGTACTCTAAAAACAGATATAAATCACTGATTCACGGTAAAATAGAACTATGCCAGACAATAAAAGACTGAATCAGCGAATCTTAGACCGCATTATGCATGACGAATCGTTCAGGAAAATTCGTGAAGCCGCAAAGACTGATAAAGAAAATTTGCCAAAATATGTGCATCAAGTTAGGAATTCATTTGAGTTAAGCCCTTATTGGGATGGAATTATAAGCTGGTTACTTACTTATGATGGATTAGTTAAATCACTGCCACTTACCGGTGGGATGATTGATTCAAAGCAGGATCCTGTCACCAAACGAGTCTACTATTCAATACCCGTCTATCCTGAGACCACTGATGAAAATATTAAATCGTCCGCAAAGTTAATCAGAAAACGGTACAAAGAGCGTGGCGAGAATATTGACCTACGAAAATCTAACGCTAAGAAAACGGAAGCGGAATTTATGGCGCTCTCACTATACGAAGCGGGTAAAAACTATGAAGAAATTGCAGGCGTCCTGAATTCTGAGTTTGATGAAACTTATATAGCTACTGAAATCCCGACATTGATACACAAAGCTCTACAAAAATCACTTCGCCAAGAAAAACTTTCTTAGCGCTGTGACCCCAAGGGCATAAATCGAGACACTGTTCTTACTACTAAGGTAAGGAGAGTGTTATGAGCAATATTAAAATTGTTCCAGTAAAAATAAGTGAACTAAAAGCTGCGACATACAATCCGCGTAAGTGGAGCGAAGAAGCTGTAGCCGGACTCACAGCCAGCATCAAACAGTTCGGCTTGGTCGACCCCATACTCGTTAATAGTGCCGAGAACCGCAGGAATGTGGTCATCGGCGGTCACTTCAGGCTCAAGGTCGCAAAGGAACTGGGCTATAAAGAAGTGCCGGTGGTGTATGTGGACATTCCGGATGAAGCTAAGGAAAAAGAGCTGAACCTTCGTTTAAACAGAAACCTTGGCGACTGGGATTATGAGCTGTTGGCGGAATTTGATGAGACGCTACTTGCTGACGTCGGATTCGGTAGCGAAGAGCTAGATGAAATCTTTGACCTAACAGTCGATGAACCTGACACTTTTGATCTGGAAAAAGAGCTGCAGAAGCTCGGAATTAAGAAGAAGACTGTCCAGAAAGGTGATGTATACCAACTAGGTGATTCACGGTTGATGTGTGGTGACAGCACTGTCGCGGAGGACTTTGACAAGCTCATGAATGGCGAGCTTTCGGACATGTGTATGACTGACCCTCCATATATTCTGGACTATCTTCATGCAAAGCGTGGCGGGAAGCCGACTACCGGATTCGGCGCTAAAAAGAATCGTCGCTACCTGGAGACCGACGAGTTGCCGCCTGACTTCACTGAAAAATGGATGGCTAACGTCGCCCGTTATGCAAAGCCCGATTACTCCATCATCGTTTACGAAAACTGGAAAAATTTACGCGTCATTTGGGGCGAAATGGAAAAGTACTGGAAGGTTAAAAACATGATTGTCTGGCACCTGCCAAACCGCCACCAAGGTTTCAGTGCCAAATACAAGTTCTTCAGTAAGCACGATATCGCCATGGTCGGCGGCAGCGGTACCGTGCCCTATAACCACGATGAAGAGCCTGACGGATTGCAGGAGGAATACGAAACTGCGCTATATGCTATCGGCGGAAAACCTCATTGGGAGGGCTACAAAGGCGGCAAGCGTGTGCAGCCAACCGACTTTATCAGCTTTCAGGCAAGCGACGAGAAGCATTCCGGCCAAGGCGTAATCTTCGGAACTAAGCCACTGGATATTCTTATCCCTTATATAAAGGTCCTGACTAAACGAGGCGATCTGGTAGTTGAACCCTTCTGCGGAAGCGGCAGTACACTTATTGCGGCCACCAAACTGAAGCGCCGCTGCTACATAATGGAGAAATCTCCGATCTATGCCGAAGTGGCACTTAAGCGCTGGGAAAACCTGACAGGTCAGAAAAGGGTAAAGCTATGAGTCGGAATCAGGATAAGGACAAACAGTTGTTATTAGCACAACTGGCAAAAACGCCAATCGTGGAGGCCGCCTGCAAACATATCGGGCTGCCACGATCTACCTACTATCGCTGGCGCAAAGAGGACAAATCGTTTGCTGAGTCCTGCGACGAAACGATTGAAGTCAGCATCGGAAGAATTAATGACCTGGCGGAATCACAGCTGATAAACGCCATTAAGGATCAGAACATGTCAGCTATCACGTTCTGGCTGAAACATCACCATCACCGCTACCGCAACCGACTGGAGGTCGATGCACGTATAGAGACCATGCAGCAGGAACTATCGCCGGATCAGGTGGAACTGGTCAGCAAAGCCCTGCAGCTGGCGGGTATAAGCCATATAACGGAAGGACAAGACGATGCTAAATGATGAATTACTGCAGAAACTATTTACGGATCGGCAGATCCGTACGGAAGTAACAGCAAACAGCCACCTCTACTTCTTTGCAACGTATTTTTCAAGTTACATGGAGTACGAGATTTCCGACCTGCACCGGGAGCTGTTTGCGCTAACCGAACAGGATGAGACACCGCTGGCGGTGGTGATGGCATTCCGTGGTTCAGCAAAGTCGACAATCATAACGATGAGCTACCCTATCTGGGCTATCATCGGACGACAGCAGAAGAAGTTCGTGGTCATCGCCAGCCAGACGCATTATCAGGCGCGGATGCACCTGACGAACATCAAGCGTGAGCTTGAAAGCAATGAGCTACTAGCCAACGACCTTGGACCGTTTGTTGAGCAGCGCGAAGAATGGGGTTCGACGTCGCTGTTTATACCCAAGTACAACGCTCGTATAACGGCTATTTCGACCGAACAGAGCGTACGCGGTATCCGACACGGATCAAAACGACCCGATCTGATAATTGCCGACGACGTCGAAGATGTGCAGTCTGTCAAAACTCGCGAAGGTCGCAATAAGACCTTCGACTGGTACACGGGTGAGATTATTCCGGCCGGTGATGTGAATACAAAGCGCATAGTCGTAGGTAACCTGCTGCACGAGGATTCGCTGCTTATGCGTCTTCAGGCACTCATCAGGAATAACGAAATAGACGGCACGTTTACGGAATGGCCGATTGTGCGGCACGGTAAAAGCACATGGCCAGGTAAGTACCCCGACAAAGCATCCGTAAAGCGTATGGAGCGAAGTGTTGCCAGCCGTATCGCCTGGGAGCGTGAATATATGCTCAATTTGGTGGCCGACGATGACCAAATTATTGATCGCAAGATGATCAATTACTATGACGAGCTACCTCCCTTACTGCGCGGACAGTACTCTCGGATTATTATCGGTGTTGATCTGGCTATATCTGAAAACGACAAGGCTGATTTCACCGCAATACTGATAATAGATGTGCGCGGCAGCGGCAAGGAGCAGAGGATGTATATCCGGCCGGACATCACCAACAAGCGGATGTCCTTTCCGGCGACAGTCGAAAAACTCAAAATGATGAGCGACTTCCACCACTACCCGAAGCTGTACATTGAACAGACGGCCTACCAGGCAGCCGTGGTGCAACAGCTGAAGGCTGACGGGCTAGATGTAGTCGGTGTGTCACCCCAATCTGACAAGCGCTCGCGGCTTAATATGATTGCCGACAAAATACAGCGTGGAGTGATACTGTTCCCGAAGACTGGCGCGGACGAGCTTATCACTCAGCTGGTGGGCTTTGGGGTTGAAAAGCACGATGACTTGGTTGACGCCCTCACAACAGCCGTACTGGAGTTCGTAAGAGATGACCGCCGTGGCGGCACGGTCAGAATCGGCAAATGGGAGGATTTCTTTGATGGGCCGAATCCGTTCAGGCGTGGACCGTCATCACGCGGTGGTCGCGACTACTGGTCGCGCCGTCTGGATGATTGGGAGGAAGCCACGTCCGGAGAATGGGATTAATATCTTATATAGGCCTAGACTTACCGAAACAGTGGCGGTACTGTTGTCCTTGCAATGCTGGACACAGGTATAACAGATCTAAAATATTGCCTCTATGCTCGAAAAAGCTCTGAGAGTGACGAGCGCCAAGCTATGTCGATTGACTCGCAGCTTGCGGAAATGCGTGCCCTAGCTGAAAACGACGGACTGAATGTGGTTTGTGAACTTCAGGAGAGCTATTCAGCAAAAGATTCAGGAAAGCGTCCGGTATATAACAAAATGCTCAAAGGACTAGCGAATGACGAATATAACGCGGTTCTTACATGGGCGCCGGATCGATTATCTAGAAACGCTGGTGACCTAGGAGCCGTGGTTGATCTAATGGACCAAGGTAAGCTGCTCCACATCCGTACCTACTCGCAGACATTCACCAACAATCCCAATGAGAAGTTCCTGCTGATGATTCTGTGTTCGCAGGCAAAGTTAGAGAATGATAACAAAAGTATCAACGTTAAACGTGGCATAAAAACAAAGTGTGAAATGGGTTGGCGACCTGGCGTGGCTCCACTTGGCTATATGAACCGAGCGTTTGGTGGAGTTAAGGACATTATTCCAGATCCGGATCGTGCACCAATCATTGCTGAAATGTTTAGTAAAGCCGCACATGAGGGCTATAGCGGTAGAAGATTAAAAGCATGGCTAGATGAGCAAGGCTTCACGAGTCGAGCCGGCAAGCCAGTGAGTTTAAGCCAGATTCTCGTAATCCTCACCACTCCTTTCTACTATGGTAAGTTTCAATACCCCGAGGCTCCTGATGCGCCATGGTACACAGGCGCGCATAAGCCACTTATATCCAAAGAGTTGTACGATCAAGTGCAGCTGTCTCGAGGCGTATACAAAGGGGTTTGGGGCTCCAAGACATTCGCCTTCCGTGGTCTATTAAAATGTGGCCGCTGTGGTGCAGATATTACGGCACAAGATAAGTACAAAACATTAAAAAGTGGTGAGATTAAGAGATTCATCTACTACAACTGCACACGTCGCAAAGACCCAAACTGCCCAGAGAAGTATATAAACGAGCCGACACTTTGTGAAAAATTACTCGAATTTATCGAAGCAAATCACGGCAAAATGAAGTTTAGCGACAAACTACTGGCGAAAGCTGAAAAGCACTACAATATCACCAAGACATTGTTTAGTCACTATAAAGTTGAGCAGGATCTTGATGTGCCGATAATTGAGTACTCTCGATATGTGCTAATGAAAGGCACTGAATCAGAGCAACTATTCATCGCTAGGGGGATTGACACAAAACTATCTTTACTCAATAGTAATCTGGCATTTATCTAACATCTATACCATAGATCTTCCTAAGTTTCCTTGCAACTTTTGGTGCTATTTTTTTGGGAATAAATTTAAGTATATTATTTGCTTTGTTAATTTTCGAAGCCGGAAGATTGTTTTCTCCCTTTTCGATTAGTTTCATCTCATACGGCAAGCACATTGATACTCTCGTCTCAAACGGGACTCCTGCATCATACCCTCCAATGCACCTGAAACCTATAACCCCATACTTCTTACGGACTATAAGAGTTACCTCGATAGGTTTTCCACCCCCAAATCCCGGACTGCTTTGGATTTTAATCGATTCTTTGTAGTGAGATCTGTAATGCTTAAGAAGAGATCTAATCGCCACGTGAAGGGCAACCGAACGATTAATTAAATCGTTAGCTTTCTGAAGTTCGTAAATAGTCGGGAAACCTTCATCGTCAACAATCGTCACTCCTGCGCGATCAGAGCTTTTAATTGCGTAGTCTCCGTGACCGATTGCGTTTCTAAATCTTTTATCAAATGTCTTCTCGAATGGTTGTGATACGTTTTCAAAATCCGTTCCACGTGCTATCGACTTTAATCTGTCTATTTTTTGTTCAACCTTCAGATTCGCAAATTTCTTGTTTTTATGATTAGCAATCAGGTAATCCTTACCTTTTATCGTGTTTATCAGGTTAGCAATGATTTCGTAATGCTCGGAGCATTCAATTAAATGCAGGTACATCCATAGATTTATATTAAATCCGAGCGAACCCCTAAATTTGTTTTGCTGCTTGTAGACCTCTTCAAAAGTGTCTTCAGTGTTTTCAAAAGGGTTCCACCCGTCATCACTTACGCCTCTTACAGCAAGCATGGTCATTATTAGGTTAAACTCAGAAACCTCAAAGGCTTTTTCGAATAGTGGCTCAAAAATAGCCATGTATTCTTCAACGAATTCGGAATAGTTGTTCACAACCTTACTCATTACATTAATATTACTAGTTTATTAGTTATGATCATGGAACCAGGTCGCACTTTTAGCTGCTTGGTTGCCCTATAGGGTATAGGTCGGCTATAGAACTTTACTTCAGAGGTGAGTATGAAAAAACCACCCTTTTAGGTGGTTCCAACATTTTGTATCTTATTTTTATGAAATCAGTGTTCTTGGCTGAGTCAGGAGTGAATGTAGGGACAGGTCATGGAAACCGATCACACTTTTTCACTGTTGACTCTGGCTCCCGGGGCCGGACTCGAACCGGCAACCTCGAAGTTAACAGCTTCTTGCTCCACCATTGAGCTACCCGGGAATACGTGATTACAAGCAGATATTATAGACAATTTAACGAACTATCACAATACACATCTATTAAGGATGCTTTCTAAGGGACTACGATCCTCGGGGCGAGTTTCGTATACATTATAAAATATCTATTCGCGACGCAGGGCATCTATTGGGTTAATTCTCTCAGCACGACGTGCCGGGAAGAATACGACAAGCCATCCTACAACTATCATAAAAATTATAAGAGAAATTATTAGCCAAGGTGGTGTTGCGAATAATTGGAATGACTCCTCTACACCTCTACCTGCGGCAAATCTGTTCATGACAAAGTTTACGATTTGGCCTAATAGCATTGCTAGAATAATACCAAGCACGGAACCGATGAATGACAGTAGAGTTGCTTCAAATATGAATAGCTTGCGCATGTCTGTTTTGCGTCCGCCGAGAGCGATCATGAGCCCAATTTCCCTGGTCCTTTCAAGGAGGGATATCACTAGAGTGTTGAACATACCTAGAACTGCAACAATCATCCCAATTGCACCAAAGCCAACTAACATAATATTAAAGAATTTGAACACCTGATTAATCTGCTCTAATGTGTCGATTGGCGAAACTGTTTCTAGCCCTCGGCCTTCAATCTTTTTGCGAAGAGCGGGAACATTATTTGCAGAATCAGCTACGACCTTAACTTGTGAGAATGTCTGAACCCCGGCTAAGCCAAAAACGTAGCCAGGTATATAGATTTCTGTACCGTTAGTTGAATCTACTATGCCGACAATTTTGTATTTTCCTTTAATCGGCTTAGGGTCGTTGTCTACGTTATTTAGCGGAACCTCGAGGTCGATTGTTTGGTCTAGTGCTTTTTTGTCGTCGGTCACACCAAGTGCTTTTAGGACTCCTTTGCTAACCAAGGCTACATCCTTGTCATCGTTTGTCAAGTTTCGGCCTCCAGACAATGTGATGGAAGAAATCGACATATAGTTGTTGTCAACGCCATAGATTATACTACCCGATTCACCGCCGTTGAGTTTGGCGTTTCCGGGAAAGCTATACAATGTGCCTACTTTTGAAGCATGTGCAAATGACCTGATGTCATTTATCGCTTCATCGTTGAGCTTGATAATTTTAGAATTTGGCGATGACACTTCGATGGATTTGATAGATGCGTCGCCAATGATTTGCTTGGATACAAGGTTTTGCAAACCTATGCCGAACGATAGAAGAAAGAATATCGCACCGATGCCGATGACTACACCTAGGATAGTAAGTGATGAACGGAGCTTCTTGGTGCGGATGTTGGTCCACGAGATATAAAAAAGGGTTCTAAGTGGAATAGCAGAAAATCGTTGTTTCTTGATAGCTATCTTTGGCGTAGTTGGCTTATTGGTGTTTTTCATACAATCTTCCTGTCTGTCAGCAGAGTGTCAATACGTGTTTTCATATCATTCATAAGCTGGTTTGTGGTTGTGACAATATCGCCACTCTTCATGTCCTTTACCTGACCGTCTTCAATGTGTATGAGGTGGTCGGCGAGAGGAAGATATTCCATGTTGTGTGTGACCAGAATAATGGTGCGTTTGAGCTGATCTCTACTGTCTTTTAGCAGCTGCATAATCTTGCCACCGTTGGTGCTATCAAGGCTGCCGGTTGGCTCATCGGCAATGATAAACATCGGGTCGGCGACTAGTGCGCGTGCCATCGCAACGCGTTGTTGTTCGCCCCCTGACAGCAGTAAGGGATTTTTTTTGGCCTGATGTAGCATCTCAACACGTTCGAGTGACAGTTTGGCTATCGGTAGTGCCTTTAGTCTAGAGTACCCTAGGAAATACAAGGGTATGGAAACGTTCTCTATGACGTTGAGACTTTTTACCCAGAAGTTCTGCTGATATACAAACCCAATGTAATTTGCCCTAAAGTGAGCCAATCTATTCGAGGAGTAACTATATACATCTTCTGACTTGAATGTTACTTTGCCGGAGGTTGGCTTTTGAAGCCCAGTGAGAATGTTTAGCAGGGTTGACTTACCAGATCCAGACGGGCCGTAAACGATGTTGAATGTATTGTCGCCAATATTGAAATTGATGTTTTTGAGAACATCAATATTATCGTCTCCAACTTTGAAAGATTGTGATACGTTGTCGACCTTGATTAGTTCGGTGTTGCCAGTCTGATACATGATTATATTCCGAATATATTTTGCAATGTGTTTAATATTATTGTTAGGACGCTATCTGATGCCCGACCAACAATTGCAGACTGAACTTCACCGCCACCCTCGTTGCCCGCCTTGTCTTTTGAAAGTGGCTTGACGCTATAGAGTTTGCTGGTAGGCAGGTCAGAGACAATGACTAGGTGCTCTGTAGTTAGAGCTTCATCAACTGCGGTTTTGTTGTTGAATACTGTTGCATTTGACCCCTCGGCATAGGCAACTTGGCTAGTAGATGGTTCATCCGTAGTCCACGAAACTACTACTTGTCCTCTTGCTTCTGCACCAGTGCCTTTCACGGTGACTTCTACAGAAATATCTTTGATTCCTGGAGGTCGAGTGTCGAGTGCGGTCTTGAATTGTTGCCTGTCGGAAGAAGCTAAGTTGCCATCTGCGTCACGACTTTGGGCCGTGAGGAAATATTCACTGTCGTCCTGAAGTTCTTTAATTACCATACGATGCGCGGTGGTTAGTTTGGACTGCTGGGCTTCGATAGATTTCCCACCCACGATACCGTACGATATTCCAGAAGAGGCTGGGACGTTTGTGGTCCAGGTTACTTCCTGGGTAGAGGTTGGTTCACCTTTTATCGGCTGGAAACGGAGGTTAGAAATCTTTGGTCTAGGAGGGGTTACGAATGAATATATACTCCCTGCGTATTCATTGCCTTCGCTATCGTAGCCGATTAATGTGTAGAAGTACTTGGTTCCATCGCTAAGACTGGATACATCAAACGTGTACCTGGATTCTTCGGTGGAAGTGTTGATAGACTTTACACTTCCAAATGATTCGCTGTTGCCATAATACAGACTTACCTTGTTTGCACCCTTGACTGTGAAGCTAATAGTTGCTCCACCGAGACTTACGCCACTAGTGGCGACTTCTTTGAGCTGAGGCGCAGGGCTAGTACGGAATGTGAATTCTTGACTTGTGCCAGTGTTACCATCTTCGTCTGTCCACTTTACGATGTAGTAGTACGTTGTTCCGGCGCTTAGGTTGTCTAAGTTGATTTCATGTGCGGTGACTTGGTCTGAGTTGCCGACTTCTGATGTACTATATTCCCCACTTTTTGTTCCTATGGCTACTTTCGAGTCGCTGGTTCTGTCGGTAGTCCAGCTTATGTGAGCCTTTTTGGTTGTGATACCACTGGCCGTTGGATCGCTTGTCAGGTTCGCAGGTTCAGTAAACTTACCTGTTGGCAAGAGGGACACAGTACTGCTGATTGCTCCACAGTTGTTGGTCGAGTCACAGGCTTTGACGTGATAGTAATAGGTTTGTTGAGAAAGATTTGCATCGATGTAAGTCGTACTAGAACTACTACCTACTGGTGAGAAGGTTATATTGTCGTCTGAGCGGTATATCTTGTAGGAAGTTACGCCAGAGGCATTCACCGTTGGAGGGCTCCAAGTAAGAGCCAATCGCCAGTTTGATGACGTCTTTATTGACACGTCTACAATGTCAACACTAGTTGCGATACCGGGTGCTGGGGTGTTGGCCGTGAATGTTGTTGAAGCATATGTAGAGTAGTTGATGTTACCGGATTCATCCTTGGCAGCAACGTATAAGGTGTTACTGCCTGGCTGTGTCGCGTAGGGGCCAGAGCTAAGGTTCTTGGTTGAGGTGTAGGAACAGCTCGAGACGCTAGGTAAGGTATTTACGGTATAACAGTAAGTGAGGTTGTTTGCATCGCCAACAAACGTATTGGGTTGATCCCAAGAAAATGCGAAGGCATTTGTAGTGTTTGTCGCAGGTGTAGCAGTTAAGTTAAGGGGCTCTGAAGGCGCGCCGCTGGTATTGATCTTGAGTGCAGCTGATGTATATGTTGTGGTCACGTTGCCTGCTTGATCCCAGGTTCTAAAGTATATGGTATTTACGCCTTCGTTGAGGTTTGTGTGGTCTGGCGAAGAAGTTGTTTGATATGCACCATCGTTGGCAAGCAAATCACTGCTATCACCTGTACCACTGTGACTGTCACCGTACCAAGTTGTGTTATTAATTTTGTACTGAATACCGGCAACGCCCGAATTACTATCTGCAGCAGCCTGGGGACCAATAGATGGCCACGACAGTGTAATATCCTTGGTGTTGATAAAGCCCGAAGGAGCGGTAATATATGCAGGGTTATCTGGCGGCGTATTGTCAAATCGGAACTGGAATGTGGCCGTAGTCGGGTATGTATTACCTGCTTTGTCGATGGCTTTGATAGATAAGTAGTAAGGGTTGTTGGACGAAGTAAGTGCGGTGGCTAGATACCCACTTGTCGAAAGATCGACATGAGTGTCTGTTACGGCAAACTGGCAGGTATTGTTTGTGTTTAGGGGGCTTGAGCCAAGTAATCCTTTGGTAGTTTCCGGATCGGCAGAATTACTATCGCCTAAATACAGACAGTATCCGAGAATGCCTGAGCCACTGTCATTTGCGGCATCCCATGAGAAATACGGAGATGAACCATTAGTCCAGTCATTGGTAAATATTTCACTACCACCATTTGATTTGTAGGCTTTCAGGTTCGAAGCATTTGTGCCTGGCTGTACCAAGTCTGAAGTAGCCTCTATGGTGATATTGTTGAGAGTCACTCGCTGTGTGCCATCACTGTCCAGAACTGCCTGCCAACGTATTCCGTCTAGTGTGGCGGGTAGAGATGATATGTGGCTATTTATTACAGAAGCAGGATTGCTGTCGTTGTTGGTGGAGGCGTCAGTCCACGCCGAACCATTCCAGTACTTCCAGGTATTGCCATCATCGTTCGAAACTCTATAGCCGATAGATCCGCCATTGGTATTTTCGCTTGCAGAAAAGCTGTCAAAAGTCTGAACGCCTAGTTGATAGCTTGGTTCCTTTACATCAATGAGTTGCTTGCCAGATGGGAAGGGTTTGGTAATAAAACTAGAACGTGCTTCATTGCTGAGGCGAATTTCATCCAATTGTCCAGCAAAATTACCCGATGGTTTACCATATTCACGGCCACCATAGCTTGTCCCAATGAGCAATGGGCGACTATTGGTAGCAACGCTGAGAGTCTTATTTGTACTAGCATTGAGAGTACCGTCAATATAGAGCTTCATAGTTGTGCCGTCATATGTTGTTGCAATATGATGCCAATTAGTATCAAAAGTAGAAACTGTTGATTCCAAAAAGCCATTGTCTCCCCAGCTCCAAATCTGAGCATCTTTAGCCGTACCGTAACCAGTTCCTGCATAGAGCTTACCCTTGTAAGGACTGAATGATTCGATTCTCTCAATAGCATTTGTCCAGCCACCATTTAGGCTACTGCCGCCTATTCTGGACCAAGTGCCATTAGAATATTTCCAGACTTCTCCTTGGCCTGTTGCATAACCCAGCCCGGCATACAAGTCTCCGTTATAGACCACTAGTGTCTTGGTGTAATAAAAAGTACCAGAGCTCCAGCTGCTGTTAATGTCGTCGCCACCAATTTGACTCCAGTTAGACCCGTCGTACTGCCAAACATCAGCATCACCGGCAGTATCACCCAAACCTACAATCAATTTATCATTATAAGCAATTAGACTCTGGATAGACTCTTGGTCAGGTACAGTACCCCAGCTTCCACTTACTCCATCACCGCCTACCTTGCTCCAGGTGCTACCATTCCACTTCCATAGCTCAGCGTCTCCTGTGCTTCGACCTATTCCCGCAAATAACTCTCCTCTATAAAATGCCAATGAATAAACATTTTCGACATAATTGGTCCAGCCGCCGTTAATACTATCTCCACCAATTTTGGTCCAACTACTGCCATCCCAGCGCCAGACTTCACCATCGCCTCCAGTGTTTCCTAGTCCAGCATAAAGATACGTGTCATCGGCAGCCATAGAATCCACTTCTTCAAAATTAGTAGTCCAGCCACTATTGATACTGTCTCCACCAATCTTTGTCCAAGTAGAACCATCCCACTTCCAAACTTCGGCATCGTTTGCGCTAACTCCCAGTCCTACATACAGGTCACCCTTGTAGCTGGCCATGCTAAATACGTACTCATAAGTATATGGTGCCCAGCTACCGTTGACGCCTTGTCCACCCACCAAAGTCCAGTTGCTACCGTCATATTGATAAACCAACGCAGCTCCAGTAGCGCCACCCATGCCAGCATACAAGTACCCACCTTGAGCCTGCATGACTTGTGTTGAGTTAAGTCCATAAAATCCCCAACTTTTATTGACAAGTCCTCCGCCAATCATATCCCACGTCGAGTTCGAAGTATCCCAAGTATATACAAGACCATCGCCACCAGCATCGTAAACACCGGTGTACAGTTTGCCACCATCGAATAGCAGTGACATTATGGCATCTCCTTGATTGGTCGACCAGCTACCACCAGCGCCATCGCCACCGATCTTGTCCCACTGAGTACCGTCATAGCGCCATAATTCGCCATCGCCGTTTCCAGTACCTAGCCCAGCGTATAGGTTAGTTCCGTCCCAGCCCAGAGACCTGACATCTTCATAAGTTGAGTTTGCCCAGCTACCGTTGATTGTATCACCGCCAATCATTGTCCAAGACGAGCCATTCCAGCGCCAGACTTCACCGTCGCCTGCCGACCTGCCGAGCCCAGCATACAAGTTGCCTCCAAAATACTTAAGAGAATGAACTACCTCATAATTAGTATTCCAGCTACTACTTAGTCCGTCACCACCGATTTTGGTCCAGTTTGTACCATTCCAACGCCAGACTTCAGCATCTCCGGCAGTATTTCCAAGTCCAGCGTAAAGATTAGTTCCGTCCGAGGTCAGTGAGTAAACCACCTCATATGCACTATTCCAACTACCACTTACACCGTCACCACCGATTTTAGTCCAACTTGAGCCATTCCATTCCCAAACTTCAGCTTCATTTGTATTCGCTCCTAACCCAGCATAGAGCTTTCCGTTATGAAAGACGAGTGAGTACGCATATTCATAGCCACTCGTCCACCCACTATTTGCACCGTCACCACCGATTTTGGTCCAGTTTGTACCATTCCAACGCCAGACTTCACCATCACCGGCTGTTGCTCCCAAGCCAACATATATATTCGTGCCGTCTGTTGCAAGTGCATATGCACCTTCGTAAGTATTTGCATCCCAACTACCGTTAACAGCATTCGCCCCACCACCAATCATCGTCCAGGTACTTCCATCCCACTTCCAGACCTGGGCATCACCTACCGCACCGGCTGTTGAAGCATAAATATCAGACCCCATTTTTACTTGATCAAATACACCCTGCACACCGGATTGATCCCAGCTACCGTCAATTGTTCCATTTCCGGCCGCTTGTGACCACGTATTTGCAGAATTATTTGCTAATTCATAGGTCAATTTACCTGTTTCATTATTGTAATAAACTTGATAATCACCCTTGTCAGCCACAACTTGTCGTTTGCTCGAGCTCGAATCATCAAAGTTATTGTTAAATTTGGTCCAGCCTTCAATTGTCTGCTGTTGCCCAAGTTTTAAGCTGGCGCTATCGGGTGCAGATGCAAAATCATCGACTCCATCTAACGAAACAGCGTTATTCAGATTTCCGGCTCCAAACGACCCGCCCGAGAGTGTTGCATCATTTCCATTGCTAGATGCATCAGTTAAATTTGTTCCACCAGATTCATCCATATGATATAGAGCACTAGTATTGGCATCATTTGCATAATTTTGTGCTTTCAGACGAATGGAGGAGCCATCATTCTCTAGTTTGGAATTATCAAAATTATAATCAGCAACGTTGCTGAAATTCCAGGTATGGAATAAATCTGGTGCTGCCATGACTCTGTGTATGTTTGTGCCTAAGATAACGAGTACTAAAAGTGTGTACACGGTCAACACGCTATAGTGAACTTTTTGGTGGTGTTCCCATAAATGCCACTGAGCATATCGTCCCTCTTTGCTCATTAGTTTTTCGTGGGGCCTTTTGGCGATATGTTTATGAGATACGCGATATCCTCTGTGGAGATACTTTGCTATAGACTTTATTAACGGCCTGGATGCCTTAACACAATATTTGATAGTTACCCTTGTAATTCTATAAGCGTAACCCAAGACTTTGTGGGTGTGTCGTAAAAGCTGCCCAATAACATTGGCAGCAAAAGCAGAGCTAGTCCGTAGTGTAGTTGTTACCCATGATTTCATAATGAAGTCATAAGTATTTTAGCATAATATTTACCAAATTTGCGATAACAACAACGTTGTAAAAAAGCATTCAAAACAGTTGATGAATTATGTAGGTTGTTAGTATAACTCTACTTTAGAGAACGGGCGATATCTCTGTTTTGGTCGCGTTGTTTTAGGGTTTGGCGTTTGTCGTATAGTTTTTTGCCACGTCCGGCCGATATGCGTACTTTTATGTATCTGCCATGTGTGATAATTTCAAGAGGAATGATTGTTCGCCCCTGTTGCTTGGCAGTAACTAGTGCTTGAATTTCACGACGTTTTGCTAAAAGCTTGCGACTGCGAGTATGTTGATCCTCCGGTATCTTCACCGCGCTATCGCCTGCTATCGTGGCGTTTAGAAGCCATAGTTCACCGCCAGCTGGCGTGTCCTTGACTGCTACATACGCACCACGTATATTTCCCCTGCCTCGGCGCAGAGATTTTGTTTCCGCACCGGTCAATGCAATACCAACAACTAAGTCGTTGCCAAGCTCATAATCATGCTTAGCTCGACGATTGGTTATTCGTTTTGTGGTATTTGGCTGCTTTTTGCCCATAACATGAATAGTTTACCTCAATTATCGGTTGACGGTAACTGTTAATAGCATAAGTTGTGGGTAATTGTTTTCGCGTATGTTTGGTTATTCTTCATGTATTGCCAGTACCACCATTCTCCGCCCCATAAGTCTATTGGATAAAGATTGGTGCTTTTGGCAAGTTGGATGTTTTTACGCATTTGATCTAGGCTCATGGATTTGTCTTGCTCTTCTTTGGTCATCTCCCAGATACTCTGAGGTCCCCATGGTTCTAGTTGGAGTTCGTGAATAAAACTTGGTCGACGCCAGAGAATCTTTATGGCTCTAGCACGTAGGCGATCAAGCCAAGGTCTGTGAAACGATTGACTATAACGTCCTTTGTTATAAACGATTTGATAAAACGAAAAGCCGACAATGTCCGGGATTGGTCGACGAAGCGGAATGCCCCACGAAGTACTGGTTGTTATAATGACAGGCCGACCTGGGTCGAGACTCTTGACGAGTGCCAACTCAGAACGTAGCCGTTGGCGGTTGACTTCCGGTCGTTCGCCAAAAGTTTTCAGTAGCGCCTCGTTTTCTAATTGCCAGCCGATGATTGATTTTTCATTTTTATAGCGCTCCACGACGATTTCTATGTATTTTAGTAATGCGACGGTGCGTTCTGTGCTTGGTAGGCTCCACGCCCAGTCTGGCCAATGATTTTCTGGCCAGCGTGGCTGCCGTACCCCGAGGCACATGGTGATTACTCCACCAGCCTGGCCAATACGTTTTATTTGTTTGTCTAGCTTTGAGAAATCATAAACACCCTGCTCTTTTTCGTGCTCGTCCCAATAGCTCATCAGTCGAAAGCGACGGAAACCCATGTCGTTAATCAGCCAATATAATGTTTCTGATGGATCTATAGTAAAGTTTCGACATTGTTTGATAGAGAAACTTACACCAAACTTCGTCGGGTCAATCATTGGCGTATTTGGCGAATTGTTCCTTGGCGACATTCCAGAGCTCCGGACTGTTTCTCTTCTCTTTCATGTAGTACCACCATTCGGCACCCCAAAGGTCAATTTTCTTCATGCCTGTCGCTACGCCATATCGGAAGCGATGTTCTAGTCTCTCGGGGTTGAGGCTTTTATAATATTCATCAGTTGGCGCGGTACGCATATCGTAGCCTTCTGCCAGCCAAGGTTCGGCTTGCAGTTCGTGAGCAAAAACGTTTCTGCCACGGGTGGCTTCGGTAAAACCTGCCCTAAACGCGTAGTACCAAGCCGGAATTGGATATTCGTAGTATCGTCTGGTGATGGTTTTGTCCCAGACTCGCTTGTAGATAGATATTGCCCATTCGTCTGGCGTGGGTTGGTGTATAGGCATGCCGATGGCATTATTGCTCATGCTGATGACTACAGGCGTGTCTAAATCTAAATCTTTGACCAGTTTATACTCACTGACCAGTCTATCTCTGGAAAAATCTGGGCATTCTCCGAAGACTTTTAGGAAATATTCATTCTCAAGCTGCCAGCTTTCTAGTGCGGGATGATCTTTGTATCGCTCCACGACGGCTTTTATGTAATCTTTAAGTAAGGGTTCCCACTTATTCTTGGGCAGTTTTTGAGCCCAGGATGGCCAATGACATTCCGGCCATCTAGGTTGGCGAAGCCCAATTGCTAGGGTAACCTTTGCCCCGGCGGCATGGGCCTTTTTCATCTGCCAGTCCAAAAAAGAAAAGTCGTATTTGCCCTTTTGTGCTTCGCCTTTTTCCCAATAGCTGACTAGCCGGAAACGTTTGACGCCTAGGTCATTTATCATAGCGTTCATGGTTTGCTCCGGATCTAGTCCAAACCCGGCAGCATAGTCTGGGATAAAAGTTGCACCAAGCTGCACTGGTGTATTACGGTGCTTGAAGTAGTACCACTGAGCAACGCTGTACATAAACACAACAAACAGGAACAGCAAAGCTGAGACGCCAATAAGAGCACGTTGCCAAAGTCCGGCTCGCCAGGTTTGTTTGATGTTATTCGAGACGCGCTGAAGTATTTGCATGGGGGTGAGCATGCGATTGGTAAGCCGAGGTGTGCGTTTTTTGAGCATTGTTTGGTAAAATTTATGTTGAATGTCTAAAATTTTAAACGTTAGTATTATTATACCTGTTTATAATGAGGAAAGCCACCTAAGGCAGTGTCTGGAAGCCATCTCCAGACAACACGAATCACCTGCTGAAGTAATAGTTGTGGACAATAATTCCACCGACAATACCGTAGCAATTGCCAAGAGTTTCTCTTTTGTAAAGCTTATTACTGCCAAGAAGCAAGGTGTATTCTATGCCAGAAACAAAGGCTTTGACGCTGCAAAGTCTGAGATTATTGGCAGAATAGACGCTGATACGCGTATTGATCGTGATTGGACTAGGCAGGTCAAACGTATTTTTCTAGACGATCAAGTCGCCGCAGCTACGGGTCCAGTGTACTGGTACGATATGCCACTGAAGGAAAAGAATTATTTTGCCGAGCATGCCTTTAAAGGATTGCTTTATAAGTACGATAAAGATTACCCTTTCCTGTTTGGGTCCAATATGGCAATTCGGCGCTCAGAATGGCAGGCCATAAAAGGTGAGCTGTGTGACAAGAAAACAATGCACGAAGACATGGACTTGGCCATCCATTTATATCTGAACCAGAGGCATATTGTCTACGACGCAAATATGAGAGCCGGGGCTTCGACTCGTCGTTTCGACAGTGGCCCCGAAGATTTCTATCGTTATAGTGAGATGATGAAGACATCTTTTGCCGAACATGACATGAACCCAGTTGGTGCCAAGGTGGCAATCGCTGCCTATACATTGGGTTATGTCACTCTATATCCTTTGCGTAGGGCTTATGACGACAAACAGGAGAGGCGTTCGCTCAAACGCTTTATTTTGGGCAACAAGGCTCGCAAAAACCCCATGCACTGAATTATTCAGGATTGGATGTATGCCCGCCGAACTGGTTGGTTGTTGGTTCACAGGCGTTCCATAGTCCTTGATTATTTTCGCGAGCATGTTGCTCGTATGTCTTGAATTCAGCGGATTTCGTAAAAGGAAAGCTGGTGTAGGCAAAGCCATAACCTTGTTTGATGATTTCTGCCTGTACCAGTCTGCTGTCTGGTAGATATACGTAGCGTAAAAGTCTGTTGTAGCGATCTCTATTGTCACTCAGCTCATCAGCTTCTAGCCTGACGTTCTGCGAACCTATCAAGCTCCTAGTAAACTGACTGGCTGCTTTGCCAAAACATTGTACCGGCTTGCGTGGGTCTTGGGTCTCCGGGGTGTCGACACCGATCATTCGAATGCGTTCTTGTTTGCCGTTCATATCAACTGTAATGGTATCGCCGTCTTCAAAGCTAGTAACTTTATAATATCCGGGTGATTGTGTGCCGATTACTTGTGGAGGTGGCCCGACTTGGCGGTTCATATACCAAATAAGCCCTGATAAGACCAGCGCAAAACCGATTTTGAATAATTTTCTGCGTTGACGTTTTCCGAGCTTCATAGCTACAACTGTAGCAGAGTTTGGATGTATGATGCGGTGATTTTAGTGCCGTTTATTGCCATAAACGGTTCATTTTCTTTGGGCGCCTCGATTTCTGTTGCCAATCTGTCGAATGTAGTTCCGTCGAGATTGCCAAATGGTCGGTGTGGATCTCCTGCTCCTTTTTCAGTAGCTCTAGTCCTGGCAACCTCCTTAGGTACTTGCACCCAAATAAGTAATGGAATAGCCCCTGTCTCTTTGCAAATTTCATATTTTTCTTGTCTGTGTAATAGACGATTTAGGTTAGCATCGTAGATTACGTCTTTCCCTTGTGTCAGTAATTGTCGACATAAATTGTCTAGACCGCTATAAACTTCTGCATGTTCCTGCGCAGAAAACGTAGGATTGATGTATTTGTCGGCACGGTATTGGTCGGATGAAAGACGAACTGCGCCTGTTAGCTCAGAAATAATGCGTGATGCTGTAGTTTTTCCTGCTCCAGGGTAGCCAAACATCATGTACAAAGTGGACATAGCTGTATTTTACAGCACAACAGTGCAAGAAGAGACTACTTAAAGGTTACTTCCCTTCGTGTATTTCGATACGCTGTGGTTTGGGGATTTCCTTGAGCGCAACCGTTATTTTCAATATACCATTTTTTAAGTCAGCTTTGATGGTCTTGGAGTCGGCTCGTTCCGGTAATCTGATACGGCGATAGAAGCTAGACGAGCTTTCACGCATCACATATTTCTTATTCTTGCCTTCGTTCTTTTCGTGATGCTCACCACTGATGACCAATGCGCCGTTATCTATCTGGATATCGACGTCTTTTTTACTGAAGTTGGGCAAGTGAGTCTCTACGATAAGCTCCTTGTCATCGTGGGTGTATACGTCGGTCGTGGCGAGCTGTACGCTTTTCAGTGGTGTTGCCCAGCTATCCCATTCCTCTCCAAAGAATTGTTTTTGTAGAGCGCGCATTTCTGCGAACGGATCAAATCTTGTCAGTCCATTCATTTCCATCTCCCGTTTACTAATAAATCATATCTCCAATGAGGCACGATGAAAGTAAAATATTTCACTCAACCTGGTTCGACACTGTCTAGAAGTCGATTCCTTTGTTGGCCAGGAATTTGTCATCGAAGTGATGTTTGATTTTGGTCATATTCGTGGCGATGTCGACATGTTTCAGAAACTTGTCGGGAAAGTCACGTCCGGTAAGACACAGGCTGGTCTTGGGGTGGCGCGAAGTGAATAGTTTGTCTAGCTGATCTTCGGTCAAGAGCCCATCATGTACAGCATTATTGATCTCGTCGCAGATGACCAGATCAAACTTGCCTGTTCTAACACAGTCAAGAGCCTTCTCGTGTGTTTGTTTTGCGGCCCGTTTATGTTGTGCCTCTGAGATATGTTGCTCGCTCAAGTCACCAGCATTATAAAAACCTTTGCCACCTTTGTAAAAATACAGAGAATCTTCGTATATTGGCATGATGTCACGGATGAAGATATGCTCGCCCACCCCCCAATATTTGATGAACTGGATGTAAGCTACTCGCCATCGGCTTCCTAGTGCACGTGCCATCAGACCAATGCTAGCGCTGGTCTTGCCTTTGCTTTCGCCGGTATAAACGATTACAACAGCGTCTTTTTGTGAATAATCTTCAAAACTCATATGTTCTTAGTATTTAGTATTGCATCATAAAGCGCAACAAGCTTTCGCCAGCAGAATGCATTTTTGAGACGTAGTTTTTATACATTTGTTCGATAGTCTTTGGCTTTGTTGCAAATATTAAATCTTTCCTAAGACGCAGCAATACTTTTGGCTCAAGTTTGTCCCCGTATTCTTGCTGTATTTGTTTCAATGCTTGTGAAGTGGGGTCATTTTGAGTATCAAGGTAGACTAAAAAATGTTCGGCAAAGACATCTGCTGGGATAACGTCCAAAGGTTTAACCTCTAGGACTGACTGCTTTACAATGATAGGTTTTTTCAAAAAGCGCTCCGTAGCACGTAATTTTAGATCAGCGTCTTGGGCTTTGCCTTCCTCGATACTGTTCGGGGCTACATTTCGTATGGCTCTTATGGTATTGGCCAAGCGTCGTTCGGGGGTTGTGTCAAAAACACCACCTCCAACCATATATGTCGGTGAGAATGAAAATGTGAAATCCGGCCATTCTTTGTGTGGCATGCCAAGACAATCTGTAATTGTGTCTTGTAGTAATTTATCGTGCAGTGATATTTCGCGGTCAAAAAACGGCTCCGTGGAGCCGTTTGAATAATTATCATGAACAAACAGTATCAACCGCTCCGGAGAAGAGGATAAATCTGGAAGTAGATTATTTGCCTCAATCATGACCTCGATCCTGCCTACAGTGGCGATTATATACCACTAGTGTGCAAACTACAATACCCTACGCTATATGTGGAGTTAAACTAGATTATTAGACTGTAGGGCAGAGTCTATGGTGGGCTTATCGAAACCTACGATAATCGTACCGCTAATATCTATAACCGGGACTCCCATTTGACCTGATTTTTGCACCGCTTCATTTGCTGCAACTGGGTCTTGTTCGACATCTTTTTCTGTAAAAGCGACGCCTAGTTGTGTCATGTAGTTTTTGGCCATTTTACAAAAGCCACACCATGTTGTTGAGTATATGATTACTTCTGTTTTCATATTAATAATCCCCGTCGTTACTTTTCTCTACTGGGTGAAGTTTCGATGACTGTGGCTTGTGTTTTATGCGTGTAATAATAAAGATGCTGATTGCTAGAATAATCAGCAACAAAATAACGATGAGTAGATAGTTTGGTGTGGTCGCATGAGCCATGCTTACCGGATTGTTTGTGGCGTGCTCGACACCGTTGTGTGCGAAGAAGTTCATACCAGATATTATAAACAAAAAACCATATAATTTCCTAATATGATTGATATATATTGAAAGAGTGAGTGACTACTGTTATACTCTGCTCAAGTATGGGTAAGACAGGCTCGAAGCACAAGACGTCGAATCTTGATGATGATCCAATCGTGGATCAGTTTCTTGTTGCTAGTGCCAAAACTACCCTACTGAGTAATATGATAGGCATGGGCTGGAGGCTGGCAGTAATTGTCCTCATCCCAATTTTTATCGGCGTACAGATCGATAAGCGACTTGATTCAGCTCCATCAATGACTTTGGCTGCATTTTTTATTGCAATTTTTGCAGCAAGTTTGTTAATTTACAAAACGTATGTCGAAATGACTACTGAGTCAAAAGGTTCTGATAAGCGGAAATCAAAGCGTCCCAAAACAGTAAACAGGAGTAACGATGTTTAATATTCTGCAAATAATAGCAGCTACAGAAAAGAGTGGACCGGCCATTCATATAACACCGGCAGAGTTGTTTACAATTGGCGGTTTTGGAGTCACCAACTCAATGTTCTATGGATTTATATGCTCTTTATTGATAATTATAATATTGGTAATAACCGCACAGCGTATGACTATACGGCCGAAACGTGGCTTTACTCAACTGGTAGAAATCGGTACGGAGTTTATAATCGGTACCATAGAAAATTCAATGGGTTCACGCAAGAAGGCAGTTTACTATGCCCCATTCTTTGCCAGTGCGTTCTTTTTCGTGATGTTTTCTAATTGGCTTGGTTTGTTGCCTGGCGTTGGTGAAGCATTGACGTACAATGGCACTCCACTGCTTCGACCATTTACGGCAGACTTGAACGGTACACTTGCTGCTTCAACGATAATGATGATCCTGGTGCAGTATTTTGCCATTCGCGAAAATGGGCTTAAAGGATATCTGCGGCATTTCTTTGCGGGCAACCTGAAGAACCCTGCTACGTATTTACTTGGAGTTTTCGAAGTGTTTTCGGAGCTCACTCGCATTGCCAGCCTGGCGCTACGTTTATTTCTAAATGTTGCGATCGGAGAGATTATTATTGCGATCTTTACCTATCTCGGTAGTTTTGCTGCACCAGTTACGGCACTGCCGTTTATATTGCTAGAGTTATTCGTCGGGGCGTTGCAAGCCTATATCTTTACCATGCTGACTATTATGTATCTGTCTGCTGCTATCAAGCATAGCCATGACACCGAAGAAAAGGGTGAATCCGCCGATGAAATGACCGCTCAGACTGCGTAATAGTTTATTAATATCATTAAATGTAAATAATAAGTTTTAAGGAGAAATAATATAATGGAACTAGACGTATTAGCCAAAGGTATCATGATGGGCTTTGGTATGCTCGGACCAGCAATTGGTATTGGCCTGATAGGTTCTGCGTTTATGAATGCTGTTGGTCGTAACCCAGAGGCAGCTAAATACTTTGGACAGGTTTTCGTCATCATTGCTATCGTTGAGTTGATGGCCCTTCTAGTATTCGCTTCCCTATTCATTATTTAATCGGACGGAGACTAGACTACTAATGCTATCAATATATTTTGCATCATCAGGTGCAGCAGAACACGCAGAAAGTGGCATACTTGGCTTTAGCCCTCAGGCGTTTGTGATTCAGATCGTTACTTTTGTGCTGGTGTTTGTCCTGCTAAAGAAATTTGCTTTTGACAAGATTGTATCTATGCTAAACAATCGCCACAAAGTCATAGATGATGGAGTGCGGTTGGGGCGTAAGCTTGAGCAAGAGAAGGAGAAGCTAGACCAAGAGGCGGCAAGGATTACACGCGAGGCCAGGCACGAAGCTGACCGAATTATCGACAACGGTAACAAAGAGGCCCGTGAGATATTGCGTGAAGCCGAAAAAGCTACCAAACGCAAGACAGAGACTATGTTGGCTGACGCTGAAGTGCGTATTCACGAAGATGTGCAGGCAGCAAAGCGCAAGCTCGAAAAAGACATCGTCGGTTTGGTCTCGGAAGCTACAGAAGCGATCGTTGGGGAGAAGGTCGATCCCAAAAAAGACGCTGAAATTATCGAAAAAATTATACGAAAGCGCACAAAGTAGCGTATCTCTATGATTTCTCGACATCATTTAGCTGAAGTCATCGGTGAGCGAACGCTAAACATTAGTGATACTAAGGTCTTGGCTCGTGAAATCGCGGCATATTTGCTGGATACTGGCCAAACAGCTGACGTTGAAGTGTTGTTGCGTGATGTTATGGAATATCGAGCTCAAAAAGGTATCATCGAAGCTGTCGCAACCAGCGCACACGAGATCGATAACCGAATATTATCAGACATCGATACAATATTGCGTACTGAGTTCCCGGACGCTACTGATATTATAGTTATCTCAAAGATAGATACTTCAGTAGTGGGCGGTATCAAAGTGTCCTTGGCAAACGAACAGCTAGATATGACGGTTAGAGAAAAATTAGATACATTCAAGCGCTTGACGGCGAACATTAAGGATTAAGGTCAATGGAAAATATATCAATCAAAGAATTATCACAAGACATTCGCCAAGCTATAAACGAGCTTAAGTCTCGGCCAGAGATAGAAAAAGTCGGCATTGTTACCAAGGTTGGTGATGGTGTGGCTTGGATTTACGGTCTGACCAATTGTGGCTTTAGCGAAATGATCGAGATTGAGTCTACAGAAGGAGTGGCTGTAACGGCTTTTGCTTTCAATCTTGGAGAAGATGAAATCGGCGCAGTGCTTCTTGGTGATGACACAGTTATCAAGGCTGGAGCCACCGCAAAACTAACAGGTAAGGTTTTGGAAGTTCCGGTTGGACCCGAACTGGTGGGTCGTGTTGTTAACCCGCTCGGACAAGCTCTAGATGGCAAAGGTAATATCAAGACTGCCCAGACAAGTCGTGTTGAAAAGCCAGCTCCCGGTGTACTAGAGCGTAAGAGTGTTCACGAGCCTCTGATGACTGGTATTTCTGCAATTGACGCTATGGTACCAATCGGTCGTGGACAGCGTGAATTGCTGATTGGCGACCGACAGACTGGCAAGACGGCAGTGGCAGTCGATACGATGATTAACCAGCATCGCCAAAAGACCGGTGTGATAAATATTTACGTGGCTATCGGCCAGAAACTGAGCAAAGTGGCTCGTCTTGTCGAGCGCCTCAAGCGTGAAGGCGTTATGGATCAAACAATCGTGGTAGCCACATCAGCTGCTGATCCAGCTAGCATGCAATATTTGGCGCCATATGCTGGTGCGGCTATGGGTGAGTATTTCCGCGACAATAAACAGCATGCATTGATCATTTATGACGATCTGTCCAAGCACGCTGCGGCATATCGCCAGATGTCGTTGTTACTACGACGACCTCCAGGTCGAGAAGCATACCCAGGCGATGTCTTCTACCTGCATTCTCGTCTACTCGAGCGCGCAGCTAAACTTAGCGATGAACTTGGTGCAGGCTCTCTGACTGCTTTGCCTATTATCGAAACCCAGGCTGGTGATATTAGTGCCTATATTCCAACGAACGTTATCTCTATCACTGATGGTCAGATATTCTTCGAAACAAACCTATTCTATCAAGGTATTCGTCCGGCAATATCTGTTGGTTTGTCGGTTTCTCGTGTTGGTGGAAGTGCTCAAACCAAAGCGATTAAGAGTGTATCAAAGGGTCTACGTGTTGACCTAGCCCAATTCCGCGAACTCGCAGCATTTAGTCAGTTCTCTACTGATCTGGATGCAGACACTAGGCAGCGAATTGAACGTGGTCAGCGTTTGACTGAGTTGCTGAAGCAGCCACAGTTTAGTCCTCTCTCAATCTGGGAGATGTACGCGATGTTGTATGCGGCAACCGAAGGTGCGTTTGACAAAGTACCACTGGACAAGATTAACATCGCAGAAGCAAACTTATTGCGCGAACTTAAGAACGAGCAAAAGAAGCTGGTTACCTCTCTGAACACTGGGGATGAGCCAGATGAGAAAGCAAAGAAGATTATCTTAGACATTGCTCACAAGGTGGCAAAGAGTTACCAGCATGAAAACACGGAGCCAGAGAAAAAGAAAGCCAAGAAATAGGATCTGATTGAATGGCAAATACAATAACCCTAAAAAGACGCATTGGATCGGTCAAGAACACTCGTCAAATTACCAAAGCTATGGAGCTGGTGGCGGCAAGCAAAATGCGGCGCGCCCAAGAGCATGCTCAACGGTCGCGGAGTTATCGTGTGGCTGCCTATTCTCTATTGACGCGGCTCAGTAACGTCACCGAGGTGGAGTCTCACCCACTGTTTACAGTTCGGCCTGTCAAGAATCAGCTATATATTATCGTCACTAGCAATCAAGGGCTTGCCGGAGCATATGATGCGAATATCCTAAAGCTGTTGACAAGTAGGATTCGTGAAGATCGACAAAAACATATTCATTCAAAGGTTATTACCATTGGCAAAAAAGGTGCCAACTTTGTTAGGTCTTTAGAAGGTGTTGAGTTGTTGGCGATTTACAATAATTTCAGTGACCAGCCGACGGCTAATGAATTGCGCCCGTTGCTCAAAACTATCGCCGAACAGTACAGTTCTGGTGCGGTAGATGATGTCGAGTTATTGTATACAGAATTTCAGTCAAACCTTGTTCAAAATGCGCGGCTGATGCAAGTGTTACCAGCTACGTTTGAGGAGACCGAAGAAGATCTCACAAAATTGGACAACACGACGTTTGAGCCGTCCCCACAGGATGTTCTTGATAATGTAGCCATGAGACTTATTGAGGTTCAGATATGGCAAGCAATTTTGGAGAGTTTTGCATCAGAGCACTCAATGCGCATGTTAGCAATGAAGAACGCTACAGACAATGCCTCTGATCTAATTGATGATTTGACACTTGAGTTTAATACCGCCCGACAAGCCGCAATTACACAAGAATTAGCAGAAATAACTAGTGGAGCAGAGGCAATCAAATGAGTGAGACACTACCAATATTTAGTGAACCATCCGATGAATTCAATCGATGGCACGCCGATGGAACTGAGCGCTTTCCAGGTGTAAACACTTATTTTCCAGATCCTTCTGAATATTTTGGCGATGACGTTGGAGAAGTAACAGTTCAATCAGATGAATTAGAGACAAAGGAGTAATAATGGCAACAGCAACAAGAGAACATGTAAAAGGAAAGATCGCACAAATCGTTGGCGTGGTCGTCGACATTGAGTTTCCTAAGGATAACTTACCAGCGATTTATAATGCACTAGAGACTGAACTAGACGGTCAGAAGATTGTTTTTGAGGTAGCTCAGCACCTTAGCGAATCATCGGTGCGCGCAATCTCGCTGAGTAGCACCGACGGTTTGGAGCGTGGCGCAGAAGTTATCGATACTGGCAAGGCTATTAGTGTGCCAATTGGCGATGAAACCCTCGGACGAATGTTTAATGTTACAGGCGAGCCAATTGATGGCAAGGGTGGTTTTTTCAAGAATACAGCACCAATTCACAAGAGTCCTCCCCCGTTGATCGATCAGTCCGGCGATGTTGAGATTTTGGAGACTGGCATCAAGGTAATTGACTTGATTGCACCAATTACTAAGGGTGGTAAAGTTGGTTTGTTTGGTGGAGCTGGTGTTGGCAAAACAGTGCTTATTCAGGAGTTGATTAACAACATTGCCAAGTTCCATAGTGGTTACTCGGTGTTTGCTGGTGTTGGCGAGCGAACCCGCGAAGGAAATGATCTGTACAACGAAATGGCTGATTCTGGAACTCTGGACAAGACTTCGTTGGTATTTGGGCAGATGAACGAACCACCTGGAGCACGTTTGCGTGTTGGTCTAAGCGGTTTGACTATCGCTGAAGGTTTCCGGGACAAGGGTAACGACGTCCTATTATTTGTAGACAATATTTTCCGATTTACCCAGGCAGGTGCAGAAGTGTCAGCGCTACTCGGTCGTTTGCCTTCTGCTGTTGGTTATCAGCCAAACTTGGCGCAAGAAATGGGTGCTTTGCAGGAAAGAATCACCTCAACACGCAAAGGCTCGATTACATCCGTTCAGGCTGTTTATGTCCCTGCTGACGACCTTACTGATCCGGCGCCGGCTACTACTTTTGCTCACCTAGACTCAACTATTGTGTTGAACCGCGCTCTGACAGAGCTTGGGCTGTATCCTGCAGTGGATCCTCTCGATTCTAGTTCAACTATCTTGGACGCCGAAATTGTCGGCGATGATCACTACAATGTTGCTCGTGAAGTTCAGCGAGTATTACAACGCTACAAAGATCTACAAGATATTATTGCAATCCTCGGTATGGAAGAGTTGTCCGACGAGGATAAACAAACGGTAGCAAGAGCGCGTCGTATTCAACGCTTTCTTACACAGCCATTCTTTGTTGGTGAGGTCTTTACGGGTATTTCTGGTAAGTACGTCTCACTTCAAGATACTATTGCTGGATTTCGTGAGATTTTGGACGGCAAGCATGACGATAAGCCAGAATCTGCCTTCTATATGAAGGGTGGCATTGATGAAGTTGTCGTCTCAAAGGAGAAATAATGTCACTAATTCGCCTACGGCTAGAAACTATCAGCGGAACGAAGTTTGACGACGACGTATACGAAGTACAAATACCAACTATGTCTGGTCAGATTGGAGTTTTGCCCGGTCACATGCCGATGATTAGCGTGGCAACACATGGCATCATAAAAGTCCGCAGAAAGTCTAGTGACCCAGATGACTTTATGGACTATTTCGTCACCAATGGTGGAGTTATTGAAGTATCTGACAACGTTCTATCTATCCTAGTTGACGAAGCTGATCACGAAGCAGACATCGATGAAGCAGAAGCTAAGGCAGCGTATGAGCTAGCCCAGCAAATGAAAGCTGAGGCCAAGGATCAAGTTTCGTTAGAGCATGCTCAGGGAATGATAGATAGGCACGCTGTACGTTTGCAGGTTGCTGGACTCAAGAGACGCCGCAAACGTTAGCGCTCGACGTTACTGTCAAAAACTATAAAGCTAAAATCCCGCCTACGAAAGTGAGCGGGAATTTTGCCATAGATGCTACTAGTTATGATTTTCTTGCGATAATCTCTTGAACACCAAGCGCCAGCATGGTGCCTACTGCATCAACGTCATTGGCTGCCTGGAACTCTTGATCTGTGAAGCCATATTGATCCTGT